>JBBREA010000041.1:0-23949 GCA_038203385.1 Acidimicrobiales bacterium | reverse complement strand
GTTCCATACGTGACGAAGATCACCGACACGTCGGGTGAATCGTGCCGGGGGATCGTCGCGATTGCCGCTGGAGAGTTGGTGACGATGATGGGCAGCATCGGCGTGGATTCAGGCGTCGAGCTGCTGAAGGTGCCAGCGGTATGCGCTAGCCAGAATCTGCTCGAGGCCGTACGTCGCGGTCCAGCCAAGCAACGCCGAGGAGCGAGCCGTATCTGAGTAGGTCGAGACCGGGTCGCCTTCGCGTCGGGCCACGATGCGATGTGGCACGGGTTGCCCGGCCACTTGCTCGATGCCGTCGAGCACTTCCTTCACGGAGGCGCCGATACCCGTACCGACGTTGATTGCAGTGGTGGCGGCGCCACCGGCGAGGTAATCGATCGCGGCGATGTGAGCTCCTGCCAAGTCGTCGACGTGAATGTAGTCGCGGACGCACGTACCGTCTGGTGTGTCGTAGTCGTCGCCGAACACGTTCAGCGGCTCGCCGCCAGTGAGCAACGCTTTGATCGCAACCGGGATGAGGTTGAGCGCGTAGGTCCAGTCTTCGCCCAGGCGCGAATCGAAGCTGGCGCCTGCCGCGTTGAAGTACCGCAGGCTCACGCTGCGCAGACCGTGAACCGCGCCGTACCAATGCAGTATGCGCTCTACCATCGCCTTGGTTTCGGCGTAGGTCGATTCCGGGTGAATTGGTTGCGACTCGTCCACGGGTACGTGGCTGGGTGTTCCGTACACGGAACACGATGACGAGAACACGAACTGCCCGACGCCCGTGGCGATCGCTGCGTCGAGCAACGTGGTCGTACCAGCGACATTGTTGTGAAAGTACTTCGACGGGTGTGCCATCGATTCGCCCACGTTCTTGTACGCCGCGAAGTGGACGATGGCGTCGACGTCGTACTCGAGAATCGTTCTCTCGACGAGCGGCTGGTCGGCGATGTCGCCCACCACGAGCGGGGCGTCGAGCACCGCGTCCGCTGTGCTGAGTTCGAGCGTGTCGAGCACGACGACGGGCCGCCCGGCCTGGCGCAGCGCACGCACGGTGTGCGAGCCGATGTAGCCGGCGCCACCGGTGATGAGAGTCGTTGCCACGGTTGGGCACTGTACCGTTCGCACCGTGAGCGTTGCCGTCGTGGTCACCTACTCAGCCGGTCAAGCGGTGCTCGACCGGTGCATCGCTGCACTTCGAGCTGGCGGCGGCATCGATCACATCGTGGTGGTCGACACCGGCGGAACGGCTGTCGTGTCGGGTGACGCGATCGAGCTGATCCGAATGGAGAACCGCGGGTACGGCGCCGCTGCCAACGTCGGGTTCGCCGCGGCAATGGCCCACCGGCAAAACGATGCGCCAGTCGAGATCGCCCTGCTCAACGATGACGTGATGGTGCGGCCTGGATGGCTGGCTCCGCTCGTCTCAGAGCTTCGTGACGCTCCAACGGAGCTCAGAATCGGTGCGGCGCAGCCGAAGTTGATCTTTGCGGGAACTTCGACGGTCAACAGCCTCGGTGTGCAGGTCGGGCCCGACGGCGCCGGAACCGACATCGGGTTGGGTGACGAAGATGGGCCCGGTGTCGAGCCGTCTGATCTCCGCATCTTCACTGCCGGTGCCGTGCTGTTCAGCAGCGTCTTCTTGCAGGCCACAGGAGGATTCGATGAGCGGTACGTGCTGTACTACGAAGACGTCGATCTCGCGTTGAGGGGACGCGAGCTGGGATGGTCGTATCGGCTCGTGTCGACCTCGGTGGTGGAACACATCGGCAGCTTGTCCACCGCGTCTGCACCGTCGCGAACCCGTTACTTGCAGGAGCGAAATCGTCTGCTCGCCAGTTTCCGATTCGCTGACCGGGGAACGCAACGCGCCGCGCTCTGGCTGTCGGTGCGTCGCCTTCGCCATCGGCCTCGTCGAGCTCACACTCACGCGCTGCTCTCCGCCCTGTGGCTGAAGCGGAGCTGGTAGTGCGAGGCGCTGCATCGGATCACCCAGATACGTGGAAGTTCGACTATCCGATATTTCACGCCCAGAGTCGTGAGCAGTGGCGTGCATGGTTGGAAGCGCACCACGACTCAGCGCCTGGCATGTGGCTGTGTTCATGGAGGAGCTCGCATGGCGGCCCGATCTGCCCGTATCCCGAGGCGGTGGAAGAAGCGATCTGCTTCGGTTGGATCGACTCCACGGTGACCATCCTCGATGAGGATCGCGGCTTGCAGCTGTTCACCAGGCGTAAGCCAAAGAGCACGTGGACGAGGCTCAATCGACGACGAGCCGCTGACATGGACGCGGCTGGGCTGATGACCGATGCGGGTCGCAGGTCTATCGAAGTGGCTCGATCGAACGGCTGGTGGACGATGTACGAACCCGTCGAGGACCTCATGGAACCCGATGATCTCGCTGCTGCACTCGACGATGAACCCGCAGCCCGAGCGAACTGGAACATGTTTCCCGCAAGCCCCCGCAAACAGATGTTGTTCTGGGTCATCAGTGCGGTGCGCGACGAGACTCGTACTGCGCGCATCGAGAAGATCGTTGAACAGGCAGCCCTGAACAAGCGCGCACGGGGCTGATCCCCGCGGCGCTGCGGTCGAGGACGGCCCACAAGCCGTCCCAGGTGGGTGGGTTGTGACATCATTGGCAGTGGTGGACAGCGATCGGCGGCGGCCATGTTGAAGTCGCTTGGAGCCACATTGGCCCAAGTCACCCAGCGTCTCGGCGGCCGCGACACGGCGCCCACGTTTGGTGGAACGACCGACCCGTTCACCTCGCCAACGACCACTCGGGCACAACGCGGCCGTCAGCTGCGAACGGTGATCGTGCTGTTCGTCGTGTTTGCGGCGATGGTGCTGTTGTTCAGCACGTTGTTCCACGAACTGATGGATCGTGAAGACCGGAAGTACTCGTGGGCCACCAGCGTTTACTGGACCTTGACCACGATGACCACGCTCGGTTTCGGCGACATCACCTTCACTTCTGATGCGGGCCGGCTGTTCTCGGTGGTCGTGTTGTTGGCAGGCAGCACCTTCCTGCTGGTCATGCTGCCCTTCGTCTTCATCCAGTTCGTGTTCATGCCGTGGATGGCAGACCGAGAGCGGCGCCGCGCCCCCAGGTCGGTCCACGCCTCGATCAAAGGTCACATCATCTTGGTGGAGTGGGGTCCTGTCGAAGTGGCGTTGGCAGAACGTGCCAAGCAGGTCGGCGTGCCATACGTCTTGATCGTCGACGATGTGGAACGAGCGGGCCAGCTGCACGATGAAGGCCACGAAGTGATGGTGGGCGCGATCGACTCGCCATCCACCTACGAACTGGCACGCGTCGGTTCGGCGGCGATGGTGGTTGCAACCCGCAGCGACCAGGCCAACACCAACGTTGCGTTCACCGTCCGGGAAATCGCTCCCGGTGTCGACATCGTGGCGAGCGCAAACTCTCCTGCGTCGGTCGACATCTTGGAGATCGCCGGAGCGAACCGGGTGGTGGAACTCGGCGAAATTCTCGGGGCCGCGATGGCGTCGCGCACTCTCGGTCAGGCAGGTCGAACGCATATCATCGGCGGTTTCGCCGGCCTGCTCATCGCCGAAGCCGGCGTGGTCGCCACCGACCTGGTCGGGATGACGCTGAACGACGCTCAACTGCGAGCTCGATTCGGGGTGGGAATCATCGGCTTGTGGAACCGAGGGACGTTCGAGATCGCCGCCGCAGAAACGCAGCTGCATGAAACGACGATCCTTCTTCTGGCGGCCACATCGCAGCAACTCGCTGACTTCGAAGAAGCCTTTGCATCGTCCACGGAAGCGAACTCGCACACGGTGATCATCGGCGGTGGCCGCGTCGGCCGGGCGGTTGGTCGAGCCTGCGCTGTCGACGGGAATTCGTTCACCATCGTCGAGCAGCTCGAGCAGCGACGTCGTGACGGTGTCAGTTACGTGATCGGCGACGCCGCCGATCGATCGGTACTCGATGACGCTGGCATCGCCGACGCCGCAGCCGTGGTGATCACGACCCACGACGACGACATGAACGTGTATCTCACTCGATACTGCCGAGGCCTGCGCCCCGACGTCAGAATCGTTTCGAGGTCGCGACTCGACCGGAACGTGTCGACGCTGTACCGGGCCGGAGCCGACGCCGTGTTGTCGTACGCGGCCACGGGCTCGGCAGCGATCTGGAATCACTTTCGTGGCGACGAGACGATCCTGGTCTCCGACGGGTTCAGCGTGTTCCGCACGCCGATCCCGCACGAATTGGCAGGCAAGACATTGGCGGCGGCACACGTTCGACGGCGCACTGGTTGCAACGTGGTCGCTGTGGAGCGCAACGGTCATCTGGTTGGAAACCCCGACCCGGAGTTGCAGTTGCCAACCGATGGTGAATTGGTCCTGGTCGGATCCGATGACGCGGCCACCAAGTTCGCAGCCGAGTTCCCCGACCAGCGGCGGCAAGTGTGGCGTCGGCGTGCCAACCCGTGAGCCGGCCGCTGCGGACCCTGCCGAACCCTGCCGCTACAGACCCTGCCGCTACAGACCCTGGTAGACGAACGGGATGTCGGTCACGGCGGCGATCGATGTCCACAACAGCAGCAACGCGATCGCCAGGCCGATAGCGACTTCGATGATGTAGTGACGAGCGTGTTTCATGCGCACGACTTTCCGGGGATGGCGGCGCTCCACTGGGCGCAGAGTTTCGGAGCGAGCACGCCGGCAAACGGTGTGGTGTCGTACATGTGCACCACGTCGATGAATCCACCATTGACAAGGCCTTCGCCGTCAGCGAACGCGGCGGTCATCGATTCGATCTCGAAGTGCACGAGCGGCGAGTCGACAGCTGACGCAATGTCGGTCCAGAACGATTGCAGATCGGCGAACGAGGAGGCGAAATGCGCGTTGTCGAAACTGTCTGGCGAGGTGGGTGCCGGATAGAGGAACACCGGGATTCCCGCCTCTTCGACCTTGTCGGCGATCTGCGTGGCGAGCTGCCTGGCAACGCTGTCGTCGCCGACGAGCCCGTCGAGCATCAACGCGACGCGCTCGGTGGAGTCCTCGATCCGTTCGGTTCCGTACTCCTGAGTCAGCCAGAAGTAGCTGGGGTCGCCGACGGGAAGCCGCGGATCGCCAACTGGCACTGGTAGTGGTGCACCGGGCATCGTGGTCGCTGGCGGCAGCTGTTCCACCACGTCGAGCGCATCGACAACGTCTTGGGCGTCGGCGTTGAGGCGTGCCTGCGCTGCGACCACCGGAGAAAGTTCGCGTGCAACGCTCCAACCGACATCCTCCGGTGAGGTGAGCGCTAGCGCCCACGGCCACAACATCGGGTCGCTGAGCAAGGTGGTGATCTCTGCCACGTCGAGGTTTGGCCACTCCCGCGCCGACCACTCGTCGCTCACCCACACCGGGTTCATGGACACGACCAGTGCGTCGGGGTGGTCGTCGAGCGCTGCGTCGATCGCGCGCAACGCATCGATCTGGCGGGGAGCGATGATGGTGTACGCATCGTGTTCGATGGGTGCGCCGCCGAAGGTCGACATGAACTGGGTCACCTGACCGGGCACGGAGCGCGACTCCCACTTCGTTTCCGAGCCGCCCACCCAGGCCACCTGGAACGAGTCGGGAGTGGAGTTGGTAGCGGGCAGGAACCCCGAGAAGTCTTGTCTCGACAGCGGCCCGAGGTACTCCACTGGTGACGGTGGGCTGTCTGCGTCTATGTCGCGATCGGCGGGGGTGGTGCCACGGGGCGACACGATCACCCCGATGACGAATACCCAGACCGCAGCGAAAGCGGCGATGCGGCCGATGCTGCCCCACGTACCACCGACCCCTAGACGACCCACGAACAGCGCGCGTGCTCGTTTCACGACCTCAGGCCCTTCATGTTCTCACGCCTTTCATGATCGAACTCCGGCGAGTGAACCGTAGAACTCGAGGGCCTCGCCGAGATCGAGTTGTAGCAGGGGCAGGCTGAGGGCATACCAGAAGAACACCAACATCGGCTTGGCGAACCTCCACACAGGGGCTGGTGACGGCGTGCGCCGGCGCTCGACGACCCGGTGGGTGATCAGCGATACGCCGTGGTACACACCGAAGACCAGCGACGCCCAAGTGATCGCGTGCCACAGTCCAATGGACACCATGAGCACCATCGTCGCGAAGAACTGACGCTGTGGCTTGCCAGCAACGATCGGCGTGAACACGTTGGCGCGAAGGAACCGGGTGAGGCTCATGTGCCAGCTGTTCCAGAAGGACGATGGGTTCGTCTTGGAGTACGGCCATTCGAAGTTTGGCCGGATGTTCGCACCGAGCAGATGGCCGGTGCCGATGGCGAGGTCTGAGTACCCGGCGAAGTTCAAGTAGAAGTACCAACCGAAAGCAATGAGGCTCACCCACACGCGCCAGGTGTCGTTCACGTCGTGAGAACCGAAGATGTCGCCCGACCAGCTCAACAGATACGACAGGACGAACACCTTGAACAACCCACTCATGATGAGGCTGAAACCGTCGAAGGCACGCTCGACGGTGAGGGGTACGGGTCGGTCGAGCGTGGTTGCCACTTCGGCGAAGGAAGCGATGGGGCCAACGACAAGCAGTGGCGGGAACAAGCCATACGCCAGCACGTCGCCAGGCGTCGGACTGATGAGCCCGAGGTTCGATTTCACGATGATGTCAGCCGCCCGGAACGCGCTGAACGACAAGCCGATCGGGGCGATGATCGGGGCGGTGAACTCGACCGCAGCAGGTAGATCAATCAAGCGGAATGGGCGGTTCATCCACACGTTCATGTTGATGACGAAGTCGATGGGCCACAGTTTCCAGGCAATCATCGGCGCCAGCACCGCGACCAATGCGGCCGCGAGAACGTATGGCCCACTGCGACGCTCTCCGGTCTTCGACACGATGGGAACGAGCGCTGCGACCACCAGCCAGATCACGAGGTGCAACAGCGCGAGTCGAGGTGCGATGAGCGCCAGCAGGTAGAGCCCAGCGACGGCAATGATGGCTCTACGCCAGCCGCGTACCCGAACGACCAGGAGCAGAGGGGCCAAGACCACCAACAGCGGCAACAGGCTGGCGAACCAGTCGAACGAGTCGTACGTAGGAATCATTCGGCGCGGCTACCCGCCGCTCTGAGGCTCGTTCGACGATTTGGTAGCAGGAGGGGTCGTGTGGATCGTGAGCGTCAAATGCGCCGGCACGGCGATGATGCTGTCGGCAGCAAGGACGAACTGGTCTCCGTCCGGGACGAACCCATGGCGGGGGAGCAGATCGGCGACGAGGGCGTTTCGCTCGGTGGCGACGTACCGAGCCGTCACCGCTCCTGGTTGGCGCTGGCGCAGTTCACCGATTGCGCCGGCGAGCAGTGCGGTCTCAACGCCGCGGCCCAGCACCCGACAACTCATCAACACGGTGTCGAGATACCAGCTCGCGTCTGGCTGTTGTGTCGCGATGATCACCCCGACGAGTCCGTACTCGCCGAACCGATCCTCGACCGAGGCAGCGAACACCGCAGCGTCGTCACGCGCGACCAGCGCTCCCATTTGCGCCTGGTCGCGCCGGATGGTGGTGAGGTTGAACTGATTGGTCTTGTTGATGAGCTGCGTCACTCGGCCGAGTTCAGACGCGCCCACCTCGGTCACCTCGACCCGCAGTTCGAGCGAGGTGAGGAACTCGGCGTGTGACATCGCTGTGGACGCGGCGCCGCGGTCCGACTCGGCGATCATGCGGGCGGTGCGTTCGCGGTCGTCAGCGGTGACGCGCATCGCACGGAACAGCCCAGATTCAGCCAGCAGGTCAGGCAACGCTTCGATGTCTTCGGGCACTTGGAGCGAAACGATCTCGGCGAGTTGGCTGCGCATCGCGCCGATCTCGTAGTCGCTGTCATCTACGAACACGAAAGAATCGATGCCCAGGTTGAACTCGTGCGCCAGTTCGGCAACCGCTTGCGGTTTCGGCCCCCATGACACCTTCCAACCTGAGATGTCGTCGGGTGCCAGCACCATTCCGTCCACCTCGATAAACGCCTGATCGACAACGGGGCGATCGTTCTTGCTGGCGATGGCGAGCAGCACCCCGCGACTGCGAAGCCGCTTGGCAGCCATCTGGAACTCCCGGTGCGCGAGACCTGGAAAGGCATCGCTGCACTTGAGGTTGCCGATGCCGTCGTTCGCAGCCAGCCCCGCCCACAAGGTGTCGTCACAGTCGAGCACCAACACCTTGGGCGGAACCCGAGTGCGGCTGGTCAATGACCTGACGATTTCGCCACCGAGCGTGTGGTTGAAAGCGTCGGTGTAGGGCTGCCGGTACATCAACCACGTCCGGCGATCGAATGCGTGCAACGACCCGAGCGCCAGTTGCAGCGCAGATACCCGCGCACGTTCGACCACGACGGATCCCTGCGTCAATCCATCGGCCAGACCGGCTTCGAAGGCTTGATTCATCAGCTGTTGGAGAGAAGCGAGTTCGGTGAGTTCGGTTCCGTCGTGATGGTCGAGACCGAATCCCACCGGCACTGGGGCATCTCCGACGGTAACTCTGCCAGGCACGCTGGTCGCCAACCCCGCCACTGCTTGGCCCAGGGAGTTGGCCCCATCCAGAAGGCGGCCGAGCGCCAGATCGTCGAGGTTCGTCCAGGCGTGAAAGTCGCGCTCGAAGACATCCTCGATGCGCCACAGCAACACGATGTCGTCTGCACGGTCGGCGCCATGGGCGCCCGGGTCCAGGCAGACCTGGAAGAGTTGGTTGTAATCGGCGAAGGAAACCGAGGGACTCATTCCATCGCAGTCGGTGAGCCCGATGCCGATCGGTACCTCGAGCGGGTTCGCCGTGTGCGAAGCAACGATCAGAACTTGGCGGGCATCCGGATGGGTGGGTACTGCCACCAGTTCTCTCCACCGGGCAACGAGGGCACGAGCCTGGGACCGCGACTCTGACAGCGACGGAGATGACGACGGGATTGGATCAGCCATGTTGGTGACTCGCGAGCACGACGTGTTGTCGTGGGTCAGAGCCCGACGACGCCTTTGCCGGTCAACACCGAACGGGCAATCCCGATCGTCTGCATTTTCATGATGTCTCGTGTAGACAGCTCTACGTCGTACTGGTCCTCGATCAGCGATACCAGTGTCATCGCAGCAAGGCTGTCCCACTGCGGCGTGTTGTCGGGCGACGTGTCGTCGGTCAACGACTCGCTCGGCACTCCGAGACCGTCGGCAAAGAGAGCGATGAGCGAACCAGACCGGGACTCAGACGGGGAATCAGACGGGGAATCAGACGGGGAATCAGACACGGGCCGCAGCCTATCCGTGGTGCCGACAGCGCTCTCAAGACCCGGGCGGATGGGTCGCTTCGCTCCCGGCGATCGCGTTCGTGGCGCGTAGCGCTGCCAGTACCTCGGCGGCGGTGTCTCCGAACTCGGTGGGAACGAAGGCGGTGCTCTGGTCGGTGAGCAACCGTGGTAGGCGTGGGGCTGCGATCGCGACGCCCGGCCAGTCGCGTCGGAGTTGATCGCACCGAGTCTCTCCCTGTCGCTTGGCGTCGATGTACTCGGCAAGGCCGGGCACCTGCATGCCGACGGCTTGCGACGACGGCCATAACGCGCCGACGAGCCCATGTGGAGCGAGTGTCACGATGGCCGCCGCGAACGCATCGACGTAGGCCCAGACGAACCGCTGGTACAAGGTGTCGTCGTAGGTGTCGCGCGTACCGACGAAAATCGGCGGAGAGGCAAACCACCCGAGGTGCGTGGGCTGCCAACCCGTGGTGATTGCGGTCATCCGGCCGTCGACGCCGCCGGCGAACACGTCGAACGCCACCGGAACTGCACCAGTTTGATCGCTGAGTTCCTCCGACTCTCTGTGGCCCTGGTGATACGTGAAACGCACCTCTGCCCCGCCTGCTACCAGCAGACGAACCGCAGCAGCCCCGAGCCCTCGCGAGCCACCGACGATCAGCCAGCGTTGACCGGTGAACTCCCCGGAGCGAACAGCGCTCGTGTCGACCGATTGTTCGATGGGACTTGGCCGGACGAATGCAACGACTCGGCCGGCAACCGAGCTCCCTTCGACCTCGATCGTGACCCGCGAGAACCGAGGGTCGACATGCGTGACCGAGTAGGCCAGATACCCGATGGGATGGTTCCGCGGCAAAATGGCGAGGCTCAGCGACGAGAACATCGAATGCAAGCCTGGAACATGCATGCCCACCAGGGCACTCGAAGCGATCAGTTCCAACGTCGCCGCATGACCCGCAGCGATTGCCAGATGCGGCAATGAGGACACGGCTGCACCCACGTCGGCATCGACGGCCACTGAACCGTGACTGCCTGCAAGTTCCTCGAGCGTCCGAACCAACGGTCGCACCATCCGTTCGTGTCGCGTTTCCGGGCGCCAATCACCAGGAAAAGCGACATGGTTGGTGGTGGTCTTGGCGGTGATGTCTGCGGCCAGCACTCCGTTCACCGTCACGCTGATGGTGACCGAGGAGTCATCGTCGAGTTCGGCCCACTCCGTCGTCAATGCGGCCCCGACAGCGACCGGATGACGGAACGTCGCCGAGACATGTGAGAACGCTCGATCAGGGTGGACGGCCGCCCATTGATCGAGCGCACGAGCGAGAAGGTGCACACCATGCACGACCACCTGCCCGAACGGGAGTCGCCGAGCGGCCAGTGGGTCGGTGTGGATGGGGTTCACATCGCCGCTGAGGTCGGTGAAGGCCAGGTGATCGTCGGCACTGACCATCCACCTGGCCGCCGGGAGGTATGACGCTGGTTCCAGCCCCGTCACAGCGGCCGACCCTGCTTGTCGAGGTTGGCGGCGCGCTGGCGCGTTTTCCAGTCGCGAACTCGTTGGTACGAGGTGACATCGAAACAGTCTGCGATCGACCTCGGCTCGCCGTCGGCAAACACCCCGGCTGCCGCTTCCCAGTCGTCGGGGCGTACATGCCACCGCTTGGCCAGCAACGCGACCGTGATCTGAACCTTCTCCGCTCCGAAACCAGGCAAGGAGCGCAACCGCTTCGCCAGTTCCCGGCCGTCAGCGACTTCGGCCCACAGTGTTGCCCCGTCGGACTGCCATTCGGCCTCGAGCACGGCGCACATCGCCTGGATGCGGCGCGCCATGACCGCCGGAAATCGGTGGATCGCTGGCACCTCGCACGCAAGCGCGACAAAGTCGGGTTTGGGCATCGCTGCGATACGCGCCGCATCGAGGTGTCCGAGGCGGCTGCGGAGTTTGGCGGGGCCGGCGAACGCCCACTCCAACGGCACTTGCTGGTCGAGCAACATGCCGATCAACAGTGCGGTGCCATCGGAGTTCAGCAAGCCGTCAGACTCAGCATCACCTGTGATGTAGACGTCTCCCGGCACGGTGCCAAGCCTAAGGACTGAGAGGGCGAGCCGATAGGCGAGCCCACACCAACCGAGAGTGCCGATGCGCCCATTAGCCTCTCGGCAGTATGTCATCGGCGACTGAACTGGTGGCCCGCCGCGAGCTGCTGTGGAACCTGACACTTCGCGAACTGCGCGGCAGGTACAAACGCAGCTTGTTGGGGTGGGGTTGGTCGTTGTTGAACCCCATCGCATTCATGCTGATCTACACGTTTGCGTTCTCGGTCATCATGAACACCCAACCGCTCGAGGGTGATCCCAGCGGGCTGAACTCGTACGCGTTCTTCCTCCTGTGTGCTTTGCTCCCGTGGACGTTCTTCAACATCGCGGTCACCACGTCGATGGGGTCGATCGTCGCCAATGGGGCCCTCGTCAGAAAGGTGGCGTTTCCGCGAGAACATCTCGTGCTGTCGACCGTGATCGCTGGGCTGTTCACGCTTGCTGTGGAGCTGACTGTCCTAGCGGTGGCACTGGCGGTTTTCGGCAACATCATCGTGTTGTGGCTGCCGATGATCATCCTGACCATGGCGTTGCTGGCGATCTTCGCGACCGGAATCGGGCTTGGGCTCGCTGCGGGAAACGTCTACTTCCGTGACCTGTCATACCTCTGGAGCATTTTGGTCCAGGGCTGGTTCTTTGCCACACCGATCGTCTATGCACCGAGCTTCGCCGAAGAAGCACTGGCGGATCACCCGACGATTCTCAGGATCTACAACAATCTTCCCATGGCGGTGATGGCCCGAATGTTCCGAAACCTGATGTACGACATGCGAATGCCGCGTCTGGCCGACTTCGTTCTACTCGCCATCTATGCCTTCGCTGCGCTGGCGATCGGCTGGTGGATCTTCGACAAGGTGGAAAAAGGTTTCGCCGAAGAACTCTGAACCTGACGAACGGGCTGACGATCGGGGTCAGACCCCCACCGTCAGATCTGACGGTGGGGGTCTGACGCCGATCGTCAGGTTTGACACCCTTCGTCATTTCAGACGGCCCAGGTGCCGCCCAGGGTGAGGATGCCCTTGTCGCCGAGGTCACCCTTCAACACGTCGAAGCGCACGAAACGGCTGCGAACATCGAGCTCGCGCTGACCGGAGTGATCACGGACCATGCAGGTCATTTCGTAGGTGCCTTCGGCAAGGGGTAGTCGGTCGAGTTCCAAGGTGATGACACGCGGGGCGTGCAGCACACCGAGGTCCACGTTGCGAATTCGAGTGCTCACCTCGCTGACCAGATTGGCGTTCTGGTCGTAGATGGTCAGCGACACCTCTGGACTCGTCACCGGCGACGGCGCAGACAAGTGCACCCGGATTGCGAGCGGTTCGCCCGAACGGGGAAGCTCCACCGGCTGCATTGCGCTGTCGAGAAGCTCGATCGAATCGATCGATGCCTCGCCAGAGCCCCACCGCATGCCCTCTTGCACGTGAGCCGACCGGCCTGCGTGCGTGGTTTCCAGGTATGCGTCGGCAATTTCGTTGGGTGCTCCGACCTGTCGAAGCTGGCCATGATCGATCCACGCGGCGCGCTGACAGATGCGCACGACGTCAGACATGGAGTGCGTGACCAGCACGATCGTTCGGCCGCGATCACGGAACTCGGCGATCTTGTCGCCGCACTTCTGTTGGAATTCAGCGTCGCCGACGGCGAGCACCTCGTCGATGATGAGTACATCGGGATCGACGTTGATCGCGACGGCGAACCCGAGTCGGACGAACATGCCCGACGAATAGTTCTTGACCGGAGTGTCGATGAACTGTTCCAACCCAGAGAACTCCACGATCTCTTCGAATCGTTCGCTGATGTGACGTCGCGGTACCCCGAGGATTGCGGCGTTCAGGAACACGTTCTCGCGCCCACTGAGTTCCGGATGGAACCCGGCCCCGAGTTCCAGCAGCGCTGACATGGAGCCGTTGACCAAGACGGAACCCTCGTTGGGTTGCAAAATGGCGGTCAGGCACTTCAGAAGAGTGGATTTGCCGCTGCCGTTGTGGCCGATGATGCCGAACGTCTCACCGCGTTGCACGTCGAATGTGACGTCACGAAGCGCCCAGAAGTCTTCGTGCGTGCTGCGCCGCAGCTTCAACAACGACTGCTTCAGCGACTGGTGGCGTTCGTGGTAGATGCGGAACCGCTTCGACAGGTGGGTCACCTGCACCACGGGGTCAGACACTCCCTTGGACACCCCCCTGGTCGTCGTGGAATTGGACACCGCCCAGAGGCTACCGACCGCTGGTTCTCACGACGTGAACGTGTGGTGGACCCGGTGCTGCTACCGATCGTCGAGGGCGACCGAGGTCTCAGCGATCGACGTGGGCTCTGCCGGTAGCAGCGCGTGGCGATTGGCTCGCTGTGTAGCGGTGATGAAGGCGAGCAGACCGGTGAGTACCAGACCCATCCCGACGAGCTGCAACCGGTGCAGGGGCTCTCCGAGAATCAGGAACGACCAGAACGCGGCGAGCGCTGGTTGCGCCACTTGGGCGACACCGATGGTGCCGATTCCGATGGTTCGCTGAGCGAACACGATCAACCCGTGAGCAAATAGGCCGGTCACAAAGGTCAGCAGAAGAATGTACTTCCATCCGTGCCACGACACGTTGCTGAACCCGTTCAACAAGGCGAACGGCAGCACCGTCAAGGTGGCCACAGGGAGTATCGACGCCATGAACTCGATCACGTCGAGCGGCCCCCTGAAGTGGCGTGTGGCAGCGACGTAGCAGGCCCACAACAACATGGCGGCCACGCTGAAGATGTTGCCCTTCCACGACGAATCTCCGGTAGGCGGCGCAGAGAACAACACGAGGGTGACGCCGCCCAGCGCAGGCAGCGCAAACAGCAGCGCTCGGCGGTTGATCCCCTCGCCGAACAACTTGGCGCCGATCGGCACGATCAGGAACGGTGCGAGTGCGCCGATCAGTTCGGCGTTGGCGATGCTGTTGTTGGTGGCGCCGACGAAGAACGCAGTGAGGTTGAGCCCGAACAAGATGCCCGGGACGACGCCTCGTCTGATGCTCGTCCACGAGGGTCGGCGCCCGGTCGTGATGAGGAGGGCATTCCAGACGATGGAGGTCGTGACCATGCGCCAGAACGCCAACATGACCGGCGGGGAATCGGCTCGCTTGACGAGTGTGGAGCCGAGCGAGAACCCGACCACGGCGATACCAATCGCGATCCAACCGAGCGTCTGATGGCTCGGCGAACGGCGCAGTGTCGGGGTCGTCTCTGTGGCGTTCGGTCCGTCGAAGCGACCGCCTTGACGCGGCGCAACGATCGCGCTCCGGTTGGGTGCGGGCCGCAACGTCAGGCGAGGAGTGGGTTGACGGCGTCTGGGTCGATGCCGTATCGGGCGATGGCATCTTCGACAGTGGCAGCATCGACCTCGCCGGTTGCAAGCAGCCCGGTGAGAACCGAGACCACCACGTGACCGGCGTCGATCTCGAAGTGGCGACGAAGTGCTTCGCGCGTGTCGGACCGACCCATGCCGTCGGTACCGAGGACGTTGAACTCCCGGCCGGCAGGCACGAACCGTGCAATCTGCTCGGGGACGATCATCATGAAGTCACTCACCGCAACGATCGGGCCAGACGATTCGGCGAGCAACTGCGTCACCATGGGCACCCGTCGCTCACCCGTTGGGTGCAGCCGGTTGTAGCGAGTGATCGCGAGCCCTTCTTCGCGCAACTTCTTGTAGTTGGTTGCCGACCACAGTTCGGTGCCGACGTCGTAGTGCTCGGCCAGTTCGGCAGCCGCCTCGGTTGCCGCTGCGTGCGAGATACCCGAGAACAGAATGGTGGCGCGTTTGGATGGGCCCTCTGGAGCAGTCGCCCACCGGTAGAGGCCCCGTACAGCGCCTGCCAGGAACCCGTCTGGGTCGCCGTCGGGCACCGCAGGCATGAAGTAGTTCTCGTTGTACAACGTGATGTAGAACATCGAGTCCGGGTCGAGCGTCTCGCCGTCGTCACCGACCGCGCCCCCGTACATGCGCTCGATGCCGTGCTTGACGATAGCGCCCACTTCGTACGCGAAGGCCGGGTCGTATGCCTGAAGCGACGGCACCGTGGACGCCAACACCAGCGAGTGACCATCTTGGTGCTGCAGTCCTTCGCCAAGAAGAGTGGTTCGCCCAGCGGTAGCTGCCATGAGGAAACCACGTGTGCGACTGTCGGCCGCTTGCCAGATGAGGTCGCCCACTCGTTGGAAGCCGAACATCGAATAGAAGGTGAAGAACGGGATCATGGGCACACCACGCGTGGAGTACGCAGTGCCTGCCGCGATGAAACTCGACATCGACCCCGCCTCGGTGATGCCCTCTTCGAGAATCTGTCCGTCTTTGTCTTCGGCGTACGACAACAGCAGATCGTGGTCCACTGGCTCGTACTTCTGTCCCTGACTGGCGTAGATCTCGAGCTCGCGGAACAGTGCGTCCATGCCGAACGTGCGTGCTTCGTCAGGAATGATCGGCACGATGCGCTTGCCGACATTTTCGTCGCGGCAGAGCGCTCGCAACAACCGGGTGAAACCCATGGTGGTCGAGACTTCCTGCTTGCCAGAACCGCCGTTGAGTTCGGAGTACACCTTGTCGGCAGGAAGCAGGAGTGGCTTGCGGATGGTGGTGTTGCGCTTGGGAAGCGAACCGCCAAGCGCCTTGCGCCGCTCCATCATGTACTGCCACTCGATCGAGTCTTCCGACGGTCTGAAGTACGGCGTCGGGTTCGTCTCGAACACCGCGTCGGGGATTTCGTTCTCAAGATGCAGGCGGTCACGCAGATCCATGATCTGTTGTGTCGTCATCTTCTTGATCGAGTGCGTTGCGTTGCGACCCTCGAAACCTGGCCCCAGGGTCCATCCTTTGACCGTCTTGGCAAGGATGACCGTGGGTCGACCACTACCAAGGTTCTCACTGGCCGCCTTGTAGGCCGCGTACAACTTCTTGTAGTCGTGGCCGCCGCGCGGCAACTGGGCGATGTCTTGGTCGGTGAGATGCTGCACCATCTGGCGCAGCCGCGGGTCGGGGCCGAAGAAGTTCTCGCGGGCGTAGTTGCCGTCTTCCACGGCGTAGCGCTGGAACTCGCCGTCGACGGTGGTGTTCATCTTGTTGAGCAGCACGCCGTCTTTGTCTTGCGCGAGCAGCGCATCCCAACCCGAGCCCCAGACGACCTTGATGACATTCCAGCCGGCACCGCGGAACACCGCTTCGAGCTCTTGGATGATCTTGCCGTTGCCGCGAACCGGGCCGTCGAGACGCTGCAGGTTGCAGTTGACGACGAACACCAGATTGTCGAGGTGCTCACGAGATGCCAACGAGATGGCACCCAGGGTCTCTGGCTCGTCGCATTCTCCATCACCGAGGAACGCCCACACGCGGCTGCCGCTGGTGTCGTCGAGTTGTCGATTCTGCATGTAGCGGTTGAACCGAGCGTGATAGAGCGCGGTGATGGGGCCGAGACCCATGGAGACGGTGGGAAACTCCCAGAAGTCGGGCATGAGCCGTGGGTGCGGGTAGCTCGACAGACCGCGCCCGCTGCGTCCGATCTCCTGGCGGAAGTGGTCGAGATCGTCGTCGGTGAGGCGGCCTTCAAGGTACGCGCGTGCGTACACACCGGGTGCGGCGTGACCCTGAAAATACACGTGGTCGCCGACGTGCCCGTCGTTGCCACGGAAGAAGTGGTTGAAACCGATTTCGTACAAGGCGGCTGAACTGGCGAACGTGCTGAGGTGACCGCCGATGCCGTCAGCAGCCTTGTTGGCCTTCACCACCATCATCGCGGCGTTCCAGCGGATGAAGGCTCGGATCCGCCGTTCGATGTGCTCGTCTCCAGGGAACCAAGGCTCTTGCTCGCGCGGAATCGTATTGACGTACGGCGTGCTCACCGTTGCCGGGAACGACACCTGGCTGGCGTTGGCGCGGTCGAGCAACTTGGTGAGCAGGAATCGGGCTCGAGTCTTGCCGTGGGTGTCGACCACCGCGTCGAGCGAGTCGAGCCACTCCTTGGTTTCCACCGGGTCGAAGTCAGGCAGCTGGTGGACATAGCCGTCGAAGATCATGATGGCATTCTGGCAGAGATACCCGCAGATAGTGCCGGGCACGCATGACCGCTGACGATCAGTAGCGAGTGTCGAGCACCCGGGTGGGAGCGATTCCCGAAAAAGCGGACGGCATGGTGGTCTGCATGTCGACGATGACGTGCGTGGATGACAACGAATACACACAGATGCGGCCGTCGGCGTCTGGAGCGACGATGACCGCATTCGAGGTGGCCTGGGCGTTGAGCACATTGACGCTCGACGTGCTGGGCACCCCGGAGGCGCATGGGAACGCCGTCAAGTAGCCCGGCGCCGCAGCACCGACCGCCGTGAGGTTCAGCACTGCACCAGGAACGTTGCCGACATCGAGGACCAGTGTGGTTCCTGCCGGGATCGGCCCGCCGGTTTCCCGGGTGTCGAGGACGCGGCTGGCCTCGCCTCGAAGCGCAGCGGCATCGGATGATGTGGAATCGAACGGTGCCGGCGGCTCGTTGGTGATCACGCCGAAGAGATCCACGAGAATGTGGGTGGAGGCCAGCGAAGTGATGCAGATCTCGCCGAGTTCGTTCGGTGTCACGACCACCAGGTTCGGGCTGGGGGCCTGGTCGAGGTAGTTGACATTGGAGGTGGTACTGGACGTGCCGCACGGCGTGGCAGTGAGGAAGCCGGGGCTCTGGGCTCCGACTGCGGTCAGCGTCAAGGCCACCGCAGCAACGTCGGTGTCAGCGGGAACGCCGGCGCGCGAGCGCACCTCGTCGAGATCGATGGCGGTGGTGCTACCCGCGGCCACCGGGCCGCCGCGCCCTCGAGTGTCGAGCCATCGCGTCGGTGCGGTGACGTCGAAGGCGCCCGAAGCAGGGAAGAGTCCGGTGACGTCGACGATGAGATGTGTGGCAGACCGCGTGAAGACACAGAATCGTCCCGAAGCGTCGAGCGGGACGATGGCGGTGTGAGCGACCGTCTGGGCTCGCGTGTAGTTGTGCACCGACACGGTGGGTGGTGGCCCATCGCAGGCCCAGGCCGTGAGGAAGCCGTACTGGCGCGGGCCAACCGTGGTGAGGTTCACGACCGCCGCCACGTTTCCGGCAGCGTTGGGAATGTGCACCTCGGTGATCGATCCGTCGGGCACGCTGGATTCCGCCGCAACGACCGAGTCGCGGATGAGCGAGCTGTACAACCTCGCTCCGGGCACGTTGAGGTGAATTGCGTCGTACGTGATGTCGGCCCGATCGGCGGCCCAAGCCCACTCCACCAAACGCAGGCTCGGGTGGCGTTCGAGCGCGTCCCGCAGGTGTCGGTTGACCGTGGGGAAGTAGAAGTTGTACTTCTGCACCTCGCGCCAGGCACCTGGCGACACGTACTCCTGTTTCACCTCGCGCAACGTGACCCAGTGGATGTACTTCACCCCAGCCGCGGTGAGTGTGTTGATCATGGAATCGATCGACCGGTCGAACCGATCCGGATCCCAGTAGGGGTAGTTGTAGCCCCCGGCGACCACGACGTGATCTCCAAACCACTCCGGATGATTCGCTATGGCCGGCGCAACGAACAACGACTCGAGCTTTTCGACGAACTGGGCTGGCTTGCCGTCCACGACGACCTGCCAGTCCGCGGGGAACGCGTCGGCGAGGTAGTCCTTGGCGCCGAGCCCCACCGAGTCAGACACCATGTAGACGCGTTGCGCCGCTGGTGCCAGACGCGGCGATGGCGCCGGCATCGCCGTCACTGGTGCAGTGTGGACTGTGGCGGTGGCGACCGTGAGTACGAGGCACGAGATTGTTGCCGCGCCCACCGAGAACATCCGGCTACGAGACATCTACCCACCAGCCGGAGGTGTCGAAGACGGACCCTGTCGCAGACAGACTGAACACGCAGAGTCGTCCGCCTTGATCGACGCTCGTGGTCACCGAGTTCGCGATCGCCCCGAAGCCGACCGAGTTGACATTCGACGTCTCGGGTGGCGCTCCGCAGCCCCACGCTCTGAGAAACACGGGTCGCAGTGGAAACGCGATCGTGAGTGTGCCGGAAACGGCGCGGGCACCTGGCGCTGCCACGCGTGCGTCCACCACCTGCCCTGCGCCGTGGATCGGCGACCAGCCGCCGGCGCCAGTTCGTGTGTCGAGGGTGCGTGTCGGGGTGACAGGGACGAAGCCCAAGCCCTCTCCAGACGTGAAGATGCCCGTCAGGTCCACGACGACGTCGATGAGAGCCAACGAATACACGCAGATGGTTCCGGCTTCCGAAACAGGAACGAATGCGGTACCCGCGATCACGTCACCAGGTAGGTGATTGACTGTGGCGCTGGTGGGTACTTCGTTGCCGCATGGGTATGCCACCAGAAACCCGTAGTTGTCGTCCGCCACAGCGGTGAGGTTGATGGCCACTGCCTCAGCACCTGCAGGCGCAGGGATCGTGTGTACATGGGCACGGGCACCCAATCGAGTGTCGAGGATCCGAGTTGGAGTAGCGAGCGGCGTGAACCGGAGGGCGTCGGGGTGATCAGCAGTTGCAGGAACGAAGGCTCCCTGAACGTCGACCAACACCTCGGCGGCGGCGCTGGAGAACACGCACAACTCCCCCGACGCACCGATCGGTGTCAAGGCGACGGCGCCTCGAGTTTGGCCAGCAAGGTAGTTCACGTTCGACGTGTCGGGGCGAGATCCGGCGCAGTCGTATGCGGTGAGGAAGCCATCGGCAGCTGTGTTCGTGGCTGAGACGTATGCCGAGACAGCGCTCGTGCCCTCTGGTGTGTACGGCGTCAAGTCGACCCGAGCGACCGTGCCGGCGGCCACGGGTCTCGGTGCGGCTTCGCCCGGCGCTGCCAGCCGGGTATCGAGGGCACGGACGGTTTCGACTGGAATGAACTCGCTGACCGGCGAGGCGGGGGCTGGTAGCGCTACGTCACTTCCGGTGCGCGTGGCGCGGGCCAGATCGGCGGTGAACTCCGTCGCCATGCGAGCACTGCGCTGCCGATACCCAGCAACGTCGAGGTGCGTGTTGTCAGGCGACCGGTATCCATCGGTACTCATGACCAATGGCCAGTCCCACGTGTAGAAGTTCTGGAGCTCGGCATCGATCTGGCGAAGCGCTTCGTTCCAGGCGACCGCATGAGAGGCGTTGGGCAGATATCGGGTGATCTGCGGCCACCAGATGGTGTACCCGGGGCCGATCTCGTTCACCAGGAACAGGATCGAGTTGCGGGCGCACTGCACGTTCGTCGTACAGATCCCCGAGTCGTTGGCCCCGAGGTTGATGAACACGTTTGGGGCGTCCCAACCTTCTTGTCGCCATTGTTGTATCCAATACGAAGCCCGAGCCTGCTGGGTCACGTTGTTGACCCCGGTCGACATGCCCACCGCCGCGCGACTGCGAATCGGCCCCCAACCCCTGGATGCGAGTTGTGCGCCGATGGTCGGGCTGTAGAGCAACGACCCGAGCAGCACCGAGTCACCGATGACGGTGACCGGTCCGAGTGGACCACCTCGTTCGATGATCTCCTCGTCCGCCAGGACGATTGCGTGGGCCGGCTCGCTGCGCAAGCTGGCTGGCCCTGAGACGACGCCGAGTGCAACCGCCAAGGCAACGACGATGGCGACACCTCTAGCGACTGCTCGTCGTACCGGCCTTTGCATCGATTTCACAAGGCGCACGCTAACCCCATGTTGCCTCGCAGACTTCGCCGGCGTACCGCAACGGCATACTGCTGCCATGTCAGTCTCAGGGTCGGGCCAGCCGGTGGTTGTGTTCACCGACGGGGCGTGCTCTGGAAACCCTGGCCCTGGTGGCTGGGCGTGGGCCGTTTCACCGTCGGGGGAACCGTTCGGCAGCGGGGGGGACGACCACACCACCAACCAGCGGATGGAACTGATGGCGGTGCTCGAAGCGTTGCGGACGTTAGGCGCAGACTCCGAAGCCGGGCCGATCGTGGTGGTGTCCGACTCGACGTATGTCGTCAACTGTTTTCGCGACGGATGGTGGAAGAAGTGGCAGCGGAATGGCTGGCGCAACTCGAAGAAGGAACCGGTCGCGAACACCGATGTCTGGAAACCACTCGTCGAATTGGTCAACTCCGGGGACGTGACGTTCCGATGGGTGAAAGGCCACTCAGGCGACCCGATGAATGACCTCGTGGATCAGCTCGCGGTTGCTGCGATCCCGGCCCGCTGAAGTCCTCATCGCCGGGGTGTTACGAACAGGTGACGACACTCAACGTGGTCGCCTCGCTACCGTTGTGCACATGAAGCGGGTATGGCGTGCCTTGGTAGCGACAATTGTCGTGCTCTCGGCGACCGCCACGAGCAACTCACTCGCCGGAACCGGCGGCTGGGTGTCTGCGGCTCCGGCTGGAGATGATGCGGTAGTTGCCTTCGAAGTGCGCGGCGCGGGCAACGGTCACGGACGCGGACTCAGCCAATGGGGTTCGTACGGACGGGCCCTCGCAGGACAGTCATGGCAACAAATCCTCGATGCGTACTACGGCGGCACGGTGCTCGGTGATCGCTCCGGTGCCCGAGTCCGAGCGTGGCTGACCGCGTTGAACGGGGCTGGCAACACCGGTGTGGTCTCTGTGGGAACCACCGCCGGTTGGGCCGGCGCCAACGGTGTCGGGTCGGGCACGGGTTATCGATCGTTGTACGCCGCCTACACCGGCAACAACACGTTCACCGTCTTTGGCTCGACGACTGACACGGGTTGCCCCGGCGGTCTCGCTATCGAAGTCCCCACCGTCTACCTTCAGCAGGGCGCCAGCGGACCGTCGGTCACCTCGCTGCAACGACTGCTCGCTCACCTGGGTTTCAGCCCCGGTCCGATTGACGGCCAGTTCGGTCAGCAGACCGCCGGCGCTGTGTCCGCCTTTCAAACCGCCAACAGCCTCACCGTCACGGGTGCATGGAGTTCGGCGGAATGGACTCGAGCGCAGGAGTTGGTCGGCGACACCGAGACCTCCTGGACACCACTGGCAACCGGGGTTGCCGGACCGGTTCGGTTCACCACCAGCGCCGCGGAATCGAGCGCAGCACCTGGCGATGTGCTTGGGCTCTGTCAGCCCAACGGCACCATCGTTCACTACCGCGGAGCCATCGAGTTCGCCGACACCAGCGATGGTCGTCGGGTGATCAATGACGTCGGGGTCGAGAGCTACCTACGTGGCGTCGTGCCGAAGGAGTCACCTCCGTATTGGGGCGACGGTGGCGGCGGGCTCGGGATGAATGCGCTACGCGCTCAAGCGGTTGCCGCTCGGTCATACGGTCTCAGCCAGAGCCGCCGGGCCTACGCGGGAACCTGCGACACCTCGTCGTGTCAGGTGTATGGCGGTGCGGCCACGCGAGTATCTCCGACTTCGGGTGTTCGCCCAGTGGAAGACGGGCGCGTCGACCAGGCGATCGTAGACACTGCCGGCGTCGTTCGGGTGTGGGCGGGAACGAACAACTTGGTGTCGACCGAGTTCTCGGCATCCAACGGGGCGCGAACCGCAGGCGGCGTCTTTCCTGCGGTCGACGACCCCTGGGATGATCAACCTGGCAACCCCAATCACGTGTGGACCCGCGTCATCGATGCCGACCGTATCGCTGCGGCCTACGGCCTCGGTTCGGCCAACAATGTGGTCACCTACCGGGACGCCAGCTCGCCATACGACGGCATCTGGGCGAATCAGGTGCAACTCGGCAACGGTGCGTCGGTCAGTGCCTGGGACTTCCGCAACGAGTTCGATCTGCCTGCACCGGGATTCGAACTGGTGCCCATCCGTCGCACGTTGTCGGGAGCGGGAACGTTTGCGTTCATCGGTGACTCCGTCGGGGTGAGCGTGGCTGGCGAAACCACGTCGCCGCTGAGGGTCTTGCTCGAGGGAGTGCACACCTCCCAGCTATTCGACAGTCGCGGCGGTCGGCCTACCGGTGGCAGCACCGACGACGGTCAAGATGTGGCGGCCACAGTTCCGGTCGGTACCGATCTGGTCGTGGTCGAACTGGGCTACAACGATTCACCATCCACCATGACCGCGCGCATCAATGCATTGATGCAGACGCTTCGTGATCGTGGCGTCGGACGCGTGGTGTGGGTCACCGTGTCCGAGCGACGGTCGTCAACCGACTTTGCGCAAACGAATGCCGCCATCAGGTCAGCTGCCGAACGGTGGGCCGAAATGATCGTCATCGATTGGCACGCTGCGAGCGCAGACCGGGTGGGCGATCGTTGGTACAGCGATGGGGTGCATCTCACTGCGTCCGGTCAGGCGGAGTTCGCCGTATGGCTGCGTGACTGGATCATCGAGGTGAACTCCGATGGCTACCAACCGGCGCGCCGCCTCGGGGCCGGCGAAGTGTTGCGGGTGCCGGTGTTGGGTGTTGCTGGTGTGCCGGGTGCTGGCGGTGGTGTGGCTGGTGTTGCGTTGAATGTGACTGCGGTGGGGCCGTCTGGTCCTGGGTTCCTGCGGGTGTGGGATTGTGCGGTGGCTGAGCCGGAGACGTCGTCGGTGAACTTTGTGGCTGCTGGTGCGGTGGAGCCGAATGCGGTGTTGGTGCCCTTGATGCCCGGTGCGGGTGCGGATTCTGGTGAGGTGTGTGTGTCGT
>JBBREA010000040.1:0-23967 GCA_038203385.1 Acidimicrobiales bacterium | reverse complement strand
CACCTCGATGTCGGCTCATCGCATCCTGGGGCTGAAGCAGGTCCCAAGGGTTGGGCTGTTCGCCCATTAAAGCGGTACGCGAGCTGGGTTCAGAACGTCGTGAGACAGTTCGGTCCCTATCCTCCGCAGCCGAAGGAATATTGACGAAGGCTATCCCTAGTACGAGAGGACCGGGATGGACGGAGCTCTGGTGTGTCTGTTGTCCTGCCAAGGGCATGGCAGATTAGCCACCTCCGGAAAGGATAACCGCTGAAAGCATCTAAGTGGGAAACCTGTTCGAAGATGAGTATTCCCATGACGTTAAGTCAGTAAGGCCCGTGGCGAGACCACCACGTTGATAGGCCGGAAGTGTAAGTGTGGCAACACACTCAGCTGACCGGTACTAATCGGCCGAGGGCTTGAATTCTTACTAATGATTCGCTCGTGCTTGCTCTGGAGTCCTGAAGGGTGCAAACCCTTTGACAACAAGTTTCCGGTGGCCTTAGCGACAGGGTCACACCCGTTCCCATCTCGAACACGGAAGTTAAGCCTGTCAGCGCCGATGGTACTTGGGGGTAGACCCCCTGGGAGAGTAGGACGCCGCCGGAATTTATCGACACAAAGAGCGTCGACCTTCGGGTCGGCGCTCTTTGGCGTTTTCCGCATCGTTTGCGCCGCTGAAGGATTATGTGACGCTGTGATCCGTCGCAGCTGTGTGATCCGTAGCAGCTGTGACGGATGGCTGCCGTTCCGTCAATCGGCGCGGTTCTCGGATGTGTGTCGTAGCATGGTTTGCCATGCCTGAAGACCGTCCCCCCCGCCCGCGTCCCGGTGGCCCTTCGGGCGGTCGCGGAGGTAGCGGCGCTTCCGGCGGCTCGAAAGGAGCTCGCCCGTCGGGCGGGCGACCCACTGGTTCCTCACGGCCGAGTGGCGCCAACAGCGACCGGCCGAGTTCAGGCGGTTCTGGGCGCTCGGGTGGCTCACGCCCGCCCAGCGGTGCCAACTCGGGTAGCGGCGGTGCAGGTCGGTCGGGTTCCGGCGGGTACAAAGGATCGCGGTCGGGTGATTCGCGCCCTGCAAGGAGCGGAACCAACCGTTCGAGCGCTGGCGCAGGTGGTGCCCGCCCGGGTGGCAACGCCGGTCGCCCAGACTCGCGTGATGGCGGTGTCCGCGGCAGCGGTGGATCAGACGGAGGTCGCCCCGGCGGCCCGCGCGGCAAAGCCTCCGGCGGGGGTACTGGCCGATATGGAGATGTCGACAGCCGTCCACCCGCAGGCCGAACCGGTGGTACTGGCGGCGGGCGTCAGGACGGGTCGAGCCGTGATGCCGGCGGCGGAAGTACGGGCCGATACGGTGCCGGTGACGCAGATGCCCGCTCTGGTTCGAGTCGGTACTCGGGCGGCGGATCCGGACGCGGCGGTTCTGGTCGACCAAGCGCTGGCAGCGGTCGCACGGGCGGCAGCGGCGCTCCGCGTCGATCCGACGGCGGTAGCGGTCGAACTACCTTCAACCGAAGCAGCGGTGGTCGAGCACCGTCGGGTGGAGGCGATCCGCGACCCGGTGCCCCGCGCGACGACCGCAGTTCTTCCTCTGCCGACGGCCACCGGGCCCCTCGCCGATTCTCCGATGCGCGCCCGAGCGATCGACGCGGCGGCGGCAGCGGAACAAGTGATCGTGGCTACCGGCGCGATGGTCGGGCGGGCGATGGTCGCACGAGCGACAGGGCCGGAGGACGTTCCGGGGGCCCTGGCGATCGGCGGATTGGGCGCGAGCGGGAGACGTTCGGTCGTCCAGAGCCGCGAACCGACGCCGAGCGTCGGGCAGCGGAAGTGCGCGAGACTCGCGGACCTCGCCGCACGGTCCGAACTCCAGAGATGGAGCGTGAAGCGATTGAGACGCGCGAAGTCGAGCAGTGGGTCGATGAAGGGTCTCTGCGCGACGAGGCAGCCGCCGCCACCAAGCGGGCCACCATCCGCCGTGCCGATGCCGATGCCGAAATCGCTCCCGAGGTCGTTGCGGAAATTCAGGCAGGCGTCGATCCGCAGCGGGCCAAGCGGCTGACTGATCGGCTTGCGTCGGCCTCCGCGGCGCTCGATCGTGATCGGTTCGAAGAAGCGTTGCGTATGGTCACCCCTCTTCGCCGTGATCTCCCCCAAGTTGCTGCGGTGCACGAGGTGTCGGGTCTGGCGTCCTATCGCTTGGGCAAATGGCGGCAAGCGGCAGCCTCGCTGGAGTTGGCACGCCAACTTCGACCAGACCCGGCGTTGCTGCCGGTGCTTGCCGACTGCTACCGCGGACTGAAACGTTGGAACGATGTGGACAGCGTGTGGAACGACTTGCGTTCGGCGTCGCCGACCCACGAGGTGATGTCGGAAGGTCGCATCGTTGCAGCCGGTGCGCTGGCCGATCGAGGTGACCTGAAGGCTGCGATCAAACTGATGATGACAGGAGAAAAGCCGCCGAAGAAGGTGCGACCGCATCATCTTCGGCAGTGGTATGTCATCGCTGATCTGCACGATCGTGCAGGAGATTCGATCACCGCATCGCGATGGTTCCGCGAGATTGCCGCGAACGACGCTGACTTTGCCGATGTTCGCGAGCGCCTGCGCGCATTGGGTCGTTAGCGACGCAATCGGCAGACACACCGTCACCCAGTGGGCCGTGGTCGGTACCCTCACCGCCATGGGTAAACCCTTCTTCCGGGCTGGAGTGATCGCAGTGGTTCGCCGGTCGAACGGTGACGTGATGGCCTTCGAGCGCACCGATGTGACTGGTGAGTGGCAGCTGCCCCAAGGCGGACTCGACGACCAAGAGACGACCGTCGAAGCGGCATGGCGCGAGCTGGCCGAAGAAACCGGACTCACTGCCACAGACGTGAGACTGGTCGAGGAGTACCCGGAGTGGACGATCTATGCGTGGCCGGAGGGCGTGGCGTCGGAACGCCGAAGTCGCCTCGGGCAGGCGCATCGTTGGTTCTTCTTCGAACCGCTGAGTGACGACGTTCAGCCGACGCCAGATGGCGTCGAGTTCCGGGCCTGGAAGTGGATCGATCCTGCGTCGTTGATCGAGGGAGTTGTCGGCTTCAGGCGGCGGCCATACCAGCAGGTGCTCGGTGGCTGACCTCTTCAGCGCTGCGGCGTCAGAACGACTCAAGGCGTCTGCGCCACTGGCAGCTCGGTTGCGGCCCAGATCGATCGACGACGTCGTCGGCCAAGAGCACCTGGTGGGGCCCGGACGACCGCTGCGGCGACTGGTGGAACAAGACCGCCTCAGTTCGGCAATCTTCTGGGGGCCGCCCGGCACAGGGAAGACGACGCTGGCGCTGGCCGTCGCCGGCTCGACGGCCAGCGCCTTCGAACAGCTGTCAGCGGTCACCGCCGGTGTGAAAGACGTTCGAATGGTGATCGAACGAGCGCTGCACCGGCTGGGCGAGCGCGGCCAGAGGACGATCCTGTTCCTCGACGAGATTCATCGATTCAGCAAGGCGCAGCAGGACGCACTCCTTCCTGCGGTGGAAGACGGCACGCTCACGCTGATTGGAGCGACCACCGAGAATCCGTTCTTCGAAGTGAATCCGCCGTTGCGCAGCAGGTCGACGTTGTTTCGCCTCGAACCGCTCGACCCATCCGCTTTACGGCAGTTGGTCCTTCGTGGGCTCGAGGCTGAGGGGACGTCTGCTGTCGCCGAAGCGGTCGACCTGCTGGTTGATCGTTCGGGGGGCGACGGTCGCCAGATTCTCACGTCGCTCGAGGTTGCTTGTGCGTTGGCGCACCCAGGCGTAGTGACGCTCGAACATGCAGAAGCGGCCCTCGGAACGAGTGCGCTGAGGTACGGGCGCGACGACCATTACGACGTGATCAGCGCATTCATCAAATCGATGCGTGGCTCTGATGCAGACGCTGCGATCTACTGGCTCGCGAGAATGCTGGAGGCGGGCGAGGACGCTCGCTTCATCGTTCGCCGGATCGTGATCTTCGCGAGCGAGGACGTCGGCATGGCGGATCCGACCGCGCTGCAGGTGGCGGTTGCCGCAGCGCAGGCAGTCGAGCATGTCGGCCTGCCGGAGGCGCAGTTGAACTTGGCCCAAGCGGTCATTCACATGGCGACCGCGCCGAAGAGCAACAGCGCAACGCTGGCTATCGGCGCAGCCCGATCTGCCATTCGAGACGGAGCGCTGGGCGAGGTCCCGGCACATCTTCGCGACGGCCACTATCAGGGCGCCGCCAGCATCGGGCACGGAGCCGGATATCGCTACCCCCACGACTCGCCCGGCGGTTGGGTGGAGCAGCAGTATCTGCCTGACGGATTGGTCGACGAGCGCTTCTACCAGCCAAGCGACCGTGGCCGAGAGCAGCTGATTCAGGGGCGACTGCAACAGCTGCGGGCTGGCCGCGCCGGTCAGGCCGAGCAGTAGCCCCCACGCCGCTCGCCGACGCTGTCGAAGCAGCGCCATGGCGCAGATTGTGCGGTTGCGAGGAAGAAGTGCCAAGAGCCAAGAGCACCCTGCGGTCGGCGAGCACCCTCATCGCAGGCGCGTTGATGCCGTTGCCGCCCTCTGAACTCGGGTGCTCGGCTACCCTGGGAGCATGTCCGCCGGAGATCTAGCCGTCACACTCGCGGCCCTGCTGTGTGCACTCGGGTTCGCGGCGCTGGTCGCGGTTCTCGTTCGAGTGCTCGACGCCCTCGGCGCGCTACGCCACGAAGTCGACGCCCTCAGAAGCGAGACGAAACCGCTTCTGGCCGAGCTTCGGGTCAGCACCGACGAAGCCCGATCAGCCATGGAAACTGCGCGCGACGACCTCGAACGCTTCGATCGGGTGATCGGTTCAGCCGAGGCCATCAGCGGCGCGATGGAAGGCTCCGGACGCGTTGCGCGGCATCTGTTCTCAACGCCGGTCATCAAGGTGGCGGGGCTCGCCACCGGTACCAGCCGCGCCGTGCGGCGACTCAAGGGCGCTGAAACCGGGGCGACCGTGGTACCGGTGCAACGCGGTCGCCGGAGCAAGGTTGCCACGTCGCCTCGACGATCTTCCAGCGAAAGGAAGCAGGCATGAAGCGTCTCACTTGGTTCGTCGGAGGAGTTGCAGCCGGTGCAACCGGCGTGACGTATGCCAAGAAGAAAGTGAGCCGCACCGTCAAGCGCACGAGCGAAACCCTGTCACCGCGAAACATCGCGAAGTCGGCCGGCACCAAAGTGCGGGGGAAGGCAACCGACGTCGCCGACGCGCTGCGCGAAGGACGTGCTGCGGGCAAGGCGCGCGAGCACGAGTTGCGAGCTCGACGCGACCACCTGGTCGAGCCGATCGATGGTCGGCTCGGACCTGACGACCAACTCTTGGTCGACGGCCAGCCGGTGGATGCAGGTCGCGTCATCGTGCTGAAGAAGAAGTAGGCAGCTGTCTCCAGAATGGTTGCCTCTTCGGTGAGCGCAAACCTCGGCGACGAACTGCGTCGCGCCATCGGGCCAGGGCGAGTACGTGTCGGCAGTACCGAACTTGCGTTGTACCGCAAGGACGCGTCCACCATGTCGGGTGGGGCGTCGATCGTGTGTCTCCCAGAGACCACGGCCGAGGTCCAGTCATGCGTTGCGTTGTGTGCGAAGCATCGAGTTCCATTTGTGGCCCGCGGTTCGGGGACCGGTTTGGCGGGAGGGGCGGTGCCGCTCGAGGGTGCCGTCGTGATCGTGACGTCGAAGATGAATCGGGTCCTGTCGGTGGATCCCGTGAACCGCCTTGCCTGGGTGCAACCAGGCGTGCTCAACCTCGACCTGTCGCGCCACGTCGAGCATCAGGGCCTGCACTTTGCACCAGATCCGAGCAGCCAGCAGACGTGTTCGATCGGAGGCAACGTCGCCAACAATGCCGGTGGTCCGCATTGCCTCGCCGACGGAGTCACCGCAGCGCACATTCTTGCCATCGAAGTGGTGCTCCCAGACGGTTCGTTGACCATGCTGGGCGGCGAAGAGCCGGACCCACCGGGGCTGGATGTGCGGGGAGTCTTCGTCGGCAGTGAAGGCATGCTCGGCATAGCCACCCAGATCTGCGTGCGGCTGACGCCGAATCCGCCAGCGGTATGCACGATGCTGTTCGACTACGACACCGTCGAGGCGGGGGCGCACACCGTGTCGGGGATCATCGCTGCGGGAATCGTGCCAGCCGCCGTGGAGATGATGGATCAGTTGTGTCTACAGGCAGTGGAGGCGTACATCCACGCAGGTCTTCCTGTGGACGCGGCGGCCGCGTTGCTGGTGGAGGTCGTCGGGCTGCCGAGCGGGCTTCAGCACGACAAAGACCGCATCGTGCGAATCGCCAAGGAATACGGCGTGCGTTCGATTCGTGTGGCGCAGGACGAGGCGGAGCGATCGTTGCTCTGGAAGGGAAGAAAGTCAGCATTCGGAGCGATTGCCCGCATCCAGCCCGACTACTACTTGCACGACACGGTGGTGCCGAGGGCAGCGCTGCCAGGTGTACTCGCCGAGGTGTACTCGATCGCTCGACGGTACGACCTGCAGGTGCTGAACGTGTTCCACGCCGGCGACGGCAATTTGCATCCGCTGCTGATCTTTGACGCACGAGTTCCGGGAACGCTGGAACGGGTGCATGCTGCTGGCGCCGAGATCGTGCAGGCATCCGTGGCAGCTGGGGGAGTACTCAGCGGCGAACACGGCATCGGCATGGAGAAGCGCGACTACATGCATCTGATGTTCTCGGCGGTCGACCTGGCGGCCCAAGAGGCACTGCGATCGGCGTTCGACCCACTGCGTTTGTCGAACCCCGGCAAGGTGCTACCGAGCCCGGCACGATGCACCGATATCCACGCTGTGCCCGACGGCGCGTGGATCTGAGGGCCGCGTTCGGTGCAAGAGATCGAGGACTTTGCCGATGAGGTCGGCCCTGCCGGTGAGGTGACGGTGGCGGGTATGGCCACCCGTGGTGGGCCAGTCGACGACGTACGAACGGTCATGGCGCCTGCTGGCATCTACGACGTGCAGCCCGATGAAATGACGATCCGGTGTGGAGCGGGTACGCCCGTTGAGATGGTCGACGAGGCGCTCGCCCGGTTTGGCCAGTGTGTTGCGGTGCCGCCGGTAGGGACGATCGGGGGAGCGCTCGCTGTAGCCGACAGCGGTCTGCGTCGCCTGAAGTACGGGCCGGTGCGAGACACGGTGCTGCAACTGCGCTACGTCAATGCGGCGGGTGAATTGGTGAAAGCCGGCGGCCCGACGGTGAAGAACGTCAGCGGCTTTGACCTGTGCCGACTGATGGTAGGTGCTCACGGCACGCTGGGGTTTCTGGCCGAGGTGATCTTGCGCACGCGGCCGCGAGCGCCGTACGAACAATGGTTTGTCAGTCGCAAGCCGCCGGCGGCGTTGCAGATGCTCTTGTATCGGCCGACTTCGATGTTGTGGGACGGTGAGTTCGTGTGGGTGTTGCTCGAAGGCCACGCCGACGACGTGCACGCACAAGCCAACCTGGCAGGGCTCGAGCCCGGCGACCCGCCAGAACTTCCCCGTGGCGGGCGATGGTCGGTGCGACCATCAGAGGTGGCCGACCTCGTGGGATCCGGACGTTTCATCGCCGAGATCGGCGTGGGTGTGGTGCACCACGAACTGGCACCACCCGCTCGCAGCGTCGACCCAGTCATCGCCGAGCTCCATCGAAGCATCAAACAGGCGTTTGATCCGGATGGCCGTTTCAACCCAGGGATCGATGTGTTGTCGCTGGTGTGATGAGGCTCGGGCCCGTCCGACGGGGAGCCGGCGCTGCCCGGCCGAGACCGTGATCGGAGACCGCGATGCGTGCCAGTGCACCGATTCGAGCAGTGTGACGCCAGCCCGACATGGTTACCGTGCTGTGCGGTGCTGAACCTCGATGCAGAAGAACTCAACGCGTGTGTGGGGTGTGGTCTGTGTCTGCCGCACTGTCCGACGTTTCGCGTGACGGGGGAAGAAGCGCTGTCCCCGCGCGGCCGAATCGATGCGATGCGAGCAGTACAACTTCGCGGCAGCCCCGTCGACGCCGACTTCGTGCAGTTCATGGCGACCTGTGTGCAATGCCGTGGCTGCGAGCCTGCTTGCCCGAGCGGCGTGCCGTACGGTCGCCTCATCGAGGGCACCCGCAGCGAACTCGCAGCCACCGGCAAACTCACGCCGTGGTGGCAGCGGTTCGGGCTCTCGATGCTGCCGCGGCATCGGCTCTTGCTCGCCGGGTCGACCGGTCTTGCGGTGGCCCAACGCATGGGATTGATACCCAGGCGACTCGGGCTCGGTCGCCTGTCGCTGCGTCGGGGGAGGGCTGTGGAATCTATTGCCCCTGCTGCGAGCGCAGACGCCTGGTTGTTCATCGGCTGCGTGATGGACGCTTGGATGCGCGACACGCATCGATCCACGGCCAAGGTCCTCACAGCGCTTGGTGTGAGGTACGCAGTTCCGGGATCCGGCGGCGGCTGTTGTGGCGCGTTGCATGTGCACGCCGGACTCCACCACGCGGCCGTCGATCTGGCAGAGCGAGTGATGGAAGCGATGCCCGGTGAGGCACCGATTCTGGTGAACTCGGCCGGCTGCGGGGCCGCACTCAAAGAGTACGGACAACTCCTCGGGACAACGTCTGCAGCAGCGTTTTCGGCGCGAGTGTTCGACATTCACGAGTGGATCGCACCTCGCATGACCGAACTTCCCGCCCTGCGTCGAGTCGACAGCGCCGTGATCGTTCAGGATCCTTGTCATCTCCGGCATGTGCAGCGGGCACACTTGCCCGTCCGCATCGTCACGGCAGCCGTTGCCGAGGTGGTAGAGCTCGATGACGACGGTTTGTGCTGCGGCGCTGGCGGGGCATATTCAGCACTGGAGCCGGAGTTGGCTGCGTCGATCCGCGATCGAAAGCTCGAGGTTATCGATCGAGCGATCGACCGTGTGGCTGGCGCAGGCAATGTCGTCACCACGCTGGTCAGCGCGAATCCGGGGTGCAGCATGCATTTGCAACAAGCACTCGCCGATCGTGGCCTGTCGGTTCGCCACCCGATGGACCTTCTCGCCGAGGCGTTGCCGTGAGCGGTGATCCAGCCATCGAGCGGCTGGCGCAACGTCTGGAATCAATCGTGGAAGACCTCGACGAGCTGGCGTTCGACCGGCTCCGAGAAGCGGCAGCCGACGGCGCTACCGCACGCCCGGCCCTCGACAAGGAACTCACCAAAGCTCGGCGGGCGGCCGAAAAGGCAGCCCACGTCCTACGGTCGATCGAGTGAGCGGTCTGCCCGCCGCGTCGACTGTCCGCGTCGACTGTCCGGTCGACGGCGAGGTGGAGGGTGTGGGTGGAGGGTGTGGGTGGAGGGTTTAGTCGACTACGGCGTGGACTGTGTGTACGTGTTGAGGACGTCGATCATTGCTCTGAATTCAGCGAAGCCATGGCGGTTGAAGTCGAGCACGATTCGCGCGAGATCCACGTGGTCGTCCTGGCGAACTTCGACCGAGTATGGATCGGTGCGCCGGATCTCACCTGATTTCACGAGGTGGGCGAACTGGCGGTTGAGCATCGCGAGTTGGTCGTCGTCTGGCGCCTGACGCAGCCGAACGATGAGGTCATTCCCGACGGATCGGATGCTGTGGTAGTTGGCGTAGAACCGCTCGATTTCGTCCACGGCCACGTCGCACGAGTCCGTGATGCGGTAGAGCGACGTGTCTGCGGCGCCAACGAGACCGCGTCGCACCAGTTGCGATCTGACGAATTCGTCGACATCGTGCCAGAACGGGTCGCCGGGAGACTCGAGGAACACGATCGGTACGGGCAGTCCTTTGCCCGTCTGGGTGAGGGTGAGCAGCTCGAAGGTTTCATCAAGGGTGCCGAAGCCACCCGGCAGGCAGACGAACGCTGAACTCTCCTTGACGAGCATCAGTTTGCGGGTGAAGAAGTACTTCATCGCCACGTGCTTGGCGTCGCCTGCGATGACCGAGTTCGCACCCGACTCGAATGGCAACCGAATCGACACCCCGATGGAGTTCTCGACGCCAGCACCTTCCATGCCCGCCTGCATGATGCCGGGGCCGGCGCCAGTGACCACCATCCAGCCGACCTCGGCAAGCTTGCGCGCAACCTGCCTCGTCAACTCGTACAGCGGATCGTGATCTCGGATACGAGCGGAACCGAAGATCGTGACCTTACGAATGCCGTCGTACGGTTCGAACATCGCAAAGGCATCGCGCATTTCGGTGACGGCAGCCATTGCGATCTTCAAGTCGAGTGGATCGGGCTCGTCGCCGATCAGTCCGAGCACTTCAGAAACGAAACCGGCCGAGATACGAAAGTCCTTCGAAACTCCCATCCCCTTGAGCAGCTTTTCGATGCGCGGGTCGTCGGGGTTGGGCACACTGGTCGACATGACGAATCGACTCTACGGCTCAGGCCGGCACGGTGCAGCGATCGGTGTGTTGTCGACGGTCGCGGGGTTGGCGATCGCCCACCTCGTAGCCGGGTTCAACCGCAGCGCCGCCTCACCCGTGACAGCCGTGGGCGGGGAGTTCATCGACGCCGTCCCAATGTGGCTGAAAGACCTTGCGATCGACTGGTTCGGCACCAACGACAAGATCGCGCTCAAAGCAGGCATCTACAGTGTGTTGCTACTGGTGGGTGCCGTCATCGGCATCATGGCAGTTCGCGACAATCGGGCGGGCGCCTACTCGGCGACGGTGGTGATTGGTTTCATCGGGGCGTGGGCCGTGCTGATGCGGCCCGACCCGACGTTCGTCAAGTTACTGCCGACCATCGTCGGTACCGGCGTGTCGCTGGTCGTGCTCTGGTATTTGGCTCCCCGAGGCGGCCACGTTTCAGCGGCTGCCCACTCCGACGCCAAACATGGCCGGTTGGCCAGTGACTCAACTGCACTCGATTCAACTGCACTCGATTCAACTGCACTCGATACAACTGCACTCGAAACGACAGCGGCTGGTTCGATGCACGACGCGCTGGGTGTGAGCGTCCCCCTCGAACGACGTTCGTTCTTGGCATCGGCTGGGGCCATTGCCGGCGTGTCTTTCGTTGCAGCTGGAGTCGGCGAGCGACTGGCACGACGGTTTGACGTTGGTGGCGAGATCGCTTCGCTCACGCTGCCGGAGCCAGCCAGCACGCTGCCTGCGGCAACAGGATCGACGACGCCGGGGGCGACCGTTCCAGCGAGTGCTGCAACCGGCGGCGCCGTCCCTGGCGCCACAGATTTCGGCATCGAGGGCGTCGAGCCGTTCCAAGTGCCCACGAACGACTTCTACCGAATCGACACGGCGTTGTCGGTGCCCCAGGTGCCCCGGGAGTCGTGGTCGCTTCGTGTTCACGGCATGGTCGACAACGAACTGAAGATCTCATTCGACGAGCTGATCGCCCGGCCAACCATCGAGCGTCACATCACCTTGTCGTGTGTCTCGAACGAGGTTGGTGGGGGACTGGTCGGAAACGCGCTGTTCCAGGGCGTCTTGATGAGCGACATTCTCAACGAGGCGGGCATTCAAGACGGCGCCACCCAAGTGGTGAGCCGATCCATCGACGGCTGGAACTGCGGGTCGCCCACGTCGGCCATCATGGACGGTCGTGACGCGATGCTTGCGTTCGGCATGAACGGTGAGCCGCTACCTGCGGAGCATGGCTATCCGGTTCGGCTCGTCGTCCCCGGCCTGTACGGCTATGTGTCCGCGACGAAGTGGGTCACCGACATCGAACTGACCACCTGGGATGCGTTCGACGGTTACTGGGTGCCGCGTGGTTGGTCGAAAGAGGGACCGGTCAAGACGATGGCTCGTATCGATCGGCCCACGCGTAGGGGCGGCGTCACTGCGAACGCCAACGGCATCGTCGACATCGCGGGTCTCGCGTGGGCGGTGCACCGTGGCATCTCGAAAGTGGAGATTCAGATCGACGAGGGCGGGTGGTTGGAATGCGAACTCGCCGGCGTTCCGTCACACGACACGTGGCGGCAATGGCGCTACCAGTGGGATGACGCCCCGTCAGGCGATCACCAGGTGAAGGCCCGTGCGTACGACGGCGCAGGAGAGCCCCAACCGGTTGGGCCGAAGTCGGTCGCGCCCGACGGCGCCGAGGGCTACCACGCGGTGCGCTTCAGCGTCAGATGACCTGGACGCCGAGCGAACCGACCATCACACGAGGGTGATCGTCGTCGTGACGCGGCCGGCCCGATCGTGGCAGAACTCCACCTCGAACGAGGTGCCAACAGGAGCCTCCACGATCCATTCGGCTACGCCGACGTCAGTCGAAGGGTCGGCGGTGCTGAACTGGCGCATGGCGCTGGTGTGAAGCGCTCTCCCGCTGAGTTGGCCGAGTTCGACCCGTTCCGTCCCGCCGGCCAACTTGGCGCCAGACGGCAGGAGCGCCCGGGCGACCAACGGTTGGACGACGCCTTGGTCGATCGCCCGCTGGGTGACGTTGGTGGGCATCCAGCCGGAGTTTTCTACAGCCACCCGAACGCGCCAGCATCCGTTGCCGATGCGTTCGACCACGGTGGTTCGATGCCGCAGGAGCGGGCTGCTCAATGCTTGGAAGAGTGCGAGTTCGCTGTGCGGCGCGACCTCGGCTTCCAGCAAGTGCGGTGGGGGATTCCGGAACACTTTGGCGACGTGCCACCCACCCAGCTCGACGGTGCCGAGTTCCGGGTGGTCGTACTCGTACCAGTCGACGTAACCATCGACGACGTTGTCGTCGACCCACGCCAGCAACTGCAACTCGTCGTCGAGCGGATGATCGCGATACCAGTCGATCGGATGGCGACCATCGAGCCCGGCCGCAGCGAGTGGGTTCCAGAACTCGGTGACCCATGCGAATACACCGAGATGCCCGTACATGAAGTCTGTGCTGACGCCTGTGATGATCTCGCTGGGGTGGTACCGAAAGCCGTGCCACGTGGACACGCACGGATAGCCGGTGATTGCTGTGGCCCGCTCGCCGAGTGCTTCGTAGGCCCACAGGTCGTCAGCGGGATAGGCCGAGTCAGGTTGATCACAGAATGGCCGGAGGTGGTATCCGGCGAACGTGTGATAAGCGAAGTAGCCGCAGATGTTGGGGCGATCGGTGACGGCACGCAACAGTGCCGCAATCTCTGGCTCGCTTCCCGGGAAGTCTCCGCCTCCTCCTGCGCCGCCGGGTACTTTGCGGGTCCATGCGGCCGGAAAGTTCCGGTTGCTGTCTATGCCGGCGAGGCGTTGTGCGGTGGGCACTCGGAGGCCGTCATAATTCTGCACCCGACCCTCGGTGAGCAGCCGGTAGTACGGCCCGGGACCGTCTTCGTCGGGATCGCGCGCAATGAGTAGTCGTGGATCGGTGACGTAGGGCTTCCACATGCCGTTGGGGTCGACCACGCGCATCTGCAACTGGCGTCCGTCGTGGTCGATATCGGCGGGGATGAGACCGTCGAGCTGTTCGGCGATGGGCCACGGCCGCGTCGTGGATCGCACGACACTCGGCACTTCAGAAAGCGCGAGTTCGGCGCCGTCGGGGTTGAGGCGGGGGACGATGTAGAACGTGCGCGTGTCGAGCGCACGGGTGATGCGTACGTCGGTGCCGTACCCGGTGCAGAGGCGGTGGACGAGGTGTACCAGCGCCACTGATGCCGTGACCTCGGTGGCGTGGATGTTCCCGTCAAGCCAGAGGGCCGGTTTGTCGCCGGCCGGCCCGCTGGCTCGGTTGGTGACCGTAAGCAACCAGAGTTCGCGACCTTCGTGAGAATTGCCGATCGTGGTGAGTTCGACCAGGTCGGGATACTCCACGGCGAACTGCTGCAACCAGCCGGTGAGCTCTTCGAATCGTGGATACCGATCGAAGACCACCCCACCCATCTGCCTTAGCCTGCCCGCAGTTCGGTCGCCTTGGCGTCGAGCGCTTCGATCAGCTCGTCGAAGCTCTTGATGAACGCGTCGACGCCTTCACGCTCGAGCTTGGTCGCCACCTCGTCCATGTCGATGCCGAGGTCGGCCAAGCCCTGCCAAACAGCGTCAGTAGCTGCCGGGTCGACGTCGACGGTGCGTGCCACGGTGCCGTGGTCCGCAAACGCGTTCAACGTGTCTTCCGGCAACGTGTTGACCGAGTCTGGCCCGATGAGCTGATCGACGTACAACACGTCGGAGTACTCGGGATTTTTCGTGCCGGTCGATGCCCAGAGCGGGCGCTGCACGCGGGCGCCACGGATGGCCAGCGCCTCCCAGCGGGGGCCAGAGAACGTCTCGGTGAAGGCGCGGTAGGCGAGTTGTCCCTGTGCCAGGGCGGCCTTGCCGCGCAGCGCCAACGCTTCGGGGGTGCCGATGGCGTCGAGCCGGCGATCGACTTCCACGTCGACGCGGCTGATGAAAAAGCTGGCGACGCTGGCGACCTGCGACAGGTTGGATTGGGGGTCTGCCGCGAACGCTTCGAGCCCGGCGATGTACGCCTCCATCACGGCGGCATAGCGCTCGAGCGAGAAGATCAACGTGACGTTGATGCTGCGACCTTCGGAGATCATCTGCCGAATGGCTGGAAGACCTTCGAGCGTGGCAGGGATCTTCACCATGAGATTGCGGCGGTGGATGCGGGTGTGCAGATCGCGGGCGGCGGTGGTGGTGCCCGGGCCATCGTGTGCAAGACCAGGATCGACTTCGACCGACACGTAGCCGTCGGCTCCGTCGGTCTCGTCGTACACACGCGAGAACACGTCACAGGCTCCGTGAATATCTGACAGGACCATCGCCCAGTAGTCGTCGATCACTGGGTGTTCGTCGACGGCGAGGGCAGCGAACTGCTCGTCGTAGTCAGGCGAACCTTGAATGGCCTTCTGGAAGATCGATGGATTCGACGTGAGCCCCCGCACGCCGCGGTCGCGGATGGCGGCCAACTGCCCCGACGTGAGGTAGCTGCGCTTCAGGTTGTCGAGCCAAGGGCTCTGGCCCTGCTCGGCCGAGAGCGCGGTGAGACGATTCATGATGAACTCCGTTCCACGAGAGCGGTGGCCCGCTCGGCGACATTGGTGGGGTTGATACCCAGTTTCTCGAGCACCAACTCGCCCGGTGCGCTGGCACCGAACCGATCGATGCTGACGACGTCGTCCGCATAGCGGTGCCAGCCCATGGCGATGCCTGCCTCGACGGCCAGTACGGGCACGCCAGCCGGGAAGATGCTGGACTGGAACTCGGTCGTTTGTTGATCGAACCGGTCCCACGACGGCATCGACACCACCCGGGCGGCCACACCGGTCGATGCGAGTGCCTGGGCTGCGGCGACGCAGACCGCCACTTCGCTACCCGTGCCTACGAGCACCACGTCGGGCTCTTCGGCGTCGGACCCACCCTCGACGACACCCGCGCCACGGGCGACGGCTGACCCATCGGTGACGACGGGGATGTCTTGGCGGCTGAGCACCAACGCGGTGGGGCCTTCGTGCTCGACGGCGTCGCGCCATGCGGCCGATGTTTCGTTGGCATCGGCGGGCCGGATGACGTGCAGCTCTGGGATGGCCCGCAGCGTTGCGAGGTGCTCGACCGGCTGATGCGTGGGGCCGTCTTCGCCGACCCCTACCGAGTCGTGGGTGAAGATGAACCCGACCTTCGCCCTCGACAGTGCCGCCAGCCGAACCGGCGGGCGCATGTAGTCGAGGAAGACGAAGAAGGTGCCCCCGACGGGAATGATCCCGCCGTGAAGCGCCATGCCGACCATGGCCGAACCCATGCCGTGCTCGCGCACTCCGAAGTGGATTTGACGACCACCCGGGGCGTCGGCGCTCTGCGGCGTCTGCCCGCCCAGCTTCGTTCCGGTATTGCCCGTGAGGTCGGCCGACCCGGCGACGAGACCGGGAAGGTTGGGAAGCGTGGCGTCGAACGCAGCTTGGATTGCCTTGCGTGTGGGGACCATCGCGCCCATCTCGTAGACGGGCAGGTCGTCGGCCCAACCGGGCAGCCCGGTGGCATTCCAACTCGCCGCCCATTCGGCGGTGCCGCGCGCTGTTGCCGAGGCAGCATCCCACGACTGGCGGGCCGCTGCGCCGCGCTCGCTGGCGAGTTGCTGGTAGCTCGACACGACGTCGGCGGGAGCCCAGAAGGGCTCGTCGGGGATACCCATGACTTCTTTGGTACGGGTGACGTCGGCGGCGTTGAATGCGAGGCCGTGGGCATGTGGATCGTCGGTGTGTTCGGGCGAGGGGAATCCGATGTGGGATCGCAGAACCAGCAAGCTCGGCTTGTCGGTCACTTTCTGGGCAGCTAGGAGGGCAGCTTCGAGCGCATCGAGATCGTTTGCGATCTCTCCCAACTCGACGACGTGCCAGCCGTAGCTGCGAAAGCGGTCGGGAGTCCGGTCGCTGAACGCCAACTCCGTGACGCCGTCGATGGTGATGTGATTGTCGTCGTAGATGCAGATCAGCTTGCCCAGCCCGAGGTGCCCGGCAAGCGACGCTGCCTCGTGAGACACGCCCTCCATCAGACAACCGTCTCCTGCGATGACATAGGTGAAATGGTCGATCGCGTCACTGCCGTACTGATCACCGAGCAGCCGCTCTGCGATGGCCATGCCAACAGCGTTGGCTACACCTTGGCCGAGCGGACCGGTCGTGACCTCGATGCCCGGTGTGTGACGAGCTTCTGGATGTCCCGGAGTGCGCGAGCCCCATTGACGAAACGCTTTGATGTCGTCGAGCGTGAGCGCATCGGTTCCACCGGAACGTGTGAGGTACAACATGGCGTACTGCAAGATCGACGCGTGACCCGCAGAAAGAATGAAACGGTCACGATCCGGCCAGGCTGCATCGGCGGGATCGAACTTCAGGATCCGGCTGTACAGCACGTGTGCGAGCGGTGCGAGAGCCATTGCAGTCCCCTGGTGTCCGCTGTTGGCGGCGAGCGGGGCGTCCATCGCAAAACTGCGAATGACGTTGACAGCCTGCTGGTCGAAATCGGTGCTGGTAGACATCGGCATGCAACCTACTCTGCAGGCGGGAGGAGGGTGAAGGGCACCACGTGCCACGGACCACGCCCGACCCGGCAGTGTGCGAACACTTGCCGGTACGAATCAAATGTGAGCTCCGCCTTGACGAGCCGGTAGGTGAACTTGCCGGGTTCCACGGTGAACGGGCTGACGTTGCGGGCCAGCGGCTCGCCGGCCGCAATGGCCTCCTCGCTCTCGGGGTCGGAGAGATCGTTTCGGACGACCACTTCGAACACGCCCTGCCCGCTGACACCCTCAGGGCAGAACATCAAGCCCACGAGGTGGGGCGAGATGGTGAGCGGGACAGCAGATGGTGCTGCCATGGAGAACATCGCACCTGTGAGGTCGAGCCGGGTCGACGGGCCAGGAGCCTGACGCATCTCAAAGTTTTCGACGAAGAGTGCAGAGACGATCTGCATGTGATCGAGCATGGTTGGAGGGTACCGCCCCGGATTTACGGACCTGGTTTGCGTGGTTCCCTGGTTTCCTGGTTTGCGTGGTTCGAGGAGTGCGCGAGGATGTCTCGATCATGGACGACGCCGCACGGTGGAACGCCCGCTATGAGGGTTTGGAAGCAGGCGAGCCGACGCGGCCGATCGGTCTCCACGCGCTCACCGTGCCGGCCGGCGGATTGTGCCTCGATGTTGCGTGCGGGCTGGGAGCTGAGTCGGTGTGGGCCGCCTTGAACGGATTCGACGTGATCGCCCTGGACGCGTCACCCGTTGCGGTAGATGCCACGAAGCGTTTCGCTCGACTTCATGACATCGACCATCTCGTGGATGCTCGGGTGCGAGACCTCGGCAGCGGGCTGCCGAGTGACGTGCTGGGCGAATGCGCGCTGGTCATCTGTCAAAAGTTTCGAGATCCATTGTTGTACCCCCAACTGGTCGCAGCGCTCACCGACGACGGTGTACTCGTCGTGACGGTGCTGTCAGAGGTTGGTCGTGTTGAGAATGGGGGGCCATTTCATGCGCGCCCCGGTGACTTGGTAGTGGCGTTCCGGGAGCTCGACGTGGACATCGTGAGCCATAACGAAGCCAACGGTCTTGCCACCCTCGTTGCCCGGCGACGAAACTCCTTCTGACCCCGGTGTTGCCCGCGATCCGTGAACTTGTGAGGGACTGACGGTTGTTTTGTCGGGCTCTCATCTGGGTAGTGTCATTTCGTCCGTAGATTTGAGTTTGCCTCGGAGGCACCATGACCATCGAACTTCCACCGTTGCCGTACGCCATCGATGCTTTGGCCCCGACGTTGTCGCAAGAGACGCTCGAGTACCATTACGGCAAGCATCACCAGACCTACGTCACCAATCTGAACAACCTCATTGCAGACACCGAGCACGCCGACTCATCACTCGAAGAGATCATCCTGGCTGCAGACGCCGGCCCGCTGTTCAACAATGCCGCACAGGTGTGGAACCACACCTTCTACTGGAACTCGCTCACCCCGTCCGGTGGTGGCGAGCCCAGCGGCGCAATCGCGGAAGCGATCGAGGCGTCCTTCGGATCGTACGGCCAGTTCCGTACCGATTTCGCCGCGGCAGCCACCACACAGTTCGGTTCGGGTTGGGCATGGCTCGTCAAGTCGGCCGATGGCCTCGAGATCATGAAAACGCCGAACGCCGACCTGCCGCTGAAGCAGGGCAAGACAGCGCTGTTGACCATCGACGTGTGGGAGCATGCGTACTACATCGACTATCGCAACGCGCGTCCTGGGTACATCAATGCCTTCCTCGACGATCTGCTCAACTGGGACTTCGCCAACGCCAACCTGGCCGGCTGAGCGTCGCGGTCGCGTCCGCCACGTCGTGATAACGGGACTCCTTCCCGCAAGGCTGTGTGTCACAGCAGACGGCGCGTCGGCCGACAACCAGTCGCCCGCGGGGTGACGTAGTAGCGGTACATTGGCGGTCGGCACGCAGCGTTTGCGGGTGCTGGGAGCACCATGACCGACCTTGACCCACAACTCAGCACGCGACATCAGATTCTGGCTGAGGCGTTGGCCTGCTTCGCAAGTGCTGGCTACGAAGGCACGTCGCTCAACGACATCGCTGCCGGCGTCGGTATCCGTCGGCCCAGCCTGTTGCACCACTTTGCCTCCAAGGAGTTGTTGTACCAGGAGGTCTTCGAGAATCTCCTGTCCGACTGGTTCGAACGGCTCACCGGTGCCATTTCGTCTCGAGAGACGGGTTGGAAGAAGGTCGAACTCGTACTCCGTGCCGGTTTCCGCTTCTTCGCAGACAATCCTGACTACGTGCGCATGGTCCGCCGAGAGGCGCTCGACGCCGGGGACCACACCGCTGTTGACCTAGCTGCGGTGCTTCGGCCGATGTTCGATCTCGCAGCGACCTACTTCGAGCGCGCGATGGATGACGGGATCTTCGTGCGACAAGACGCGCGGCAGCTTCTCATCACCGGCTATGGAGCGCTGTTGAGTTATTTCTCCGACGTCCCGTTCCTCGAGGGCCTGTTGGATGTGGCGCCACTCTCTCAGGAAGCGCTGTCGGCGCGCGAGGAACACGTCGTTGCGTTCTTTTCGTCGGCGCTCCTGCCGTAACAATCGTCGGAACGCAGGACATGAATGTCGGTCTCGCCGACCCACGCTGGTTACCGTGGTCCGCGCATGCCTCATACGTTGTCTGAAGCCGATTCCAAGACGCTGCTCGTCCCGTACGGTCTTCCGGTGTTGGGGGAGCTCGTCGTCGAAACCGCCGAGGCAGCTGGTGCGGCAGCCGCGGAGCTCGGCTTTCCGGTGGTGCTCAAGCTGATGGGAGACTCCATCGCCCACAAGACCGAACGCGGCCTGGTTCGGCTGGATCTCGCTGATCGCGATGCGGTCGTCGCGTCCGCTGCAGCGCTTCTGGCGGCCGCCACTCCGGACGACGGTGCTGTGGCCGTGCTCGTTGCACCGATGATTTCGGGCAATCGTGAACTCATCGTCGGATTGGTTCGGGATCCCCAGTTCGGCGCCACGGTGATGATCGGTGTAGGCGGCATTCTCGCTGAGGCGGTGGCCGATGTGTGCTTTCGTCCGGCTCCCATCGATGAGATCACCGCAGGCGAACTCGTCGACTCGCTGGCAACGCAGAAGCTGCTCGGTCCGTTCCGTGGCGAGGCTGCTGTCGATCGCGGTGCACTGATCCGGCTGTTGGTCGGGCTCGGCCGTTTGGCCGTAGAACGTCCAGACGTCCTCAGCGTCGATGTCAACCCGCTCATCATCACACCAGACGGAATTCCTATTGCGGTGGATGCGTTGGTGGAAGTCGGCACTGCCGTCGAGAGGGCGCATGCTCCTATGCGTCAGCGCCCGTCCGACGAGCACTTTGCTGCTCTCTTCAATCCCCGCGGGGTGCTCATCACCGGCGCATCGACCCATCCAGGGAAATTCGGGTTCGTGTCGCTACACAATCTGCTCGCGTCGGGCTACGCCGGCGGTGTGTACGCCACCAACAAGAGCGGTGAGGACGTCCTCGGAATTCGCACGGTCGCAGACATCGACGTGTTGCCTGGCACTCCGACCGATCCGGCCATCGACTTGGTGTTCGTTTGTACGCCCGTCAGCGCCAACCCCGGCATTCTGCGCGCGTGTGCAGAGAAAGGCGTTCGTGCAGCGTTCCTCACGTCTGCTGGGTACGCCGAGGCCGGACCGGACGGGCTTCTTGCTCAAGCCGAACTCGTCGCGTTGGCCGACGAACTGGGCATCCTGCTGGCCGGCCCGAACGGCCAGGGAGTGGTGTCCACGCCCGCCAACCTGTGTGCCCAGATCGTGGCTCCGTACCCGCCAGCCGGAACGATCGGGGTTGCCAGCCAGTCAGGCAACTTCGTGTCCAGTTTCCTCAATCTCGCACGATCGTCGGGTGTGGGCATCAGCCGGGCGGTGTCGGCTGGCAATGCGGCAGCAGTCAGCGTGGCCGACTATCTCGACTTTTACGCCGACGATCCTGCTACCAAGGTGTCGCTTGCGTACGTCGAAGGCATCACCGATGGCGCCGGGCTCATGAGTCGTCTCGGCGACGCCGCGTCGCGCAAGCCGTTGGTGCTACTGAAGGGTGGCTCCACCGATGGAGGGGCCCAAGCAGCCGCCAGTCATACAGGCGCCCTCGCCGCCGACGACAAACTGTTCGACGGTACGTGTAAGGCGTACGGCATCACGCGCGCTGCGACCGTGGAGCAGGCGTACGAGGCTGCCGCAACATTTGCCACACAGCCGCTGCCTCGCGGCCCTCGGGTGGTGGTGTTGACCACAGCTGGTGGGTGGGGCGTCGTCACCGCAGACGCGATCGCCCGCGATCCCGACCTCGAACTTCTGGAACTCCCGGATGATCTCAAAGCTGCGATCGACGCTCACCTGCCCGCCCGGTGGAGCAGAAACAACCCGGTTGACTGCGCCGGGGGCGAAACTCGTGACACGATTCCCACCGTGATGTCACTCATTGCCGAGCACGACGACGTGGATGCAATCATCTACATCGGGCTGGGTATCCAGTCGAATCAGGCGCGGCTCATGCGCGAGGGTCGCTTCTACCCGGATCATGGTCTCGAGCGGATCGTCGAATACCACGAACGGCAGGACACTCGATTCGCTGAAGCTGCGGCCGCCCTGAGCGAGACCACTGGTAAGCCGATCCTCACGGCAACCGAACTGGCGCTTGCCGACCCCGAAAACGCAGGGCCTGCAGCGGTTCGTGCCAGTGGTCGGTTGTGCTACCCATCCGGTGACCGTGCGGTCACTGCACTCGGCCACCTCTATCGATACTCACGGCACCGCCAGCGACGGTCGTGAGCGACCACTCGACTCGGGGTCCAGCGCCGGACCGACCAGCGAGCCGATCTGCCGGTCGATCTGCGGGTGAGCGACGCGCACCACCCAGTGGCGTGGGGCCGATGCTGATGCTGGTCGTGGCTGCTCTCGTGCCGGCGCTGTTGCTGTGGTCGGCATGGCGTTGGGCCGGCAATCGTGCAGCGGCCGCCGATGACGCCGTGCCGGCGGCGGTTGACACGATTGCGCCACCCACTGATGTACGCCCAGCACTCAACACGGGTTTGCTGTCGATGCGTCGCATGGCGTCGAGACTGTCGGACGATCTCAACCTCACGGCATTCCAAGATGACGTCGTTCCGTTGCTCGACATGCTGAACAGCCAGTCGTGTGCGATGGTGACGATGAACGGGCAACTGGTGGGTGCTCGCAACGAAACCGTGCCGATCATCCCAGCGAGCAACCAGAAGGTGCTCGTGGCAGCCGTGGCGCTCGACGTGCTCGGGCCCGACTTCGTGTTCACGACGAATCTGGTTGGGCCGGCGGCAACCAGCGGCGTCATCAGTGGTGATGTACATCTTGTCGGCGGCGGTGATGCGCTGCTGTCAGGGGAGTGGTACGAGGAAGCTGCACTCGACACCAACCCGGCGTTCAACACGACGCCCATTGATGATCTCGCCCGGCAACTGGTGGCGGCTGGAGTCACCGAGATTCGCGGTGTGGTTCGGGGCGATGGCTCGCGCTACGACGACGAGTGGTTCGTGTCGACGTGGGGCGAGGGTGTCGCCGGGCTGGAAGCCGGACCGTACGACGCACTCTTGGTGAACGACGCCAGGGTGCAGGGCGACGAGCAACGCGGCGACGACCCAGGTGTTGCCGGAGCACGAGAGTTCGTTCGGATCCTCGGTGAAAACGGGATCACGGTGTCGGGAGGTGCTGGCGTCGGCACCGCCCCGGCTGGCGCGCCGGTGCTGGCTACCGTGAACTCACGACCGTTGCCTGCCGTGCTCGAGGAGATGCTGACCAATAGCGACAACAACACCGCCGAGATGATGGTGAAAGAAGTCGGGGTTGCCGTGAGCGGTTCGGGTACGCGTCAGGCTGGGCTGGACGCAATGGCAGCCACGATCGCCGAATGGGGGGTTGACATCAGAGGGCTCGTGTTGGCCGATGGCAGCGGTCTCAGCCTCGACAATCGCGTCACATGCACCACGTTGGTCGGCGTTCTCGAGCACGCTGGCGCCGATAGCGCGGTGGGAGAGGGGCTGGCGGTGGCGGGCGTCACTGGGACGCTGGCGTCGGTGTTCACCGAGACGCCGATGTCGGGTCGTTTACTGGGCAAGACCGGCACGTTGAACAACTTTCCCATCGATGCTGATCCACCTGCGGTGAAAACGTTGGCCGGATATCTGCCCGTTGACGGTGGTGGCGACATCGTGTTTGCACTCTTGCTGAATGGCCCCACGATTTCAGACCAGAGTGAGTACCGCACTGTTTGGGCTCAGTTGGCGACATCACTCGATTCGTTCCCCGCAGTGGCGAGCCCGGCTGCGCTCGGGCCACGATGAACACGCGCCGCGGGCCATCGGTGCTCCTGCTCCTTGCCGTTGCCACCGTTCCAGCGGTGGCCCTGGCGGGCACTTGGCAGTACGCGGACGCCAACATTCCGCCGCCGTCCACCACGACCACCACGACGTTGCCCCCAGTGCCTCAACCGGAACTGACGACCAAACTGCTGTCGTATCGCCGTCATCCCGAACCGTTGGCAAGGCGAGATGCAGAGACAGCGACCGCCGTTCGACTGTCGTCGGTGGTGGCATCGATGACCGGCAACATGGTCACCGGGTCGTGCTTGAAGGTCGTGACCGGTGGCCAGGTCGTTGCGGAGTTCGAACCGGATGCGTCCGTCATACCGGCGAGCAATCAAAAGATGCTGATCGCGGCAGCCGCACTCGACATCTTGGGGGCGGAATTTCGGTTCACGACCGAACTTGTCGGACCAGCGCCCGTCGGCGGAGTGATCGCTGGTGACGTGTATCTCGTTGGTGGGGGTGACCCGTTGCTCGACTCTGCGTTGATTTCCGACCCACAGAGGTACCCGGCTTTCAACACAACATCGATCGAGGCACTGGTCGACCAGCTGGTCGCCCAGGGTGTGACGCTGATCGAAGGTGAACTCGTCGGAGACGGCAGCCGGTACGACGACGAGTTCCGCGTGCCGAGTTGGGGAGACGACATCACCAGCGCCGAAGCCGGCCCGTACGACGCGCTGCTCATCGACGACGGCCAGATC
>JBBREA010000039.1:0-26224 GCA_038203385.1 Acidimicrobiales bacterium | reverse complement strand
GTGCGTCGAAGTGTTCGGGCGTGTCTGCAAACAACGTCGCCCGCGAGGTCCGAGCCGCGATGTTGGCAACACCGTGCACGGTGCCGAACCGGTCGTCACAAGCAGTGGCGACGAGTTCGCCTGCGCCCGGCTCACCGATGTCGGCGACGACGAAGATCGTCGGTGTACCCGAGTCGGTGAGCTCGCTCGCCAGTCGTTCTCCGCGCTCTACCGACCGTCCGGCCAGCACCAGCCCTGTCGAGCCCTCTGCTGCCAGCTTGCGGGCCAGCGCCTCGCCAAGCCCCTGAGTGCCGCCGTTGATGATGGTGATCATGTGCTGTCCTGTCGAAAGAGTGAAAGAAGTAGTGCCCAAATCTGACGATCGGGGTCTGACCCCGATCGTCAGATCTGACGTGTCGGTCGCCGAAACTGACGGTCGGGGTCTGACCCCGTTCGTCAGTTTTGTTTAGAGGAGGCGTTGGGATTCTTTGCCGGCTTGCATCTCGGCTTTGGCTGCGATGACTTCGGCACGATGGCTCGTCTCGGGGACACCGACCTCCCAGAACCCGCCGCCTTCGGTCCAGTCGTACTGGCTGGTGCGCATGGCGATCACATACGTACGGTCCGATGCGCGCGCCCGAGCGAACGCCTCGTCGAACTCGGCGATCGACGTGACCGTCTCGGCCGCACACCCCATCGCCGCGGCGTGAGCGGCAAAGTCCACATAGACCAAGTCCGCGTGGCGTGCGTCGCTGAGCAGGTTGTTGAACGGCGCACCACCCTGATTCGTCTGCAATCGGTTGATCACGGCATAGCCACCGTTATCGCACACGATGACGATGAGTTTGTGACCGGCGAGAACGGATGAGTACAGATCGGAGTTCATCATCAGGTATGAGCCGTCGCCGACGAACACGATGACCTCGCGGTCGGGCATGGCCATCTTCGCGCCCCACGCTCCGGCGATCTCGTAGCCCATGCAGGAGAAGCCATACTCCGCGTCGAACGAGTCGAGACCTTTCGCCCGCCAACCATTGTTGAGTTCCCCTGGGAAGCCACCGGCAGCTGTGAGGGCGTAGTCGGTGGGAAGAGCCACTCGGTCCACGGCCCCGACCACTTGCGCGTATGTAGGCAACTCGCCGGTCGCCGCGCTGTCGGTGGGGGCCGCGATCTTGTCGATGTACGCGTGGTACCCCAATGACTCTCGGGCAGCACGCTCCACCCACTCGTCCGGCCCTTCCCAGTCGGCCAGGATTGGCGTGAGCTCCACCAGGGTCTCTTTGGCGTCTCCGACCACAGGGGCTGAGGAGTGTTTGATGGCGTCGAACCCGGCGGCGTTGATGCCCACGAAGCGGGCACCCGGCGCGAATGCGGTCCACGAGCCGGTGGTGAAGTCTTGTAGACGCGATCCGACGGCGATGATGACGTCGGCCTCCGCCGCCAAAGCGTTGGCCGCAGCGCAACCGGTGACGCCCATCGGCCCGACATTCAATGGATGCGACGCCAACAACGCCGCCTTGCCGGCAACGGTCTCGACCACCGGAATGCGATGCCGCTCGGCGAATGCAGTGAGCTCGGCTTCAGCACCCGAATAGTGCACTCCGCCGCCGCTGATGATCAACGGGCGCTGGGAGGTGCGGATGACCTCTGCCGCGTACAGCAGTTGCGCACGATCGGCGCGGGGGCGCGGCATCGTGCGGAACGTCACCTCGAAGAACTCGTCGGGAAAGTTGAACGACTCGCCCTGTACATCTTGTGGCAACGCCAGAAACGCCGGCCCACAGTTCGCAGGATCCAACATGGTGGCCACGGCATGCGGCAACGAATGGAGGATCTGCTCGGGGCTGGTGATGCGATCCCAATAGCGCACCACCGGTTTGAACGAATCGTTGACGGTGATCGTCGGATCCCCGAAGTGCTCGACCTGTTGCAGCACCGGGTCGGGCACACGGCTGCGGAAGGTGTCGCCCGCCAGCAGCAGCACCGGCAACCGATTGGCATGGGCGACACCGGCGGCGGTGACCATGTTGAGCGCCCCCGGGCCGATCGACGACGTAGCCACCATGATCTGGCGACGCCGCATCGCCTTGGCATAGCCGACTGCAGCGAGCGCCATCCCCTGTTCGTTCTGTCCGCGCCAGGTGGGCAACTGGTCGCGCACCTCCTCCAGCGCGGTGCCGAGGCACGTGACGTTGCCGTGCCCGAAGATGGCGAAGACGCCTGGGAACAACGGTGCTTCGGTCGTACTGCCGTTCGTTCCGGTGAGCACGGTTCGTTGTGCGATCAGGTACTTGACGATTGCTTGTGCGGTAGTGAGTTGCATCGATCCCCCTCTGTCGATGAGTGCGACGATCGTCGCGGGCGTGTGAACTTTCGAATGGTGGTGCTACGGACGAACAATTACGGACGAACGATCACGGACGAACAATCACGGACGAACGATCGCCGCAGCGCGAGCGATGGCGCCCTCGACGTCGCCGTCTGGCGGATACAACAGTGCTCGCCCGACGACGAGACCGCGCACGTTCGGAACGTCCATCGCGACCTCCCACGACGCGTACGTCGCCTCGGGGTCGGGGCCTGGTGTTCCTCCCAGGATGAGCGCGGGAAGCGTGGTGGTGGCCAGCATGCGCGCCGGATCCTTCGACGCAGGCACCTTCAGCCAGGTGGAAGTTGTGGTGCCACCCAGACCGGAAGCGATCGCCACACCCCGCAGCAGCGCATCGTCGTCGTTGAGCAACTTCGCGCTGCCGGTGACCGGCTCGTGATGATACGGCAGGGGTTCGACCATGATTGGTAGGCCGAGGGCAGCGCATTCGTCGACGGCGCGCGCACACGACTCGAGCGTGGGCGCAGTGCCAGCGTCGTCGTCGGCGAGACGCAACAGCACCTTGCCGCCGTCGAGCCCGTTGGCGTGGATGCTGGCCGCAGAGTACGCAGTCATGCGATCATCGAGCTCCCACGCAGCGCCCATGATGCCGCCACGGTTCATGGTGCCGAATGCCAGCTTGTTGTCGAGGCAACCGAGCACGGCGAGCTCTTCCATGATGTCGGCCGAGGCGAGCACACCGTCCACTTGTGGGTGGGCCAAGGCGACCATGAGCGCATCGAGGGTGCGTCGGCGGTCGGCCATGGCGAACGCCTCGCCCGGTACGCCGAGCATGCCACGCGCCGTGTGGTCGGCCGCCACGATGAACAGGCGGCCGTCGGTCAAGAGGGGCCGACGTACGCGAGACCGAAGCGTTTCGAGCGCCAATTGGGGTTGCTCACAACGGATGTCGATGAGGTCGCGCCAGCGCGCATCATCCAGCAGCCGAGGCCGAGAGCTCGCCAGGTTGGTGTCAGGCATTGATGATCTCCTCGATCTCGTGGAGGTAGGGCATGTCGTCGGCGCACATCAGGCGCGACGCCACGATCGCTCCAGCGGCATTGCCGGCCCGAGCAGCTTCAGACATGGTGAGACCGGTGAGCAGGCCGTGGCAGAACGCGCCACCGAACGCGTCGCCGGCGCCCAAGCCGCACACCGGTTGCACGGGGAACGGCGCAATGCGGTCGCGCACGCCGTCGGCGGTTGCCACCAACACCCCGTCGCCGCCCATCTTCACAATGGCTGTCTTGAGGCCGCGGGCCAACAGCGCCTCAGCAGCGCGTTCGGGATCGCGAATGCCGACGGCCACCTCGCACTCCTCACGATTGCCAATGGCGATCGTGACGTGGTCGAGCACCTTGTCGATCTGTGACGTGGCCGTCGCTGCGTCGGTCCACAACGACGGGCGCCAGTCGAGATCCACGACGGTGTGGGGCTTGCGGCTACGCCACCCGAGCACGGTGTGAATGGTGGAACGGCTCGGCTCGGCAGACAGGCAGCCGGTGGGAAACCACAGGATCGGCACGGACTCGACCACGGCGCGATCAACCTCGTCCGGCAGGATCTGCAGGTCGGGCGCACTGGGAACGCGGTAGAAGAACAAATCTGGTTCCGCCGGATTCGCCATGGTCGCAAAGGCGAGCGGCGTCCTCAGCTCGGAGTCGACGCCAACGAATCGGGTGTCGACGCCGAACGTCGAGTCGAGCGCCCAGCGAATGTAGTCGCCCATCGGCTCGTTGCCGACCTTGGTGAACACCGCCGTCTCATGGCCCAGGCGAGCCGCAGCGATGGCGACGTTGGTGGCGGTACCGCCGACCGATTTGCGGAATGACACCACATGGTTGAGGGGTACTTCCAGCTGCTCGGCATAGAGGTCGACGCTGATGCGACCAATCGTCAGAACGTCGAGCGGAGCACTCACGATTCAATCCTCATGTGCCGGCCCTCGTGTGCTGGCCCTCATGACGGAACGAGCTCCAGCGAACGCAGAAACTCGAGGCTGCGCGCGACGCCGAGCACCGGGCCTTCGCCGTGGGCCGGCACGCCATCGGTGATGGCGACGTCGGTTTCCATGACGTACCAGCCGTCGTAGCCGCCCGCTTCCAACACCTCGATCACTTCAGCCAAGCGGACGATGCCGTCGCCGAGCGAGGGGAACATTCCCGCCTGCGTCGCTTCCATGAGGGTGAGTTCACCCGACCGCTCACGGGCCGCCGCGGCTGCGTCGACATCTTTCAAGTGCACCACCCCGATGCGATCGATGTGGTTTCGTGCAAATGCAACGACGTCGGTTCCACCCACGGTGAGGTGCCCGGTGTCGAAGCACACTTTGGTGTCGCAGCCGTCGATGAATCGCTGGAAGTCGACGTCTTGCTCGATGTCGGTGTCGATGTGCGGATGCACCACCTGGGTCATGCCGAACGACGAAATGATGCCGTCGAGCCGCCCGAGATTGCCGAGGAGTTCGTCCCACTCGGCATCGGTGAGTTCCGGCCGGTGCCAATCGTCGAGCGCCGGAACCGGGCATGTGACGTAGTACGAGCCGCCGGCCGCCGCCATGGCGTCGGCGATTCTTGTGGCTTCCTGGATCATCTCATCGCGACTGCTGGCGTCGTGGAGCACCAGCGGCACAAAACCGCCGAGCATCGAGATGCCGTAGGTCGCCATGGTCGCACGCTGCTCCTCGGGGTCGGTGGGTAGCCAACCCAATGCCCCTTGCTCGAACGCTGTGATGCCCAGTGCTTGAGCCTCGGCCAACACACGTTGGTACGGCAGCATGGTTCCCCAACCGGGTGCTTCACAGACGCCCCACGAGATCGGGGCGGCTGCCACGCGGGAAAGGAACGGTGTGCGGGTCATGTGGTCACTCCAGAAGCGTTGGTCATCGGGCAACGCGGATCGGTGGGCATGTTGGCCCATTCGTCGCGCACCCAGTGATGGGTGGGGTCGTCGCAGAACGCCATCGACCGTTCGGCACCGGGGCCGGCGAGGACGTTCAGGTAATACATGGTGTAGCCCGGTGCAGCGATGCACGGGCCGTGGTAACCACGCGGGATCAGATAGACGTCGCCGTCGTGCACCGTGAGGTTGTCGTCGACCTGGTCCTCGACGGGCAGGTCGGGTCGGTCGCCGGTGTACGTGCGGTGCATACCGAACCCGGCTGGCGCATAGTTGGTGGTTCCCGCAAGCCCGATGCGGAAGTAGTAGAGCTCTTCGTTGTTCACGACGCACTCGGCTGAATCGTCGTGTTTGTGCGGCGGGTAGCTGGACCAGTTGCCATCTGGCGTGAGCAGCTCCACGCACATCAACTTGTCGGCGTGATCCCACGCTCCTGGGGCCCCGAAGTTCGTCACCTGGCGAGTGGCAGGGCCGGCGCCGCGGGTTTCGATGGCCACCCCCTCGACCGGACCGTATTTGGGTGGTAGCGACTGAACGCAGCGCGCCGACGGCAGCGCTACTTCGCCACCGCTGGGCGCAGTGATCGTGATGCGGGAGTTCCGTCCGACGTACACGAAGTCGGTCACCCGGGCGAACACAGAAGCGCGCCCAGCTACCTCGAACTCTTGCGAAACCCCGTCATGTTCCACCCGGACCACGAGGTCAGCGGCCGACAGGGGCAGCACGAACAGTTCCAAATCAGCCGTGTCAACCGTTCGCTCGGCGCCCGGCGCCAGGGAGAGCACGCTCAGACCGCTGTAGGACCAACCCGCGAGTTCCGGGGTGAGCACCACGGGGTCACTTCCGTGTTGGAGCGAGCCCGCTGGTGCGTAACGGCGTGCCATTCGGACCAGCGTACGAAGACAGATGACCTGCGTCAACACTTTGTTAGGACATTATGACAAGAGCGGAGAGGGTGAGCAGGGAGGCGGAAAGGATTCGGCAACTGATTGGCTCGCACACACCGACGAGGAACCCGTCGGCGGCTAGGTTCTGCACCAGGCGACCAACCGACATGAGTGACCACAGCGAGAGTGACCCGACCGTTCAATCCACCAGCCACATCCTCACGCTGAACTGTGCCGACCGGCCCGGCATCGTGCACGCCGTGTCGGCGGGTTTGCTGGCCGTAGGTGGCAACATCACCGAGAACCATCAATTCTCCGAGCCGGACACTGCGCTGTTCTGCATGCGCACGGTGGTGGCAACTGCCACGAACGATCCGAACGAGGTGCGCGGCGCGGTGGCGATCGAGTTGGCTGGGCTCGGCATCACTCCGGCAGAGGGCGCCACGGATCGGGCGACCGCCCGCATCAGGGTGCGACGTTCGGATGATCGTCCCAACGTCGCGATCTTGGTTTCCACCGCCGATCATTGCCTCGTCGACCTGCTTTACCGGTGGCGCAGCGGCGGGCTCCACATCAACCCGGCAGTGATCGTCTCAAACCACACGGCCTGCCAACCGATCGCCGACCAGTACGGCATCGAATTCCGCCATCTGCCGATCACCGCCGACACCAAGGCCGCACAAGAGGGCCAGCTACGCGAGGTCTTCGCAGACTTCCACGTGGACCTCGTGGTGCTCGCCCGTTACATGCAGGTGCTCAGCGACCAACTCTGCGCTGATCTGGCAGGTCGGGCGATCAACATTCATCACTCGTTCTTGCCTGGTTTCAAAGGTGCCAAGCCGTACCACCAGGCGTTTCACCGAGGCGTGAAGATCGTCGGCGCCACTGCGCACTTCGTCACGGCAGACCTCGACGAAGGGCCGATCATCGAGCAAGACGTCGCCAGAGTGGATCACACGCAAACACCCGAGGAACTCACGCGCCTGGGGCAAGACACGGAACGGTTGGTGCTGTCGAGGGCGGTTCGACTGTGGTCCGAAGACCGCATCATGCTGGTGGGCACGAAAACGGTGATCTTCCACTAGTCGTTGAACCGCGCCCTCCGGTTACTTGCCGGGGCCGTCCGGTTATTTGCTGGGTATGGTGCCGTGGACCCACACCGGGATGTCCATCGGCATGGCGTTGACTGCCCAGATCCAGTCCATCGCCGGCACGCTGACACGCACGCAGCCGTGCGACGCGGGATAGTTCGGAATGTTGTTGGAACCATGCACTGCAATGCCGCCCGAGAAGTACTTCGGACGGTAGATCTCGCCGAGATCCCCTTCCCACCAGCCTTCTGGGCGCTCGCGGTACACGTCGAACAGACCCACGCGGGTGACGGAGTCGCCGATCTGCCGCTCACCGGGAGTGTTCACGTCGGGTTCGTCGTACGCGATTTCGCTGCCGGTGGACACGTTGAGAATCCAGGTCGTGACGCCTTCGTTGACGAAGAACAGCAACTGCTTGTTCTTGTCGATCTCGACCAACGTTCCGGCGTCGGCCCGGCCATGCGGTCTCTCGATGACGGCACCCATCGCGTCGGCGGTCTCTTGACCCAGCACACCGTCGGCGCTGAGGCCGTAATACTTCTGGAAGGCCATGACGGCTTGGCGGGTGGTGAGGCCGTAGTCACCATTTGCTTCTTGCACCCAGAACCCGAGTTCGAGCAGACGCCACTGCGCTCGGGTTGTTTCGGCGCCGTCGGACGTTCCCACCGCGATGATGGGCTCGACCACGGGCGGAACCGGCACGATGTTGACCGGCAGCGTGGTGGTCGGCGGCGGGGGCAGCGTGGTGGCGGGCGGGACGGTCGTTTCCGGAACGGTGGTCGGCGGAACGGTGGTGGGGGGCACGGTCGTAGGCGGCACCGTGGAGGGTGGGGTGGTGGGAACCATGGGAGGAACCGTCTCCATGGGGGCACTCGCAACTGACGTGGTAGCGCAACCGCTGCCAACCACAACCAACGCACCAAGCGCCAAAACACCCACGAATCTCGATTTCATACTGCTCTCCACGCTAACTCTCTCACCGAGCGTGATCCGGGCAAGCCGGTGTCAAACTCCAAAGTTTCACTCGTTCGTCATGTCCGCGAGGCTCTACACCACCGGAAAGAGGTCGTCGATCTGGGCCGGTCGTCGGGGTACGAGCGAGGTGTCGAATCGGTCGACGAGTTGTTCGGCCCTCACCGGCTCGCCTGGCTCGGCCAGGTCGAGACTCCCCGCCAACACAGACAACACCTCCGCCGCGCCGTGGCCGGCGGTCGCGAGATCGGCAAGTGTGACAGCTCGATCGCGCTTGGCGAGACGGGTGCCGTCGGCTTCCACGACTAGCGGCACGTGGCAGTACGAAGGATGGGCTGCACCGACCAGTCGCTGAAGCAACAGATGGCGTGGCGTCGAAGAGAGCAGGTCGTCACCCCGCACCACCTGCGTGACGCCCTGGGCACTGTCGTCGATCACCACCGCCAAGTTGTATGCGGGCACCCCGTCTGAGCGCTGTAAGACGAAATCGTCGACGGCACCGGTGTAGTCGCCGGCAATCGCATCTGTCAACGAGAACGTCTCTCCACCGGTTCGCAGCCGCCACGCAGGTACCCGTCCGGCGCGCTCGCGTTGTGCGCGCTCACGAGAGGTCAAGTCGCGGCAGGTCCCGGGATACGCACCGTCTGGAACGTGGCCGTGCGGAGCCGAGACGGCCGCGTCGATCTCGGCGCGGATCTCGCGGCGCGTGCAGTAGCACGGGTACGCACGATCCGAACGCCGTACTTCCTCGAGCGCCGCTCGGTAGCGGTCGAACCGTTCGCTCTGGCGAACGACGTCGCCGTCCCAGTTCAGACCGATGGCCGCAAGGTCGGCGAGTTGGCGTTGTTCCCACGCCGGAGACGACGTGACCCGGTCGAGATCCTCCATCCTCACGATGAAGTCGATCCCTGTCGAGCGAGCCGCCAGCCAGGCAACCAGCGCGGTGCGCAAGTTCCCGACATGAAGGTCGCCGGTTGGCGACGGTGCGAATCGGCCAGCCACACCGCCATTCTGACGTGATGACCACCCCGCCCGACCCCGCAAACCAAAAGGAGTGGTTTGTGTCTGACACAAACCACTCCCTTACCTGCGGGGGGTTTTCATGTCGAACGCGGGTCTATGTGCCGACGATGTGATGACTCGAACGCAATCCGCGGCAAACCGGGTGCGGCGTTCCTTTAGCATGCGACGGAATGAAGTGTCCGTCATGTGATCGAGCCGTCGAACCCGGGCAGCGTTTCTGCACGGGTTGTGGCAGATCGCTCGCCGGCATCACCGACGGCCCAGGCCTCGACGCTGCGGCCGAGCCACCGGTCGATCCTGGGCCGGTCACAGCGCCCGTACCCGAAACCAACGACTGGGCCGAACCAGATTGGGCGCCGACCGGCTCCCTACCAACACAGCCGATCGTCCTCACCGACCAGCTTCCGGCGACGGAACCGGTCTCAGAGGTGGCGACGTTCCCCGTCGAGAGCGACCGCACCGAACCAGCGATACACACGCCCTACGACGTGAGTGCCGGTGCCACCTCGGTGGTTCCGGCCGGTTATGAGCCCGAACCGGTCGGGTACACCACCGAAATGCCGGTCGGCACTGTCGACCCGTACAACCCATACAATCCTTACGCGCCTGACCCTGCGCAACCGCCTGTGCTCCGGTTCCGACTCACGGCGGTGATGCTGATCGGTATTGCTGCCGGCATCTTGACGCTGATCAGCATGTTCTCGACGGTGCTCACCATCACGAGCAATGGCACGATCACCATCGGCGACAATGCACCGGCGGCGTTTCGTACTGGAACGTGGATCGTCGACGATCTGGCCGACAACCTGTCTGTCGCAGGGCTCATCGCAGCCACCATGATGGTCATCGGTGGCATTGCTTCTGGGTTTGGTTGGAAATGGGGCGGGGGTCTGGCCGGAGGAGCCGGGCTCGGTTTCGCCGGAATCGCCGCTCTCACGGTGGGCCTGGCCCAGTTTCCCATCGACGCTGCGCACGATTTTGCCCGCATTCCCAGCGAACAGCCGTTCACGTTGTCGATCACCCGAGACCTGGGTTACTGGTTGCTCGTCGGTGTCGCTGCGCTGGGCATCGTGTTGTTCTTCGCGTCGTTGAACGACGCGTTCGCCGACCGGCGCGCTGGGCTCAACCCGTGGATCGCAGCGCTCGGTGCCCTCGCGGTGGTGATCACGGTCGTCGGGCCGCTGATCCCGGAGAATCAGGCGATCTTCAGCGACAACTGGTACATCATCGACGCTCCGGGCGAGCCGTCGCCCATGTTGCTCGCCGGGCGGTTGATCCAACTTGCGCTGATGCTGCTCGCCGGAGTGGTCGGGTTTCTCAGCGTTCGTCGGTGGGGTCTCGGTGTCGTGACCGGTGCATCGTTACCATTTCTGTGGCTCGGTGTCAGCACGTTGTTCGACCTCACCGACAGCCCGGTCGGCCCGGCGTTCCGCAACGTCGGCGCAACCGAGATGAGCGTGCACGGTGTCACGATCATCGGCATGAGCGCGCTGGCATCCATGCTGGTGCTGGGAGCGATCGCTGCATATGAACAGGGAGTCCGCGAACGAGGAGTTCGCGAGCTCCGGTGATTGAGTTTCCCCATGATCGAATTTCGTAGTGACAACTCGGCCGGGGTGGCTCCGGAAATCTTAGCTGCGGTAACGGCCACGAACGTCGGTTCGGCCATGGCCTACGGCGATGACGACGTGACCGAGCAGCTGCACCGTGTCGTTCGAGAGGTGTTCGAGCACCCTTCCGCGAGGGTCTTTCCAGTCACCAGCGGTACTGCTGCAAATGCGCTTGCGCTCAGCGCCTCGTGTCCGCCGTGGGGGTCGGTGTTGTGCCACGAGACCGCACACATCTTGAACAGCGAGGGCGGAGCCACGTCGATGCTGGGCGGCGGAGCGGTCATGCGCGGCGTGGGTGGCGAGGGCTACCGCATGGCTCCCGCACAACTCCGAGCAGCTCTGGATGCAGTTCGATGGGGCGACCCGCACCATTCGCAACCGGCGGTGTTGTCGTTCACACAGCCTTCAGACTTCGGCACCGTCTCTTCGTGCGCGCAGATCAGTTCGCTCACCGAGATCGCTCGTTCCGCTGGTCTACGGGCCCACCTCGACGGTGCACGCTTCGCAAATGCCCTGGTGGCGCTGCAGTGTTCGCCAGCCGACATGACGTGGCGCGCTGGGATCGATGTGTTGTCGCTGGGGGCGACGAAGAACGGTGCGTTGTCGTGCGAAGCGATCGTCACGTTCGACGACCGCATCGCCGACGAGTTGGTGTATCGCACGAAGCGGTCGGGTCATGTCACGTCGAAGATGCGGTTTCAGTCCGCCCAGATGATCGCCTATCTCACCGACGATTTGTGGCTGCGATTGGCATCGAACAGCAACGACCGCATGACCCAGCTCGCTGCAGGCTTACGAGATCTTGGTGTGGGTTTCGTCAACGAGCCCGCCGTCAACATGCTGTTCGTGCAGGTACCCGCCGACGTCGCTACCGCGCTGGAACGAGACCTGTGGTTCTATCGAATGGGCCCTGGCGTGGTTCGTCTCGTCACGAGCTGGCAAACCACCGAAGCGGACATCGACATCACAGTGAAACTGTTCGCCGAAGCCCTCGCTGCGTAGGGACGAAGGCCGGCAACGCTCCGACCTCCTCGCCGTCGTTTCGTTTGACCGGGTTCCGCCGTGGGTAGCCCCACGCATGTCCGAATTTCCGCCTGACACTGAACTCACCGATCCGCATGCCGAGCCGGAGATCGTGGCAACACACGCGCACCGGGGAGAGGCCGAAGTCACCAAGGCTCACTTGGCGGCCAACGGCGTCGACGCAGAGATCATCGACGGAGTGGCAGGGGGGACCGTGCCGGTCGACGGTCACGACGGCGTGTATGTAATGGTGGCCGCCGACCAAGCCGAAGTCGCCCGAGCCTTCCTTGCCGACATCACCGATTAGGGCCGACTCACGAGCGGTCGGGGCGACGCTCGCGCCGAATCAACCCGACTAGCTAGTATCACCGCCCAATGGTCATCAGGCTGGTCGTGGCGGAAGACTCGCTGCTCGTGCGCGAAGGCATCGTCAAACTGCTGGGTGCCTACGACGACGTGATCATCGAGGCGCTGTGTACCGACTTTCCCGAGTTACTGGCTGCTGTCGAGCAGTCCGAGCCCACTGTGGTGCTCACCGACATCCGCATGCCGCCCACCGGCACCGATGAGGGCATTCGGGCCGCCACCCACTTCCGCGAACATCACCCGAACGTCGGCGTGGTGGTGCTGTCGCAATACGTCGAGCCCATGTACGCGCTGCAGCTCCTCGACGGTGGTTCCCAAGGACGGGCATACCTTCTGAAAGAGCGTCTGTCCGAGGGCAGCCAGCTGATCACTGCCATCCGCGAGGTTGCATCCGGCGGGTCCGTCATCGACCCCAAGGTCGTCGAGTCGCTCGTGTCAGGGCGAGCCCGCACCAAGACCTCGCCCGTTCAGGACCTCACCCCGCGCGAACTCGACGTGTTGTCTGAAATCGCGCAGGGCAAGAACAACGCGGGTGTTGCCTCGTCGCTGGTGCTCTCTGAACGAGCCGTCGAGAAACACATCAACTCCCTGTTCTCCAAACTCGGGTTGAACGAAGAACCCACGGTCCATCGGCGCGTCAAAGCGGTCTTGATGTACCTCGCCGACCACTGAGGAGCCGAGCCGGGGGGCCGGCCAACCCGCTAGCCGTCGACCCGGCTTCACTCTGCTCGCAAGGCCTGCGCAGGTCTGATACGTGCCGCAACGATGCCCGGGCCGAGGGCCGCCAGGTTCGTCGCACTAAACACGACCAAGACAACCACAAAGACGGCCGGCACAGATATCACCGGCGCAGACTCCAAACCGATGCTCCGGGCGATCTGTGTCCACAACACGCGAGCGGCGATGATCCCTAGTGGAATACCGATCACGAGCGCCCACAGCGCCAGAGCCGATGCGTGCCACGCCACCGTGGAGGCGATCTGTCGCCGGGTGAAGCCGACCGTCTTCAGCACACCGAGTTGACGACGCGCCCGGCGCACCGACGTCACCAATGCATGCACCAGCGCAGCACCGGCGAGCAGCCCCACGAGCGCCGCCAACAACGCTGGTTGCTTCGACACGAGCCCCAAATTCCTGACCGAACGTGGTGTGCTGCGTTCCAGGAACGTCGTCGGGAACTCGGCCTCCAGCGCGGCGAGCGTTGCACGCCGATCGGCACCAGGTGCCACCCAGACTGCGTACGTCTGGCTGAGCGACCCACCCGTCATCGCAGTGAAGGCGTCATGCGTCACCAATGCTCCACGCCCCGGACGCGTCGCCACCGCGTCGTTCACCACGACTTCACCGACGACGGTGAACGCGAACCTGCCGGGTCCGCCAGGTTCCGCTATTTCGACCTCTTCGCCGATCGTGGCCACCTCACGTTCCATGGTGTGACGACCGAGCGCGATCTCGTTCGAGTTCATCGGAGCGCGTCCGGCGGTGATCGCACCGAACGCCACGTCTCCCAGAAACGGATCAGCCGCGAACAGGGTTGCCTCCGGATCGTCACCGATCCCTTCCGCAGTCAAGATCCCAACCGAGGTGACACCGGGCACTGCAGCGATCCGCTCCCGAGTCGCAATCTGTTGTTCCACGCTGGCAACGTTGCCGACCTGGGCGGCCCACACCGATCCGTATCGTGCTGGATGCGCGACGAGATCGTCATAGCTCGACGACAGGGACCAAGCGGCCACTCCCGCTGCGCTTGCGAGAGCACAGCCGATCACCGCTGATCCAAGCGCCAGCCCGCCAGCGGATCGTGAGCGCGTGAGCGCCCAGCCCGCCGCTCCTGTCGGGGGCAAGCGCGCGGCCAGTCGTGACGGTTTTGCGAGCCCGTCGGTTCGACCCAGCTGCTGCCGAATCGTTGCCACCGGAACGACGGCACAGGCCACAACGCTCGCAGCGATTAGGGGCAGGCCGGCAGCGGCCACCACCCAATCGAAACGAAGTCCCGGAGATGGTTCGGCGGCGCGCCCGATCCCCACTGGCCCGAACGGCGACATCGCCGTTGCCACGATCCCGCCAACCACCACCGATACGGCGACGAACCCGACGCTGCGCACGACAGCAGCAGCGATCATTCCGGGTCGTGTCATCCCGATCGCATCGAGCACCGGAGCGTCCGACCACTCCCGTCTCACCTGGCGGGCTACTGCCTGGCCGGCGAAGACGAGCGATGCCAACCCGACCAGCGACGCGACGACGTAGAGGCCCATTGTCTGCAGCTGAATCGCGTCGACCACCGTGTTGTAGCTGTTCGATCCCAGCAGCTGGCCTTCCTCGACAAAGACAGGCCGTCCGGGCCAGCGTTCCTGAATCGCCGCGTCGAGGGCACCAGCAGTGAGCTCCGGTGAGCTGTCCACGACGAGACCGACCGAGTAGTTCGCCACATCACCGTCGATCTCGTTCCAGAACTCTGGACCGACCATGACGCTGCTCGTGTCTTCGTAGACGCTGTCGCCGCCCAGCCGGCCGAGCAGATCGACCGATCGCCGCGTCACCCCGACGACGATCACCCGCATCGGTCGCCCCTCGGCCGCACTCACCCCCTCGCCTGCCTCGTCGAACTGAGACCGTGTGAACGGGGTCACGATGAGTTCGTCACCGAGCCCCACGCCGAGTCGCCGGGCCGCTTCTTCGTTGATGGTTGCTTCGTCTGCTGCAGCCGGATCCGACAAGCGACCTTCCAGCACGAATGGCGTACCGATAGCGGCGAAAGCTCCTGGATCGATCGCAATCGGCGTCAGCTGACGCCAGCCACCCGTGGGATGGTCGGCAGCTGCGACGTTCGTGAGCCCCAAAGTCCACCGGGACGACGACTCCACGCCTTCCACGGTGGACAGGAACTCGCGTACGTCGGCATAGTCGTGATTCCCGCACCTCCCGAAGAAGTCCGCTTGAGCTTCGTCCATGGTCACATCTGCTGGGCAGCCCATAACTGCCAGAGTTGCGGCGCTTTCGTACGCCACGAAGCGGTCGTACACCGTGGAGGTCCGCCGGGCGATTCCCCACACGCCAAGCGCTGTGCCACCGGCAACGCCGGCGAAAACGCCGAGCGCAATCGTGGCAACCCAGTACTGGCGGAGGAGCGAGCGAGCGCGGATGCCGCTCGCCGAGTTCAGCATGGGTGGCGCCGTTCGCCCGTCACAACAGCCGTTCTACACGCCCACCGCGGTCGTCGCCAGGGTGCCGTCCATCCGGCGCAGGGTGTGGTAGCACCCCCTCGAAATGCAGGGAGACGCCCTCGTTTGTGGGGAACCGCTGGCGCATAGTTGCCACATGGGTGCCATCACCGTGTTCGTCGCTGACGACAGCGCCATCATCCGCGCCGGCGTGAGCGCAATGTTGCAGCGCGATCCCGACGTCGACGTCGTCGGAATGGCGGAGGATTACGACTCACTGGTAGCGGGTGCAGAACTGGCCAACCCCGACGTGATCGTGAGTGACATTCGGATGCCACCACACTTCGAGCGCGAAGGGATCGACGCCTGCAAAGAGATCCGCAAACGCCACCCCGGCACCGGAGTGGTGATCCTGAGTCAGTACGACGACCCGGACTACGCAGTGGCACTGCTGGCCGAAGGCTCGGCTGGCTACGCGTATCTCCTGAAAGATCGCATCGCCGAAGGTGATCAACTCTCCCGGGCGATCCGCGAGGTGGCTACCGGAGGCTCGATGCTCGACCCGGTGATCGTGTCTGCGTTGATCAATCCAGTGCGACGCACCGGAGGTCTCAGCACCGACGACGACGAGTTGCTGCAGATGATCGCCAACGGCCGCACGATCAAGGCGATCGCTGGTCAGCTCAACACCACGCCATCGGCGGTGGACGATCGGGTCGAGCGGCTCTTCGTCGCTCTGGCCGAAGGGGTGTCGAGCGGCCAAGCGGGTGCCCTCGATCGGCTGCGTCGTCTGCATCGAGCAATCGTGGAACGCGAGGAACAAGGCGAAAGCCTGAGCCGGTTGTTGCCCACCGGCGTCGCTCACCAACTCATCGCCGAGGGTCGCGCCATTGGTGAAACGGAGACGCTCGAGGTCACCGTGGTGATGAGCGACATCCGTGGCTACACGACCATCGCCGAACACGCCGATCCAGCAGTGTTGGCACAACAACTCAATCGTCACCGCGCCGAGATGAACCGTGCCATTCTTTCCGAGGGAGGAACGGTCATGCAGTACGTCGGCGACGCAGTGATGGCGGTGTTCGGAGCGCCTGTGGCAACGCATGGCCACGCGGATCGTGCGCTCGCGGCTGCCTTGGGGATGCACCGGGCGCAAGACGCCGTGAACGACGAGTGGCTCGTGGAGGGCCGCACACCGTTCGAAGTCGGCATCGGCCTCAGCACCGGCACGGTGGCAGCGGCACTGCTCGGGAGCGAAGAACGTGTCGAGTACACATTGGTCGGCGACGCCGTCAATCTGTGCCAACGTCTGCAACAGTTTGCCGAGCCGGGTCAAACCGTGCTGAGCGAACCCACTTGGCTGGCCATGACCGACCGACCCGACGACTTCGAACAACTCGACACGCAGCTCGTCAAGGGCCGCGACACCGCCATCAGCCCGTACCGCCTGCCTCGGCAGCACCGATCGCTACCGCAGCAGCAGATGTCACCGCAGACCACCGAAGGAGCGCACGGATGACCGACACGGCAGAGGAAACCGCAACCGACACCGGCAGCGACGGCGAGACGGCAGCGGTGTACGCGCCAACCGGTCTGGCGATCGAGGTCACGGCGGTGTACCGCACGTTCGAAGCCGACACTGCCCCAGTGCGCGCCCTGCGAGGCGCCGACCTCCGCGTGAATCGGGGCGAATTCGTCGCAGTGATGGGGCCGTCGGGTTGCGGCAAGTCGACGATGCTCAACCTCGTTGCCGGGCTGGATGTACCAGACGAAGGCGAAGTGATCATCGCCGGGGAATCGCTCGCCGGGAAGGACGAGAACGCGCTGGCGATCATGCGTCGCCAGCACGTGGGCATCGTCTTCCAGTTCTTCAACTTGCTCGAAGGCATGACCGTTTTGGAGAACGTGGTGATGCCAGCAGTGATCGCCGGTCGCAAGCGCAAGGTGGCGGAATCGCGCGCCCGCGACCTGCTCGACCTGCTCGGCATCGGCGACAAGGCGAAGCAGGCGCCCGGTGTGTTGTCCGGAGGTCAGCGACAGCGCCTTGCGATCGCTCGCGCGCTGGCAAACGAGCCCACGATCGTGCTGGCCGACGAACCAACCGGCGCACTCGACTCCGAGGGCGGCGAGGAAGTGCTCGAGCTGTTTCGACGTCTGCACCAAGGTGGCCAGACGATTCTGCTGGTCACTCACGATCAGCCTGTTGCCGACGCGGCCGAACGTATCGTGCGCATGAAAGACGGCCGAGTCGAAGACGACGGCCTCTGCTGAGCCGGTCGTTTGAACGGCAGAGTCGGACCACAGCGATGGGCAGGCTCGGTCTGTGGGTGCGCTCGGAGTGGCGCAACGGATGGCGCGCCTTGGTCGGCCTTGCGTTGCTGATCACCGTCGGAGGCGGACTCACGCTGGCTGCCTGGGCGGGCGCTCGCCGCGCCGTGCCGAGTCAGTTCTTCGACAGCTACACCTACCAAATTGCCTATTGCACATGCTCGCTGTGGGTCGGAGCGGCACCATCAGACATCGATCGTGTGGCGTGTTGCTGATGACGCCACTCGCTGCGATCGTCTCAGTTGTAGCGGTGGCATCGCTCGTCGGTCACCGAGTGGCGCGTTCTTCTGCGGCCCACGCATTGAGGAGTGAGTGATGGGCCGGCGAGCTGAATGTGAGCGCCCCCGGGTCTGCGCCGGTGCAAGGCTTTGCCGTTGGAATGACCTCGGTGAAGGGTTCTGTCGAGCCGGTGATCCTCGCTGGCCGCGCTCCGGCCGGGCCGAACGAGGCAGTCCTCGGCACCGACACACAGGGGCGTGCGGCAGCACTTGGCGCGTTGACGATCGGCGCTCCACTCGGCTTGATCGGTGGGTGTGCGTTGTGGCGGGTGATCGCCGAGGAAACGAACGTTGTCGTGGCCGTCGACGTGGTGGGCGCTGATCGGGATGATCGCAGCAGGCGCGTTCTGGGAACCTCGATCGTCCTGGCGGCCTGGCCGGCCTGGACCGCTCGACGACGCAACACGGCGTTCGACCTGAGGGCCGAATGATGGACGGACCCGCGACGGCCGCGGTGATGCTGGCACTCCTGAGGCGTCGAAGGTGACACCCTTGCCGCCGAGCGCGGAATCGGCTCCACTGGTGTCAATGGTGAGTCTCGACACGACCACATCGGTGCCGGCCGCTGGCACGCACGCGCCGTCGGAACCCCGCGCCAGTACGGCAACGGCCGCCCAACAGCCGGAGCTGGGGTTGGCGTGGTGCTTCCTCGCCGTTCCCATTTCGGTCGGCCTGGCGCTCGCCGGGCTCGTGATTGCTGGCCGTGCCGATGGGCCGACGCCCACCCAACTCATCGGTGCCGGCCTCACCGCCTGTTGGGCCGTTACCGGCTTGGCGCTTGGCTGGCGCCGTCGGTACGAGCGACTCGCTCCGATCGTGCTCGCTGGCGCCGTGGCGACGGGTTTGGTATGTCTCTCGCAAGCAATCATCAGCAGGGGCGGCTTCGACCAAACAGCCTTCGGTCAAACCCAGCGTGACGGCGCCGCGATCGTGCTGCGTTTCACGGCGGCTTTACTGCCCGCCTTCGCACTCCACATGCTCATGTCGGTTCCCGACGGGCGCTTGACGACGCAGGCTCGGCGGCGCACCGTCAGCGTGGGCTACGTGGCCGCCGTTGCGGTTGGTTCCGCCACATCGGCTGATCTCCAATACATGCGCGTGTGGCCCGTTGCGGTGCTGTGGGTTGGCGCACTCTGCGTCGGCGCGTACGGCGCATTGCTGCGCTACCGGTTGGCGGGTTCGGTCGAGCGGCGTCGCATCCAGTGGATCGGCTGGGGTGTCTCGGTGTGCGCGGAAGCGGTTCTGGTGGTGCTGGCGCTACGGCTGCTGGCTGACACGCCGCACCACCCAGGCGTGGTTGCCCTTGCATGCACGGCGGTGATCCCTCTCGCGATCATCGCCGGCACGTTGCCGAAGTTGGTCGCACGCGTCGACGTTCTACTCACCCACACCGTGGCCATCACCGGCCTGACCGCACTGATTCTTGGCATCTACGTCATCGTCGTGCTCGGCCTTGGTCGCACGCCGGAAGGCAGCGAACGATCGCTGCTGTTGCTGTCGATGGTGGCAGCCGGCTTGGCCGCGTTGCTGTATCTGCCTGCGCGCCGATGGCTCACCGAGCGTGCCAACCGGCTCGTCTACGGCGCGAGAGTGGCACCTGATGAGACGCTGCGCACCTTCGGTCAACGACTCACTCGCTCGATCCCGCTCGACGAGCTGATGCTGCAGTTGTCCGAGAACCTCCGTTCGAGCATGGGCCTCGTTTCGGCCGAGGTGTGGACCGGTCAAGCCGGCCGGTACGAACTGATGTCCGGGGTGCCGCACCGGCAGCCAGCCCCCATCGAGATCCAGCCAAAGGAGTTGCCGGTGGTGGCGCGCGCCGGCGTGAGCGGAGGAACCTGGCTTGAGATCTGGGTGCCTCAGCTCGTGGGGGCCTCGGGCAGTTCGGCAATGCGCGTGGCGCCGGTTGCCCATGCAGGCATGCTGCTGGGCTTCATCGTGGTCACCCGCCGCGCCGACGGGGACCCGTACACCGAGGCCGAAGACACGGTCCTCACCGAGATCGCGCGTCAAATCGGTCTGGCGCTCCACAACGTGCAACTCGACACGGCTCTTCAGGCGAGCCTTGACGAACTTCGACTTCGCAACCAGGAGCTGGTCGACTCGCGAGCGCGCATCGTGGCAGCCGGTGACAGCGAGCGAAGGAAGCTAGAGCGAAACCTGCACGATGGTGCCCAGCAGCATCTCGTTGCACTTGCAGTGAAGTTGCGGTTGGCACGCGACGCAGTGGACGACGACCCAGCCGATGCGGTCGCGATGATTGACGAGATCAAAGGCGATGTGCAGGAAGCGATCGCCGAGTTGCGAGCGCTCGCCCACGGCATCTTTCCGCCACTCCTGGTTTCGGGAGGGCTGTGCGGAGCCCTCCCGGCTGCTGCGTCTCGGGCGGCGCTGCCAACCACAGTGAGTTTCGAAGCGGTCGGTCGCTACGGCAACGACATCGAAGCAGCGGTGTACTTCTGCACGCTCGAGGCGTTGCAGAATGCGGGCAAGCACGCTGGCGACAATGCCTCGGCTGCCGTGTCGGTGAAGGATTCGGGTGACGCCTTGTGCTTCGAGATCACCGACGACGGAGCGGGGTTCGACCTGTCAACCGGCGCCGGCGACGGGCACGGATTCGTCAACATGGCAGACCGCCTCGGAGCTTTCGGTGGCCATGTAGACGTGACGTCGGCACGCGGTGAGGGAACGACGGTGATCGGCTTCATCCCGCTCACCAAGGATTGATAGAGACAAAGGCTGACCGAACGGCTACTCGCCGGCTCTCCAGGCGCTGTCGCCGTCGGACTCCCACAGCCGACGGATCACCCGCGGTGACAGTTCGTCTTTGTTCACGTACGCCATTGCCCCGCTGGTTCGAGCACGAGGTGGCAAGTCGTCCACTGCATACGTCGACACGAGAATCACCTTCGTCTGCGGGCTGGCTTCGGTGATGATGCGAGTGGCCTCTATGCCGTCGAGTTCGCCCATGTTGATGTCCATCAGTACGAGACGCGGCAGCAGTTCTGCGCTTGCCGTCACGGCTTCCTCGCCTGAAGCGACCTCCGCGATGAGTTCGAAGTCGGCAACCCGACTGATGACCGCACGAGCAGCAGCACGGAACGGGGGCTGGTCGTCGACGATCATGACGGTCACCGATTCCTGCGATTGGTCAGACACCGCGCCTCCTTCGTCGCGCAACTGATGGTCAGACTTCCACCGACCCGCTGGTGGCAGCCACCCAGTCATCGTCTGACCTGCCGAGTGGTGTGACCGGATGTCCTCAGCACCTCTTGGGCGGCGTGCCAGCCACACATACCGTGGACGCCTGCGCCGGGTGGGGTGGAACTCGAACAGAGGTAGACCCCCTCGATCGGTGTCTTCCACGGGTGTAACCCCAGGGCGGGGCGGCGCACGAACTGGCGCAGGTCGGCAACTCCGCCGCTGATGTCGCCACCGACGTAGTTGGCGTTGTGTCGTTCCATCGCCTCGGTGTTCATGACGTGGCGGCCGATGACGCGATCACGAAACCCTGGAGCAAACCGCTCCAACTGGGCCTCGATCCGTGATGTCATGTCGACCGTGGATCCATGCGGAACGTGGCAGTACGCCCAGGCGGTCTGAGCGCCCGCCGGCGCACGTGTCGGGTCGAACAAGCTCTGTTGGGCGAGCAACGTGTACGGCCGCTCGGTGACTCGACCTTTCTGCACGTCGAGCTCGGATGTGGCGATCTCGTCGAGCGTGCCGCCGAGATGCACCGTGGCTGCTCGCGCGCAATTCTCGTTCGTCCACGGAATCGGCCCGTCGAGCGCCCAGTCGACCTTGAACACCCCCGCGCCATACCGATAGTGCGTGAGAGCCCGTAGATAGCGCGCCGGAATCGCGCCTCCGCCCAGGGCGAGCAGCTGCCGTGGCGTGACGTCGAGCAGGACCGCGTCGGCTGCTGGAAGTTCTGCGAGAGATTCGATGCGGCGGTCGCACTCCATCCGTCCGCCGAGGCTCTCCAGCACGGCAACCAGCGCATCGGCAATGCGCTGCGAGCCACCTTTGGCCATCGGCCAACCCGCCACGTGGCCGAGCACGCCGAGCATCAACCCGTAGCCGGCAGTCACCGGCGCTTTCAGCGACAGCACCGAGTGGGCAGCCAGCCCGGCAAACAACGCACGGGCCTCATCAGTGTCGAAACGGCGTCGAGCCACTAAGTGGGCCGGCAGAACGCCAACCGCTCCATAGCGTGCGAGATGAATGGGATGCTTTGGCGGCAGCGTGAACGGTGACAACAACCCGTCGGTGAGATCGAAACCCGCCTCGACGTGACGACCGAACAGCTTGCGGTAGTTTCCTGCATCACCGCCCAGCCCGTCTGCGGTGTCGTCGATCGAGCGATGCAGCAGGGCCGCCCGGCCCCCGTCGAGCGGGTGAGCCAGCGGCACTTCGGAGTGCACCCATTCCAACCCGTGCCCTGACAGCGGGGTGTTGCTCTCTGCAAGTTCGCGAAACGCCGGCGAGCCCACCGCCAGTGGGTGTAGCGCCGAGCACACGTCGTGCACGAAGCCCGGCAACGTCAGTTCCTCGGACCGTGTGCCTCCGCCGGGATGCGAAGCCGCTTCGAACACGGTGACGTCCCATCCCGCCCTGGCGAGTGTGACGGCGGCCATGAGCCCATTCGGCCCGGAACCCACGACGATCGCGGATCCACCTGCGGGTGAAGCGAGGGATTCACTCACTGCGCAACACCTCGGCTGGCCGGAACCGCAGCCCGCGACGTATCGGGACAACACCTGCTGTTGCCGTGAGCACCAACACCCCTGCGGCCAGGGCGACGAGCCCAAGCGCAGGGACGACCGGCTCGGCGAGCGTTCCGAAGCCGTTGGCAAGCAAGATCCACACCCATCGCCCGACCACGATGCCCAGTGGCACGCCGAACGCCAACGCGGCGACACCAATCGTCACTCCCTGCCACACGCCAACGGCAGTGAGTTCACCACTGGTGGAACCCAGCGCCTGGAGCACTGCAATGTCGCGCCGGCGTCGACGCACCGCCACGACCATCGCATGGAGCACGGTGAACGCCACCAGCACCACCAACGCTGTCGCAAGGGCTACCGGCAGCGAACGGAGTTCGGCCAGGCTCACGATGTCGGATGGACGGCCGTCTGCTTGGAGGAACGCTGTGCCCACGTCGGCCAGAGCGGCGTCGACCCGGGTCTGCAGCGCGGCGAGGTCGGTTCCGTCGCGAACGTCGACAACGACGAACTCCTTGGAACCATCGGCGATTGTGCCAAGCATGTCGTCGGACACAATTGCTCCGACGCCGATAGAGGTGCGATCCGACCCTTGATAGAGCCCCACCCCGGGAAGGACCGCCCGACCGACGACCTGCGCCTCGCCGGTGAACTGCGGCGACACCACGTTCACCGAGTCGCCGATGCTCACACCGAGGTCGTTCATCGTGGTTCGACCGAGCGCGATCTCGCCCGTTGCCACCGGCGCGTTGCCATCGGCGATCGTTGGCTCCACAACCAGTTCCACTCCGTATTCGGAGGGTGTGGAGAACGCCAGGGCCGTGACCGACATGCCATTCACCGCGAGTTCGCCGATCCGCATTCGGCTTGCCGCCACTATTGCGCTCTCCGACGAAACGAAATCTGAGATCGCCGCCAAGAGTTGGTCTTCGGTGTTTACGTCGAGGGACTGCCCGGCATCGATCGCCACGTCGAAGTTAGAACCGTAGAAGCGGCCATCGCTGACAACTCGGTCGAGACTGGACGCAAAGATGATCGTTGCCGTTGCAACAGCCACCGCTGTGAGTGCGCCGATGATGGTGGCCCGCGTCGGAACTGCCGTGTGGCCGCGGCCGGGCTCGAGGCCAAACCTGACCCCAGTGGTGACCGGTGCCGATGCGCCATGACCAGCCAACCAGCTGGCGATAGCCGAGCCACGCTCGACGGCGTCGTCGCGATGGTGACCGGCGTTGTGCCAAGCGGGCACTGCACCGAGAGCCATCACCACTGCGAGAACGACCGGTGCGCCGATCAGCAGGATAGGCACGTCGAAGTTGATGCCTGGACTCGGTTCTGCGGTGGCTGCCGGGCCGACCGGTGTCAACTCCGACAAGACGGTCGCCAGCAGCAACCCTCCCGCTACGCCCAACAAGGTGGCGGCCAGCAGACGCAACATCGAAGCGACGCACCGCTCATCACGCGTGACGCCCAAGGCCGACAGCGTTTCGTTGTCGCGGGCGTCGAGTTGAAACCGTCGAGAGATGGCCTGACCGGTAAGCAACGCACCGAGGAGCGCGGTCACCACGGCGAACACCGCCAAGGCCGTTGCTGAGGGTTCGGTTGCCCGCAGTGCTTTCGCACGCGTCACCGCTTGCGATTGGTAGACGACTTTCTCGCCTGGCGCGAGCGCGTCGACCGCTGCCTTGAAGTCATCGACGTCGTCAGGCGAGTTCAGTCGAACGACCGCCCCACCGTACCCAGCCGACGGCTCCCCGAGGTCGGCGTACACAGCAGGGCCGATCCACCCACCGAACGGTTCGTACCCCTCATCGACGGCGACGTCCTCGAGCAAGTTTCCGATGCCGGCCACACGCAACTCGATGGTTTGCCCCACCAGGGGGTCGTTCAGGAGATCGAGGCCTCCTGCGCCGTCACCGCTGTCGACCAGCTCGAATGCCAAGTCCAACTCCTCAGACTGAAACGAGCGCACGGCGAGTACGTCGCCAACTGAGTAGCCGGCCGACTCCGCGTAGGCCTCGCCGAGGTATATCTCATCGGAAGCGTCGAGTCTGGGAAGGCGCCCTTCCACGAGAACGGGTCGGTCGAAGTTGAAGATGGCCTCGCCGTCGGATGCGAAGACACTCGGCACATCGAAGAGGTCGTCGAACGTTTGGTACGGCGGCACGGCTAGCACGGCTACGCCGGAGAGCCTTGAAAACTCGGCCACCATGGGCAGCTGAGCGACTGCGTCGTAGTCGAGCGCCGACTCGTCCCCGTTGGACGGGTTGACGAGCACGTCAGCGGCCCTGGTTGCAACGATCATTCGATCAACAGCAGTTCGAGTTCGCTGAGCGCCAGCCAATCCGGCCAGCACCAGACCTGTGACCAACGCCACCAGCACCGCCAGCCCAAGAAGGTTCGTCCACCCGCGAGTGAGCTGCGCTCGGGCCAGAGTGAGCGACGTCCGCACGTAGTGATCAGACCACGTCCCGACCCGCGCGACAAGGACGCAGACGCCCCCGCTCGGGGGGTGCTGGCACCACGGCCGAGACACTTGTCTGTCACCTCGCTCGGGCCTCAGTGGTTCCGTACGGTCGTCATCAGATGAACTCGTTGCCAAACGACAGTTGAAGGGAGACAGCGTGAAGCAAATCAGAACGATCGGCGTACTCGCCATGGGGGCAGTTCCACTGCTTGCACTTGGTGCGTGCGGTGATGACGACGACGGGGCAGCCGCTATCACGGCTGGGTGCAACGCCTGGATCGCCGCAGATTCGGCGATCATCGGGTTCCTGTTCATGGAACAGGGCAGTCCCGACTCGGTGAACGCATCGATGGATGCGGTGATTGCCGTCGCGCCAGACGACCTCAAGAACACGGTGAGCGAGCTGAAGACCGAAGCCCAACCCTCGCTGATTGATGCGGAAGCCGAAGACTCCGAGAGGACACTCGAGCTGTACCGCGAGGCAATCGAATGGACAGGCGACAACTGCGAGGTCGAGACGATCGACGTCACCGCCAAGGACTACAAATTCGAAGGAATACCGACGACGTTGAAGACCGGCTACCACGTGATCGACTTCTCGAACCAGGGCACCGAGATGCATGAGGTTTTCACGTTCAAGATCAACGATGGCGTGACCGAAACGCTCGACGAGATATTCGAGCTTCCCGAAGGGGAGATCTTTACGAAGATCACGCCGGTCAACGCGGCGTTCGCCGCGCCGGGTGAAAGCGATACAGCGTCGTGGAACCTTACGTCACCCGGCGATTACGTGTCGGTCTGCTTCATCCCGCAAGGCTCGGTTGGTGAAACCGAAGGAACCGGAGCGCCACACTTCACTCACGGTATGGTCCACGAATTCACGGTGGCCTGATGGCCAGCGACGTGAAGCGCATCGAGTCAAGCGTGACCAGCCTCAGTTGGATCCCAACCGAAGCGGTGACGGGCATGAACAGGGCGGTCTTCGACAGCGGGGTTGGCCACTACGACGTCCCTCCGCCCGACGTGATCGAAGATCTCGAAGCACTCCG
>JBBREA010000038.1:0-26449 GCA_038203385.1 Acidimicrobiales bacterium | reverse complement strand
GGAAGCGCACCGAAGCCAGCAGTCGGCACTTCTGGCGTTCGCCAGGTTCCGAGCTCGCGCAGCTGACCGAAGTCGGTGGCTCGTCAGCGGCTCGACGTAGAACTGGTCCGACACGGTCTGGTAGCAAGTCGCGCCGAAGCGGCACAACTGATCGACGCCCGGCGCGTCACCGTCAACGGGGCGATCGCCGACAAATCGGCGCGCCAAGTTGCGCCCGGCGATCAACTGTTGATCGTTGGTCCGCCGGCCAGGTTCGTCGGACGAGGTGCCCTCAAGCTCGACCATGCGCTCGACGTCTTCGGAGTCGGCGTTGCCGGGCTGCGAGTGCTCGACGCGGGCGCATCAACGGGCGGCTTCACCGACTGCGTACTGCAACGTGGCGCGGCTGGCGTGGTGGCGGTCGACGTCGGGCACGGCCAACTCCACGAGCGATTACGCGCCGATGAGCGCGTCACCAACCTTGAACGAACCAACGTTCGGACGCTGGCAGTCGATGCGATCGGTGGGTTGGTCGACCTGGTGGTTGGCGATCTCTCATTCATCTCGCTCCGGTTGGTCATCGCGCCACTCGTCGCTCTGTGCCACCCTGGGTCTTCCATGGTTCTGCTCGTGAAACCTCAGTTCGAAGCAGGGCGCACCGAGGTCAGTCGCGGACGCGGCGTCATCAGCGATGAAGCCGTGTGGGCTCGGGTCCGCACAGAGATCGATGACGCCCTCGTCACTGCGGGGTGCACGGTGGTTGGATGGACCGACTCACCGATCACCGGAGCCGACGGCAACCATGAGTTCCTCGTCCACGCCACCACGCCGCAGGCGACGTCGTGACCAGCATCCTGTTGGTGACGCACCCCGGTCGCCCAGACGCACACCAGCTCGCCATCGAACTCACTGCTTGGCTCGGTCGGCGGGGGCACACCGTGGTGCCTGTGGAACAACTCGATACTGGCGAGGTGCGTGCCAGCGAACTCGGGCTGGTGGTTTCGTTGGGAGGCGATGGCACCATGCTGCGCGCCGTCAACCTCCTGGCTGGCGCACCCGTTCCCCTGCTCGGTGTCAACATGGGACGACTGGGGTATCTCACCGAGGTCGAACCTCCGCAGGTGTATGACGCGCTCGAACGATTCGAGCGTGGCGCCGAGGCTGGCGAATGGCTGATCGACGAACGAATGATGCTCGACATCGATGTCACCGACGCTTCCGGTGGTCACTTCGGCTCGTACCGCGCGCTCAATGAAGCAGTCGTGGAAAAGTGTGAGTCCGGTCACACGGTGAATCTGCTCGCCAGCATCGACTCGGTCCCGTTCACCTCGTACGCGGCCGATGGGTTGATCGTCGCGACACCGACCGGCTCCACCGCCTACTCGCTCTCGGCTCGTGGCCCGATCGTGTCCCCCAAGCATCGGGCATTGCTGCTGACCCCGGTCGCACCGCACATGCTGTTCGACCGCACGCTGGTACTCGACCCCTCCGAACGTATCGACATCGAAGTCATCGGTGACCGCCAGGCCGCCATCGCTATCGACGGGCAACCCAGTGGGACGCTCTCACCCGGTGCGATCGTCACGTGCACGCCCTCGGAGGCAACCGCACGATTCTTGCGCTTTGGCGGGCACTCGTACCATCTGGTGTTGAAGGCGAAGTTTGGCCTGTCCGACCGCTAGCGCAGAGATCCACCCACGCCACGCCGCAGCCAACCGTGACACCCATCAGGTAGAAACAAGACCGTGCTGACGGAACTGCACATCGAGAACTTGGGCGTCATCGAACGCGCGTCGCTGGTGTTCAACAACGGTATGACCGCGTTGACCGGCGAGACAGGCGCGGGCAAAACGATGCTCGTGGAGGCGATCGAGCTCCTTGTCGGGGGTCGTGCCGACGCATCCATCGTGCGTCGGGGCGCCGGTGAAGCGCGCGTAGACGGTCGGCTGTTGGTACACCGTCAGGACGGATCTGGCGTCGAGGAGGTGGTCCTGAGTCGAGTGGTACCCGTCGAAGGTAGATCGCGGGCATACGTCGATGGGCGTCCTTCTACCGTTGCCCGTCTCGGCGAGATCGCAGTGGGCATCATCGACATGCACGGTCAACACGCCCATCAAGGGCTGCTGTCCACGGGAACGCAACGCGCCGCTCTCGACCGGTACGGAAACGTGGATCTCGGTCCACTGCGTGCCGCCCGTGCTCGCGTGACCGAGCTAGACGCGGAGCTGGCGACGCTCGGAGGAGACGAGCGGGCACGTGCCCGAGAGATCGACCTGCTGCAATTCCAGGTGTCAGAACTCGATGCTGCTGGAATCATCGATCCTGACGAAGACGATCGTCTGGCTGTTGAAGAAACCACCTTGGCTGACGCAGTGGCGCACCGTGAGGCGGGCCAACAGGCGGTGGAGTCTCTTCGAGCCGATGGCGGCGCCTCCGACTGCATCGCCTCTGCGCTTGGTCATCTCGGAGACCGTTTGCCGTACGCAGTTCTGGCCGAGCGTCTGGCGGGGGTCAGCGCAGAACTCGACGACATCATCGCTGAGGTTCGTGATGGTGCGGAGGGGATCGACGAAGATCCACTTCGCCTGGCCGAACTCCGCGAACGTCGCCAGTTACTCGTCGATCTTCGACGCAAGTACGGTGCCAACCTGTCCGAAGTGATGGTGTTCCACGCTGAAGCCGAGTCGCGCCTGCGCGAACTTCAGCAGTACGAACGTCGCGCCGCCGAACTCGACCGCGTTCGCAGCGAGGCCACCGAAGCGGCGTCCCACCAAGCCGGCTTGGTAGGTGCCCGGCGGCGGGCGGTTGCGCCACAGCTGGCGGCTGCGGTCGAGGCGAAGCTGCGCACACTCGCGATGCCACACGCGTCGCTCGCCGTGTCGGTGAGTCACACAAGTCACGACGACCCAGGCGACGACGTTGCCTTTCTCCTGGCGGCCAACCCGGGCTCAGCGCTGCAACCACTCAGCAAAGTCGCTTCCGGTGGAGAACTGGCGCGAGCCATGCTGGCACTGCGCCTCGTGCTGTCCGCCGCAGGGGAAGGGGGCGTGGTTTCGGCCCTTGTGTTCGACGAAGTCGATGCGGGCATCGGAGGTGCTGCCGCAGTCGCGGTCGGTCGCGCCCTCGCCGATCTGGCGGCCCATCATCAGGTGCTCGTTGTCACCCACCTTCCTCAGGTGGCTGCGCACGCCGCACAGCACTTGGTGGTCACGAAGCGGGTCGATCGCGACGCCACCTTCACCGACGTTGCGCCCGTCAATGGCGAGGATCGAGTCGCAGAGGTGGCACGCATGCTCGCCGGTCACGAATCTACAGAAGCGTTGGCCCACGCGCGCACCTTGCTGGGTCCTGCTGCTTCGATCACGCCTGGGTGATCGAAGGTTCATCCTCGGGGCCACTTGAGAGATTTTGCGGTTCAGAACAGGGTGATCCGCGTCGCGCGAGAGTCGCGCGGGGTATGGTGATCTCCCGTCGTGCCGTTGCGGAACTGCACCGATACGAGACGCCATTTCGACAGCCACTGACGGAGGATTCACCAGATGACGAAACACATTTTCGTGACAGGTGGTGTCGCCAGCTCCCTGGGCAAGGGCTTGACGGCAAGCTCCCTCGGTCGCCTCTTGAAGATGCGGGGTATGCGGGTCACGCTCCAAAAACTCGACCCGTACATCAATGTCGACCCGGGCACGATGAACCCGTACGAACACGGTGAAGTGTTCGTCACCGACGATGGGGGTGAGACCGACCTCGATCTCGGGCACTACGAACGGTTCATCGACGAGAATCTGTCTCGAGGCTCCAATGCCACCACGGGTTCCATTTACCAGGCCGTTCTGGCCGCCGAGCGACGCGGCGACTACCTCGGCAAGACCGTGCAAGTCATCCCGCACATCACCGACGAGATCAAGCGTCGTATCCACGCCGTCGCAACTGAAGACGTCGACGTGGTCATCACCGAGGTCGGCGGCACCGTGGGCGACATCGAGATCCTCCCGTTCCTGGAGGCGATCCGTCAGTACCGCAAGGACGCAGGCCGCGACAACGTGTGCTACATCCATGTGACTCTCGTGCCCTTCATCGGCCCTTCCTCGGAGCAGAAGACCAAACCGACACAGCACTCGGTCACCGAACTTCGCAGCCGCGGTATTCAGCCCGATCTCATCGTCTGTCGCAGTGAATCACCGATTCAGGAAGACCTGAAGCGTAAGATCTCGAACCTCTGCGACGTCGCCGAACAAGCCGTCATCAACGCCGCAGACGCCGGCAACATCTACGAACTGCCGCTCATCCTTCACGACGAGGGGCTCGACACCGTCGCCATGGAAGTGCTTCAGATGGGCGATCATCCGATCGACCTGTCGAGCTGGGAGCACCTCGTGAGTCGCATCGAGGCATCAGACCGCCCGGTTCGCATCGGTCTCATCGGGAAGTACACGCAGTTACCGGATGCTTACTTGTCGGTCGTGGAGTCGTTGAAACACGCCGGGTTCCATCACGGAGCGTGCGTGGAAATCGACTGGGTGCAGGCAGAAGACGTGGAAGGCCTGCTGGCGTCAGACCGGCTAAGCCATCTTGACGGCATCGTCATTCCTGGCGGTTTCGGCCATCGAGGCTTCGAGGGCAAGATCGCGGCGGCGCGATACGCACGCGAGGAGGGTCTGCCGTGCCTGGGGATCTGCCTCGGCCTGCATGCCATGACCGCTGAGTTCGCCCGCAATGTGCTGGGCATGGACCAAGCGAACTCGAGCGAGATGGATCCGTCCACCAAGTACCCAGTCATCGACCTGATGCACGACCAGCGCGACGTCACCGACAAAGGCGGCACCATGCGGCTCGGTGCCTACTACGCAGTGTTGGCCCCCGGCAGCAAGGTCGCAGCCGCGTACGGTGAGCAAGTGGTGAGTGAACGGCACCGACACCGCTACGAGTTCAACCCCAGGTTCCGTTCTCGGTTCGAAGCGGCGGGTTTCCGATGCAGCGGCACATCACCCGACCAGCGGTTGGTCGAGTTCATCGAACTCGACAATCACCCATACTGGGTGGCCACCCAGGCGCACCCCGAATTCAAAAGTCGCCCCGATCGTGCGCACCCGCTGTTCAGAGAGCTCATCGCCGCTGCGCTTACTCGGCGCGACGAAACCCCCCCTGGGCTTCGCCGTCTCAAGGTCGAGGCAGCCTCCACGCCGAACAGCGTCGAGGCGGACGCTGACGCCGCGGCCGCGCCACCGGCCTGACGTTCTATGGCGGACTTCCTCCACCTCGGTGACCAGTTGGCTCATCAAGGTCACATCTGGAGGGTCGTCACGGCTCAGTTCCTGGCACCGGACGGACGCAAGTTCCGGCGCGACATCGTTCGGTCTCCAGGAGCCGTGGGCGTCGTCCCGCTGCTCATCGAGGCCGATGGCACTCCGACCGTCCGACTGCTGTCGCAGTATCGCGCCTCATACGACAGACCGATCATCGAGATTCCAGCGGGCATGCGAGACATCCCAGGTGAACCGTCAGTCGAAACAGGAAGGCGTGAGTTGATCGAGGAAGCAGGTCTGGCGGCCCGAGAACTGATCCACCTGATCGATCTCTACCCGTCGCCCGGTATGACCGACTCGGTCACGAACATCTTTCTTGCGACTGGATGTACAGAAGCGCCAGTTGATCTTCAGGGGCCCGAGGAAGAACACATGTTGGTGTTCGACGTGCCGCTGCAAGAGGCGCTTGCCATGATTGATCGCGGTGAGATCGCCGATGCGAAGACAGTGACGGGTCTATTGCTGACGCACCGGCGCCTACAGGCCTAGTCGATGGATGGCGAACTGTCACTCGACGCCGAAGACTTCTTGGTGTGGTTGGCCAGCGAAAGAGGCCGATCTCGGAACACGGTGTCCGCCTACCGTCGGGACCTGCTGGCGTACGAAGCATGGCTGATAGAACGTTCTCGAACTGTTCTCACCGTGAGCCCCACTGAGCTGACTGCGTTCGTTGGCGAACGACGGAGCAGCGGGGCAGCGGCGTCGAGCATCGCCCGTCAGATTGCTGCGATACGAATGTTGCATCGATTCATGGCCACCGAAGAGATTCGTCCCGACGACCCGACGGCGCAGATCGACGGAGTGAAGGTCCCGTCGGGGATTCCCAAGCCGTTGACCGAAGCTCAGGTGATCTCGTTGCTCGATGCGGTGGTGGGTGTCGAGCCGCTCGACCGCCGCGACCGGGCGATGCTCGAACTGCTCTACGCCACCGGAGCGCGTGTCTCCGAGGTGGTCGGCTTGTCGATGGGAGACATCGACTTCGACGAGGCACTCGTACGACTGTTCGGCAAAGGTTCGAAGGAGCGCATTGTCCCGTACGGCTCAACCGCGGCCGCAGCTCTCGAGGATTGGTTCTCGCCAGATGGTCGTCCGCAGTTCGTGCCGTCGAGGTGGAAACGACGAGGCGATGCCGAAGCCGTGTTTCTCAACCAGCGCGGCGGCCGACTGACTCGTCAAGGAGCGTGGCTCGTCATCAAGAAGTACGGGGACCGTGCGGGCATCACCGAACCGCTGTCACCCCACGTGTTGCGTCACTCGTGTGCCACACACCTGCTCGACCATGGTGCAGACTTAAGAATTGTGCAAGAAATGCTCGGCCACGCCTCGATCTCGACCACCCAGGTGTACACGAAGGTCAGTCAGGAACGACTCTGGGAGGTCTACCGGTCTGCACATCCTCGGGCGAAACGCTCTGGTGGAGTCCGTGAGTAAACCGTCTCATCTACTGCGGCAGCCACATCATCTGATCGCGAGGTTCTTCGTGTCGCTCGACACGCGGGCTCCGGACCATGACGACCAGGCCTGGGCCGAGGCGCAGTTGCTCTTCCACGAACGTGACCTGTGGCGGCGTCAATCGAACGTAGACCGTCGCCACACGATCAAGGTTGCTCGCCGTTTCCTCGAAGCCCGCCCAAGTGCCACACGAGCAGAGATTGCGGGGGCCTTGCTCCACGACATCGGCAAACTGGACTGCGCGCTCGGCACGTGGGGCCGAGTCGTCGCCTCAGTCGTTGGCCCTCGAACGCATCGCTTCCGGAGCTACCACGATCACGAGCAGATCGGCGCAGACATGCTGGAGGCAGCCGGGAGCGACGCTGCCACCATCGAGTTGGTCGCCGAACGAGGCCCTGCGTTCCCCATCCTGCAAGGGTGCGATCGGGCCTGAGGGCCAAAGGTCTGGGTTGGGAGGCCCTACGGTCAAATCGGCAGGATGCCTGCGGTGTGACGATGGTTGATTTGCGCTCGAAGGCACATCCACAGCAAGATGCCGGCCCAGATGCCGCCGATGCCGAGCCACGGGAAGCGCAGGATCAGTACGGCAACCGGGGCGAGCACCAAGCTGTAGAAGAACGCTGCTCGCCCGAGAAATCGGTAGTCGCCGGCACCGATCAACACGCCGTCGTACGCAAAGGCGATGCCGCCGGGGATCAAGATGGCCGCGAGCCACCACAATCCGCTGGTGGCGCGTTCGATCACCGCCGCGTCGCTGGTGAAGACGTAGGGGAGTACTGGTGCGAGTACAGCAATCAATACCGCCAAGACGACTCCAGCGCCCAGCGACAACACGGCCGACCGGCGAGCCACGTGGGCTGCCGTCGTCGGAGAACGGGCGCCGAGTTCCTCTGCGACGATCGTCTGCGCAGGAATTGCGAGTGCGTCGAGTACGAGAGCCAAGAACAAAAACATCGTCAGCACGATCTGGTGGGCGGCGAGTGTTGGTGCGTCGATGCGAGCCGCGATCGCTGTGGAGCCGCTGAGCACCAACAGCATGGACCCCACGCGGAGCAACAAATGCCTACCGGCAGACACCAACGGTGACATCTCGGTCCACGAAGGGCGCTGCACCGGTGCGGCAGAGAGCTGCTGGCGCAACCTGGTTGCGAAAGCCGCTGCCGCCGCGATCTGGCAGATCACCGTCGACCAAGCAGAACCCTTCACGCCAAAGTCGAAGACGAACACGAAGAGCAACTCGAGCACGAGGTTGGCGAGATTTGCTGCGACCAGAATCCACATTGGCGTGATGTAGTTCGAAGCCCCGCGTAGTACCCCTTGGGCGGCGAGGGTGACCAGGATGAATGGAACGCCGATGGCGCTGATACTCAGGTACTCGACTGCGTACTTTTCTACTGCGCCGGTTGCGCCAAAGGCGCTGGTGATCTGTTCGGCCCCGAGGCCGAGCACCAGTGCTGCTGGCAAACCGAAGAGCGCCGCCAACCACATGGCTTGCACACCGACATTGGCCGCTGCATCGCGATCACCGCTGCCCAGGTGGCCGGCCACCCGCTGTGTTGTGCCGTACGTGAGAAAGTTTGCTCCGGCGAACACGATGCTCAGCACGCTGGCGGCGATCGCCAAACCGGCGAGCTGGTTGGTGCCAAGCCGTCCGACAATCGCGGTGTCGGTGATGACGTAGACCGGCTCGACGGCCAGTGACCCCAGCGCCGGCACGGCGAGTTTCAGGATGCGACGGTCTACAGCCGAGCCGCGCAACACTCTCATCGAGGCTTCACTCGGTTCGTCTCAGGCCGGAACCAGGCCGATTGCGTGGTACACACGATCGAGCGTGGTGCTCGCCACGACGCGAGCTTTCTCGCTGCCGAACCGCAGCAGACGGGCCAGTTCGGCTGGGTCGTCGATGAGCTCGTGGTATCGAGCCTGGATCGGCTCGAGGAGTGCAACGACCGCCTCGCCCGCATCGGTCTTGAGCGTGCCGTACTGAGAGTACTGGGCAGCAAGCTGCTCTGCGTTTCCGCCCGTAGCGGCCGCAAGGATGTCGAGCAGACTGCTCACACCCGGCTTCGCTACCACGTCATATCGCACCTCAGAATCCGAATCGGTCACGGCCCGTTTGAACTTCTTCAGAATTGCCGTCGGTTCGTCGAGCATCATGACGCACCCGGCTTCGGTCGTGGACGATTTCGACATCTTCGATGTCGGGTCCTGCAGATCCATCACTCGCGCACCTGCCTTCGGGATCACTGCCTCGGGAACGACCAGAGTGTCGCCGAACCGGTGATTGAACCGGATTGCCGCGTCGCGTGTGATCTCGATGTGCTGGCGTTGATCGTCGCCGACGGGTACCTCGTTGGTGTCGTACAACAAGATGTCAGCGGCCTGCAGCGCGGGATACGTGAACAGACCGGCCGATATGAACTGTCCTTCGCGCTTGGTGGCCTTGTCTTTGAACTGCGTCATCCGGCTCAGTTCTCCGTACGACACCGTGCATTCCATCACCCAACCCAACTGGCTGTGCTCCGGCACATGGCTCTGCACGAAGACCGAAGCCACATTCGGGTCGAGCCCGATCGCGAACAACATCGCAGCAAGCTTCAAGGTGTGATCCCCGACAACACCGGGAGCTTCGGAGATGGTGAGCGCATGCAAGTCGACGATGCCGTGGAAGACGTCCTTCTGATGCTGTCCCGACACCCAGTTCCTCAGTGCGCCCAAGTAGTTGCCGAGGTGGACCTCGCCGGTGGGCTGGATGCAGGAGAGAACTCGGGTCACGACCGGCGAGGCTACTGCGCAAGAGGGTCCTGCCGCCCGGCCCCTTTCTCCTGGCCCGGTTTCCCCTGTTGGGCGATTGCCGACCCGCGCCTAGTCTCTACCTCGTGAGAGTGCAGGTGATCGTGCAGCGATTTCGGTGCCCCGGGCCGACAGCCCGGGGACGGTGACCCAACCCACGTTGGCGCGCGCCGTAGCCGAGTCCGCCCGGGGAGTCGTCCTGGTCACCACAACATGCTCGAAAGGACTCCCGTGATCGACGAGATTCGTGCCACCCGAGACGCGGCGCTCGCAGAAATCGCAGCAGCTGACGACCTCGACCAGTTGCGTGCGCTCGACACTGCTTTGCTCGGCAAACAGGGTTCGCTGGCTCAGTTCAAGAAATCACTCGGTGGCCTTGCATCCATCGGTGACAAAAAGGCTGCTGGTCAGGCGGTCAACGAGGCCCTTGCCGTAGTGGAAACGGCGATGGACACGCGGCGCTCATCGTTGGGCGACGCCGCACTGGTTGCCCGTGTGGCATCGGAGCGTCTCGACCTCACGGAGTTCGTCGGCCCACCCAAGCGCGGGCATGCGCACCTGGTCACCCAGGCGTGGGAGCGGCTGGAAGACGTCTTCATCGGGCTTGGCTTCCAAGTGGCGGAAGGGCCTGAGGTCGAGACGGATTGGCACAACTTCGAAGCGCTCAACATGGGCGACGGGCACCCAGCGCGTGGCGAGTTCGACACGTTGTTCGTCGATCATGCAGGACCTGGCGGCCAACACGGGCACACAGTGCTGCGCACTCACACGTCGCCAGTGCAGATTCGCACCATGCTCACCCAGGAACCACCCATCTACATCGTGGCTCCCGGCCGGGTGTTCCGCAGAGACACGCCCGACGCCACCCACATGCCCGTGTTTCACCAGATCGAAGGGCTCGTGGTCGATCGCAACATCGGCCTCGCCGACCTGGCCGGCACGATCGAGGCGTTCACCAAAGCCTTCTTCGGGCCCGGCTTCTCATCGCGGCTGCGGCCGAGCTACTTCCCGTTCACCGAACCGTCGGCCGAGTTCGACATCCAACGTCCCGACGGGTCGTGGCTGGAACTCGGCGGGTGCGGTGTGGTACACCCGAACGTGTTACGTGCCGGTGGCATCGACCCCGAAGAGTGGAGCGGGTTCGCCTTTGGTTTCGGCATCGACCGCATGGCAGTCATGCGCCATCAGGTCGCCGACATTCGTGACATGTACACCAACCACTACCGATTCATCTCCCAGTTCTGACCCTGAGTCGGTCCTGATGCCACGATCGCTGCGTTCCGTCGTTGACTCGTTGCCTAGAGGCAACTTCGTCTCGACGCGCCTTGCGCTCCCGGCATTCGATCCCGACTCAGGGAACCCATCTTCAAAACTTCGCCGAGACCATGCTGGTTTGGGCCGAACTTCTCGTATCGAGGTGTGTGAATGAAGGTTCTTCTTTCCTGGCTGAATGACTTCGGGGATTTTGCCGACCCCTCCGACCCAGCCTCCGTCGCAGCGCTTTCTTCGACGCTGACGTCGCTGGGGTTGGAGGTTGGATCGATCGACCACGTCGGCGGCATCGTCGAAGGGGTGATCTCGGCGCGCATCCTGCGGCTTCAGCAGCATCCAGACGCCGCCAAGGTGCAGCGTGTGTACGTGGATACCGGTGACGGCGTCGAGCGCCACGTGTGGTGCGGCGCATTCAACATGGCTCCCGGTGATGTCGTGCCCATGGCCACCTTGGGAACGAAGATGCCGAACGGTATGACGATAGAACGTCGTGGAATCCTCGGCATCGACTCTGAGGGCATGCTCTGCGCCGCAGACGAGTTGGGCCTCGGAAGCGATCACACCGGCATCATCATTCTCCCTGACGACGCCCCTCTCGGCGTGCCGTACGGTGACATCATGGGTATCCAACCCGACGTGCTGTTCGACTGCGACGTCACCCGCAACCGGCCCGATTGTTGGGGCTACATCGGCATCGCCCGCGACGTCGCTGCAAAGATGGGAATCGAGTTCAGAGTACCGAACCCGTCCTTGCCGACACTGGCCGACGAACGAGTCGCCCCGGTCGACTTGGTCGACGGCACGCGCTGCGGCCGCTTCACCTCGACGGTCCTGTCAGGCATTCGTGTCGCACCATCAACGGCGTGGATGCAACGGCGCCTGACCGCTGCCGGGATGCGCCCCATCAGCAACGTCGTCGACGTATCGAACTACGTCATGCTCGAACTCAACCAACCCACGCACGCCTACGATCTCGACACGCTCGGGGCAGGTACCGACGGCGTGGCCGGCTTCCGAATTCGCGCCGCAGCCAATGACGAACAAATCACCACCCTCGACGGCGACACCCGAACGCTGACGGTTGACGACCTGCTCATCTGCGATGGGGCAAACGTTCCGATCGGCATCGCCGGCGTCATGGGAGGACTGAACACCGAAATCACGGAATCCACGACGACCGCGGCGCTCGAAGTTGCATGGTTCCAAGAGCTGTCGATCCTGAAATCCGCGGCGCGGCTCGGTCTCAGGTCCGAGGCGTCAGCACGTTTCGAACGCGGCACGGATCCGTACGGCATCCCACGCGCCATCGCTCGGTTCGTCGAGTTGCTGGCGGAGACGTGCCCCGATCTGGTGGTCCATGCCGGAACCGTCGATGCGATCGGAACACTGCGCCCCCAGCAACGGTCGGTGGCGGTGCGTATCGCCAACGTCAACCGGTTGCTGGGAACAGAGTTGTCGGTCGAGGACCTGGCGCCCTTGCTCGATCCCATCGGATACATCGTCTCGGGAAGCGGCGACACACGTGTCGTTGCTCTGCCGAGTTGGCGCCCCGACAGCGACGGTGAGGTCGACGTGATCGAGGAAGTCGCTCGGCACTTCGGCTACGACCGAGTTGGCAAACGGGTTCCCACCGCCACCACCCACGGGCGGCTGTCAGTGCATCAACGCCGTCGCCGGCTACTGCGTGAGGTGCTTCTCGGGTTGGGTATTTCCGAAGCGATGCCGAACCCGTTCCTCGCACCGGACACGTTGGCCAGAGCGGGCCTGGACGGGCCAACCGTCACGATCACCAACCCGTTGGTGCTGGAGGAGAGTGTCCTCCGAACTTCGCTCCGGCCCGGGATGTTGCAGGCCATTGCGTTCAACGAGTCACACCGCTCGTTTGGTGTTTCGTTGTTCGAAATCGGCCATGTGTACCCGCCAGGCAATGGTGAGCTGCCCGACGAGTACGAGGCGTTGTGCGTCGTTCTCGCTGGACGTGAGGCTCCGGCCGCCATGGCGGTGTGGACCGAGTTGGCCGCTGCGCTCGGCATCGGCGCGCGTATCGACCAGGCCCGCGTACCAGCCGGGCTTCATGCCACCCGATCGGCAACCCTGCAAGCCGGCAAGGATCCGAGCGGTGCTGTCGGTGAGGTCGACCCAGGTGTGCTCGCTCGATTCGACGTGACCGAGCGCGTGGCAATTCTGGAGCTGAATCTCGACGAGATGTTGTCACGCGACCCAAAGCCGGCTCTCCATCGCCTGGTGAGTCGGATGCCTTCGAGCGACCTCGACCTGGCGTTCGTCGTGCCAGACGATGTGACCGCAGAGAAGGTTGCGAAAGCGCTACGGCAGGGCGTCGGCAATCTGCTCGTGGATCTCGAACTCTTCGATACGTTTCGCGGTCCGTCCGTCGGCGCCGGCCGGCGCAGCCTGGCGTACCGACTGCGGCTGCAAGCAAGCGACCGGAACCTCAGTGACGCCGACATTGCAGATGTACAGAACGCCGCCATAGCTGCAGCGAGCAAGCTCGGTGCCGAACTACGTGGGTGACCACGGCGGCTCGTCAGAGGCGTACTGCGATCATGGGGTCGGCAGCCGACACCGTCACGGTGGCTGACGCCTTGGCGATCTCGTCAGCGATGGGGCCTACGGTTCCATCGAAGCTGGATGCAGCACCAGGCTCGAGGTCCAGATACTCGGTGGGTAGTCCCATGTTGTCGAGCAGGTCGATGAAGGGGCGAGCAGGTAGCTCTTCCACATTCACCATCGTTCCCGAATCCCACGCTCCGCTCGCCACCAGGAGCGCAGCGGCGATCGGCGGCACTCCAGCGGTGTAGCTGATGCCCTGCGACTCGACCTCGTCGTACGCGGCCTGGTGGTCAGACACTTGATAGATGAACATTTCGCGTGGCACACCATCTTTGGTGCCCTTCACCACGTTGCCGATGCACGTATTGCCGGTATACGTCGGTGCCAACGTTTGCGGGTCAGGCAGGAGTGCCTTCACGACCTTGAGGGGCACTACTTGCTGTCCGTCTCCGAGTGTCACCGGTTCATGATCGAGCAAACCGAGTGTGCGTAACACGGTGAACACATTTATGTAGTGCCCGCCGAATCCCATCCAGAAGCGGATGCTGTTGGCGTCGATGTTGGCCGACAACGAGTGCAGCTCGTCGTGCCCATTGAGGTAGACGGGCTGCTCGCCGACCACCGGGAAGTTCCAGGTGCGCTTCACTGCGTGCGTGGGAAACTCCTGCCACTGTCGATCGATCCACGTCCACACCTTGATGAACTCGCGGAAGTTGATCTCAGGATCGAAGTTGGTAGCGAAATAGCGACCGTGGCGTCCGGCATTCACATCGAGAATGTCGATGGTGTCGATGGTGTCAAAGAATTCGTCGACCGCCAGCCGACAGTAGGCGTTCACCACGCCGGGGTCGAAGCCGGCACCGAGCAAGGCAGTGATGCCCGCCTCGGCACAGCGGTCTTTGCGCTTCCACTCATGGTTCGCGTACCAGGGAGGATCTTCGCAGACGGTTTCTGGATCTTCGTGGATCGCAGTGTCGATGTAGGCAGCACCCGTGGTCAGACAGGCCTCGAGCACGGACATGTTCAGGAACGCCGTACCGAGGTTGAGCACGATCTGGGAGTTCGTCTGGCGAATCAAGGCTGAGGTTGCATCGACGTCGAACGCATCGAGCTGTACGGCGTGAAACTTCTTGGACGAATCTTTCAGGTGGTTCTTGCGGTGCACACTGGCGATGATCTCGTCACACTTCGCAAGTGTGCGCGACGCGATGCAGATGTCGCCCAGTTGGTCGTTGTGTTGAGCAGCCTTGTGTGCGGCGACGTGGGCCACGCCGCCCGCTCCGATGATCAGCAGATTCTGTTTCATGGTTGGTCCTTTCGAATCACTTCGTAGCTACGACAAGGTGGATTCATAGTCGTGGAAGGTGAACTCGCGGACGACGTCGATGGTGCCGTCGAGACGGCGGATCGCAATCGATGGCATGGCAATTCCGTTGAACCACGACTTCTTGACCATGGTGTACCCAGCGGCATCAGCGATAACCACTCGGTCGCCAACGCGCAACGGCGACTCGAGCTGATACTGCCCCAACACGTCCCCAGCCAAGCACGTCCTGCCGGCGATCATCACGTGGTGTGGCCCAACAGGAGGGCTTGCGATGGTCGGCGTGGTGCCGTAGATCAGATGATCGAGCAGGTGCGCTTCGATCGACGTGTCGACGATGGCAACATCGACCTCGTTGTGCACCACGTCTAGCACCGTCGTGACGAGGTCGGTCGTCGCAGTGATCACCGCCTCACCTGGCTCCAGGTACACCTGAACACCAAACCGATCGGCGAACGCCCGTAAGGTCTGGCACAGCAGGTCGATATCGAAGCCTTCGGTCGTGAATGAGATGCCGCCACCGAGGCTGACCCACTCCATACGGGAGAGGACACCGTTGTACCGTTCGGAGATCGTTGCGATGGCCAGTGCCAGTTTCGCTGCGTCGGTGTTCTCGCAATTGAAGTGAAACATGAGGCCGCTCAATCGCCCTGCAACCGCGACGACGGCTTGGTCATCGACCTCGCCGAGTCGCGAGTAGCGACGAGCAGGATCGGCCAAGTCGAAACCTGAGTGGCTGATCCCGGGGTTTACTCGCAGTCCGAGCGGCAGATCGCCCACCAGGTGACCAAACGCGTCGAGTTGAGAGATCGAATTGAAGATCACTTTGTCGGCAATCGTCCTCAGTTCTTCGATCTCGTGGGGTGCGTAGGCAACGCTGTACGCGTGCGTTTCCTTGCCGAAGTGGTCATGACCGAGACGCGCCTCGAACAACGACGACGAGGTGGTGCCGTCGAGGTGTGGGCTGATCAGATCGAACACCGACCAGGTGGCAAAGCACTTCAACGCCAACATCGCCTTGACCCCGGAGCGTTCACGAACCGTGTCGATCACCTGAAGATTCCTGAGCAACCGAGATTCGTCGATCAGGTAGTACGGAGTGCGCGGGTCGGTCATTTGGAGCAGGAGGCGTGCGCCGCACTCTGCGTGTCGACTTCGGAAAAAGGCACTCCGAGATCGTAGGGCGCTCGATCCGAAACCAGAACCATCTTCACGGGCTGTTCATCCGGTCGGGAAAGACGTCGATGGATCAGTTGTCGGCCAAGTCGTCGGGAGCATCCGCAAGCCACGCCAGTCGACCGCCTTGACGGCGCAAGACGGTTCGCCACAGTTCCTCGGGATCCCGGTCGAACATGTCGTCGACCTCTGCGTCCAACACCATCCAGGCCCCAGCATCGATCTCACCCTCGAGTTGCCCTGGGCCCCAGCCGGCGTAGCCGCGGAACACCCGTACTGCCGACACCACTCCGGTGATGAATGCGGGATCAGCTGCAAGGTCGGCCGACACCACACGCCCCGACAATGGAGACAGCTCATCGGTTGGCTCATCGACAGGGTGATTCGCGAGTGCCAATGCAATCAGCGCATCCGGCTCGACGGGCCCACCGTGGAACACCGTGCCGGGCGTCGCTTGCAGGTCCGCCCACCGTTCTAGGGGTTCGGCCAGCGACTCGGCCGATGGTCGGTTCAACACGACTCCGAGCGCCCCATCGCCATGGTGTTCGAGTACGTACACGACCGTGCGATCGAAGTTCGGGTCCACCAATGGCGGCGTCGCAACGAGCAAGCGGCCCTTGGTTGGTGTCGACCCGGGAAGCATCCTCCTAGTCTGCCGTTCGGCGACGGAATGACGCACGATGCCGAGGTCGAAACCGTCATTCGACGAATCGACACAAACGACCGTTGTCGCCACCACGGTGCGTCTGACACCCCAAAGATTGCATGACCATACGACGAGTTGTATAGTCATGCGCCTATGGTTGTGGCACAAGTACGAGTTGGCATCATCGGCGCATCAGGGTTCACCGGGTCTGAACTCATGCGCTTCACGGCCCAACACCCCGTATTCGAGCTGGTGTACGCAACCGGAGATTCCCAGGTGGGCACACGAGCGGCGTCGCTCTACCCGCACCTCTCGGCCGAGTACCCCGACCTGGTGTTCGAGGCATTCGATGTCGAACGTGCACGGACCCTGGATCTCGTCTTCTTGGGTCTTCCGCACGAAGCGTCAATGGCTCTCGCCCCGCAACTCGTAGGTCACGTCGGGTGCGTGGTCGATCTGTCGGCTGCGTACCGGCTGAAGGACCCGGCCAACTATCCGGCGTACTACGGCTTCGAACACGACCAACTCGGGCTGCTTGCGGACGCCGTGTACGGCCTGCCAGAGCTGCACCGCGCAGAACTCAAGGGTGCGAGTCTCGTCGCTACCCCCGGCTGCTACGTGACCGCTGCGACGTTGGCAGTACGACCGTTCGTGGAGGCCGGTCTCATCGAGACGACCGGAGTCATCGTCGACGCCGCCTCGGGGGTCACCGGCGCCGGCCGTCGGGCGGACTTCGAGTTCAGCTTCACCTCGGTCGATGAGAACTTTTCGGCGTACGGGCTGGTGTCGCACCGGCACACTCCCGAGATGGAGCAGGAGATCGGGGCGCAACTTCTGTTCACACCTCATCTCGCACCCATGAATCGCGGAATCCTCGCAACCTGCTATGCCAGCCCCGCTTCCGGTCAGTCGATGTCGACTGAGTCTCTGCTCGCCATGCTGCGGGAACGGTGGGCAGACGAGCCGTTCATGGTGGTCACCGACGGTTCACCTTCCACCAAGGCAACGCTCGGCTCGAATGCCGTCCACGTCACCGCCCGATACGACAGCCGCACCAACACGGTGATCGCAATTGGTGCTCTCGACAATCTCGCCAAGGGCGCATCGGGTGGTGCCGTCCAGGCAGCAAACGTCGCACTCGGTCTCGAGGAGTCGGCCGGGCTCACCAAGATCGGCCTCGCACCATGAACCCCCACGACCTGAACCCCCACGACGTGAACCCCCACGACGTGAACCCCCACGACGTGAACCCCAACGACGTGATTGCAATGAACCCCAACGAGCGGGCTCAGGTACTCGTCGAGGCGTTGCCGTACATTCGCAAGTTCGCCGGGAAGACCGTGGTCGTCAAGTACGGTGGCAACGCGCTCGCTGGCACATCGGAACATGATGCGTTGGCGTTGTTTGCCGAAGACATCGTGCTCATGCGCCTCGTGGGGCTGCGTCCAGTCGTGGTGCACGGCGGCGGGCCACAAATCAGCGATCTCATGCGGCGCCTCGGCAAGACGACCGAGTTCGTCGACGGGCTTCGAGTCACCGACGCAGAAACGGTCGACATCGTACGAATGGTGTTGACCGGTCAGGTCAACCCGCAGATCGTGGCGGCGATCAACGTCCATGGCAATCTCGCCGTCGGCATCAGCGGTGTCGACGCTGGTCTGATTCGCGCGGCCGCCCGCAATCCGGAGCTCGGCTACGTTGGCGACGTCACCTCGATCAACCCCGGGGTGCTTCACGGCCTCCTCGACGACGAATTCATCCCTGTCGTGGCCACCATCGGGTCCGACGAAGTGGGCCAGGCATACAACATCAACGCAGACACCGTCGCCGGAGCGATCGCCGAGTCCCTACGGGCCGAGAAGCTGATCTACCTCACCGACATCGAAGGGTTACGGCGAGACGTCGACGATGCTGCCTCTCTGATTCGGCAGACCGATGCCCTCGAACTCGCTGGTCTCATTGCCGACGGCACTATCGAGGGCGGGATGATTCCGAAAGTCACCAGTTGCATCCAGGCCGTCACCAACGGTGTGGGTAATGCCCACATACTCGACGGTCGCATCGCCCATGTGCTGTTGCTCGAAGTGTTCACCGACGCCGGCATCGGAACAATGGTGCATGGTGCAAATCAACCAACGCCACAGGGGGCAACGCCATGAGTGCACATACGTTCGACACCGGAGGTTTGGTCGCCTGCCCGTTCATGCCGGTCTTCGGCGCACCAGCAGTCAGCATGGAGCGCGGCATCGGCACCGAACTCTGGGACACCGACGGCAAGCGCTACCTCGACTTCTTGAGCGGTATTGCCGTGGTGTCGCTGGGCCATGCCAACCCTGTCATCGCCGACGCGATCAGCCGGCAGGCCTCGAAGTTGCTGCACGTCAGCAACTTCTTCACCAACCTGCAAGCCACGGCAGCTGCAATCAAGATCAATGAGTTGATGCTCGCAGCCTCCGGTCACGCTGGGCAGATCTTCTTCACGAACTCTGGTGCTGAGGCGAATGAGTGCGCCATCAAACTCGCCCGCAAATTCGGAGGTCGCGGTAGGCACACCGTCGTGAGCGCGCTGGGCAGCTTCCACGGGCGAACGCTGGCGACCTTGGCTGCTACCGGACAGCCTGCCAAGCACGAGCCGTTCTTTCCCATGCCCGACGGGTTTCGTCATGTGGTGTGGGGCGATCTCGATTCGCTCAGAGCCACGGTCGACGGCACCGTTGCCGCAGTGCTCATCGAACCAATTCAAGGCGAAGGGGGAGTCATCCCCGCTCCTCCTGGCTACTTGCAGGGCGTGCGTGAGTTGTGCGACGACGTGGGCGCGCTCATGATGGTCGACGAGATCCAAACCGGCTTTGCCCGCACCGGCACCTGGTTCGCGTTCGAGCAGGCCCGAGTCAGCCCAGACGTGGTCACGTTCGCCAAGGCGATGGGCAACGGCATGCCCGTGGGCGCATGTTGGGCCCGAGCCGACGTTTCAGCGGTCTTCGAGCCCGGCGATCACGGCAGCACCTATAGCGGGACCGCCATTGCGACGGCAGCCGTTGGCGCGGTCATCGACGAGATGCGCCGCATCGACGCGCCGTCGCTGGCTGCCGCCAAAGGCGCACGGTTGACCGAGTTGCTCCTCGCGATGCCTCAGGTCAGTTCCGTGCGCGGTGCTGGCCTGCTGCTCGGCGCTCAGCTGGTGGAGGGCATCGATGCGTCAGCCATCTACAAGGCGTTGTTGGCAGACGGTCTCATTTGCAATGCCGTGAACTCGTCGACCTTGCGACTGTTGCCCCCGATCACCGTCACCGACGATGAGTTGATGGAAGCAGCGGGCAAGATCGCCACTGCGCTCGACGCGTACGAGCTCCCCGCGTGAACATCACCACGACCCTCAACCGGAGCAGCGGCCCAACGCCACATCGAGACTGTTTGAACGTCACTGATTTCACGGCTGACGAGGTCTCAGAACTGCTCGATCTCGCCGAGGTCTCGCCCGAGGCGCTTGGGCGTCCGTTCGACACCGATCGCATTCCCGGTGGGGTGGCGCTCATCTTCGAGAAGCCGTCCAACCGAACACGCCACTCCATGGAGATGGCCGTTGCCCAACTCGGAGGGCATCCCGTGTACACCCGTGGAGAAGAGGTCGGTTTCGACACCCGCGAGTCGGTGGAGGATGTCGCTCGAATCTTGGAGGGCTATCACTCGATCATCGCTGCCCGGGTTTTCGACCATTCCACCGTGGCGAGACTGGCTGCAGCGTCCCGGGTGCCGGTGGTCAACATGCTCAGCGATCACTCGCACCCCTTGCAAGCATTCGCTGACGTGCTCACCATGCGGCAATCGCTCGGCGAGCTTCGAGGAAAGACGGTTGCGTATGTCGGCGACTACAACAACGTCGCTCGGTCCCTTGGTGAGATCTGTGCCCTGGTCGGCATGCACGTGCGCTTCGGCTGCCCGCCCAGATTCGATGCAACCGACGCAGAACTCCAACGCCTGATGTCGCTCGGAGCCCCATCGGTTGAACAGGTGTCGCGACCCGGCGACGCGATCGTGGGCGCGCATGCAGTCCACACCGACACCTGGGTCTCGATGGGACAGGAAGACGACAAGCAAGCGCGACGGGCCGCATTCGAAGGCTTCACCGTCGATGAGACGATGATGGCCCTCGCAGATGAAGCCGCAGTGTTCATGCACTGCCTCCCGGCGTACCGCGGCTTCGAAGTGTCTGCCGCCGTCGTGGACGGGCCACAAAGCGTCGTCTTCCAGCAAGGGCACAACCGCCTGCACGCCGCCCGCGCCGTCTTGGCGTTCCTTCTCGGTGTCAGAATCGGAGCGAGCTGATGAGCAAAGTACAACGACAACAGGCAATCTCTCGTCTTATCGAGCAGCACTCGGTCACCAACCAGCCGCAGCTGGTCGAACTGCTCGAGGCCGAGGGCATGCCAGCGACGCAAGCAACCGTGTCCCGCGATCTCGAAGACCTCGGCGCTGTCAAAGTTCGGGTTCCGGGAGGCGCGACGGTGTATGCGGTCCCGGAGTTCGCGCCCGAACGCGTGGCGCCAGTCGACCAGTTGCGACGAGTGATGGGGGAGTGGGTTGCCGAGGTGACACAGTCACTCAACCTTGTCATCGTCCGCACCCCACCAGGGTGCGCTCACGTCGTTGCGTCAGCGCTCGACCGCAGCGGTCTCAGCGGTCTCCTCGGCACAGTCGCCGGCGACGACACGATGCTGTGCGTCGCCACTGAAGCGGTTGGCGGGGTCAACCTGGCCAATCAACTGCGCGAGCTCGCCGGAATCGAGATCGTGACATGACCGACACCGGCCCAGGTCCCCATCCCAATCCCAATCCCAATCCCAGTCCCCATGACAACCCGCCCGAGACCCACACACTGTGGCACGGGCGCTTCGAGGGCGGCCCTGCTGCAGCCCTCATGGCCTACACGGTGAGCCTGCCGTTCGACCGGCGAATGTGGCGAGATGACATCGCTGGTTCGCGCGCCCACGTTCGGGGGCTCGCAAGGGTGGGCCTGCTCACCGCAGCTGAACGTGACGCCGTGCTGCTCGGGCTCGACGCCGTGTCGTCCGAGATGGAGTCGGGATCATTTGCGTTCGTGGCCAGTGACGAAGACATTCACACCGCCGTCGAGCGGCGGGTGACAGAATTGGCGGGAACCGCTGGGGCCAAACTGCACACGGCGCGCAGTCGCAACGATCAGGTGGCCACCGATCTTCGGCTGTGGTGCAAGCGCGAACTCGTCGCAGTCGCAGCCGGTCTGGTTCGCTTTCAGGAGGTGCTGCTCGATCGGGCGCTTGCAGCAGGGCATGCCTACCTTCCGGGCTACACGCACTTGCAACGGGCACAACCGGTGTTGCTGGCGCACCATCTGCTCGCACATGGCTGGGCGTTCGGGCGCGACATCGATCGATTGCTGGCCACTGTCGATCGGCTCGATGTGTCGCCGCTGGGTGCTGGAGCATTGGCGGGAACATCGCTGCCCATCGATCCAGCGGGGAATGCAGCTGATCTCGGCTTTGCCCGAGTGTTCGACAACTCGCTCGACGCCGTCAGCGACCGAGACTTCGTCGCAGAGGCGCTCTTCGACCTTGCGCTCATCGGTATTCACTTGTCGCGAATCGGCGAGGAGTGGGTGTTGTGGACGAGTGAGGAGTTCGGGTTCGCCCGGCTCGACGACGCGTTCGCCACCGGCTCATCGATGCTGCCGCAGAAGAAGAATCCCGACATCGCGGAGCTGGCCAGGGGCAAAGCGGGTCGGCTCATCGGTAATCTCACCGGTCTGTTGACGACGCTGAAAGGGCTGCCCTTGGCGTACAACCGTGACCTCCAAGAAGACAAAGAGGGTCTGTTCGATTCGGTCGATCAGGTCAACCTGGCAGTGCTCGCCCTCATGGGAATGATTGCGTCTGCGACGTTCGCTCACGATCGAATGGCGGCAGCAGCCGACGCCGACGTCACTGCCGCTACGGACCTCGCCGAGTACCTCGTTCGTACAGGCACGCCGTTCCGGGACGCTCACGCCATTGTCGGCCAGCTGGTGCGCCGTCACCTCGCGGGCGAAGGCAGTCTCGCGGATCTTGCGACCGCCGAGATCGACGCGGACGCAGGTGCCCTCGTGAGTCCCGGCGTGGGCGTCCAGATGCGTTCCTCACCCGGAGGGGCCGGTCCCGGGCCACTTGCGGCGCAGGTGGAGTCATACCGGGCAATGCTAGAACGTGAGCACGCCGCAATGCCCGGGTGACTCAGGCCCTACGAGCGGCGAAATCTCCTGGACACTCGCCGACACGTTCCACCCGGATCCCGCCAGGCTCGACGAAGTCTGGCCGTCGGGCTGCTCAACGACTTCAGTTGCGCTCGATGGTGCTCGTCGATCAACTCATTTGCCTCGTACCCGTAGATGTCTTCGAACATGGGCCGCCCCGACTTTCGGCTCACCGGTAGCTGCCGCTTGGTTTTGTCGAGCACCACGATGCTGTCGTACACGTGCAGGCCGCCGAGCGTGCTCGTCCATTCGTTGACCACGAAGTCCGGCTCCTGGGAGTGGAAGGCGTGCATGTCGTCGATTCGAGCCGGCAACCATGAGATGAACGAAGCCGGGTTGCCGCGGCATGACTCATAGAAGCCGCCCCAATAGTTCGTGTGAAGGTCCTCCACCAGGTAGACGCCACCTTCGGCCAGGTGGGGCCAGAGGTGGGTGATACTTGCGATCTGGTGTGCCGGCAAGTGACTGCCGTCGTCGATCACGACGTCGAACTTGCCGTATAGGTCTGCCAGGCGTTGCAGGAATGCCGGGTCAGATTGGTCCCCCACGTGCAACTCGATGCCTTTCTCGGCCAGTTCCATGACCCGCGGCTCGATGTCGACGCCAACGATGGTGGAGCGGTGGCCGAAGTAGCGACGCCACATCTGCAACGAGCCGCCATGTGAAACACCGATCTCCAATACGGTGATCTGGCGACCCCGGTACTGCGCGAAGTGACGTTCGTAGATGTCGAAGTAGTGGAGCCATTTGTCCATCATTCGGCCGTCGTTGTGTTCGAACTGCCACCGCAGACTGCGGGTCGGTAGACGTATGCGCATGAGGGAGGACTGTACCGGTGCCCCTTTGGCCAGGCGACTGATGTCCCTCGTCATGCCTGCGAGCGACCGTGTTCTTGTGCGAACCTGTCGCATGGCAGGCGACGCGATAGAAGTGGTGAAACAGCATCCACGTCGGTTTGTGGCGCTCCTCGTGGGGGCCGCTGTTGTTCTCGCAGCGGCCAACTCTGCCGCCCTCGAACGCGTCGATGACGCCGCAACCATCAGCGTTCAGGCCGATCGGTTAGCACCACCTGGTGTAGCGCTGCTGGTGAGTGACTCCGCTTGGTTGGGGCTCAAGAACTATGCGGCCATCGATGCGGTGCAGGGCTTTGACCACACGCTCGACCTCGGTTCATGTCGTCGTCGGGTTTCTACGTCGTGCCGGAACTACGACGACCACGTGCCGCTCACGATGTACGAAGAGATTGCGGTGCGCGGCCGCACCACCAGCACGCTCATCGTGGCAACCGGGTACAACGACAGTGATCACAACTTCGTCAGCGACTTCGAACTGATCATCCAGCTCACGAGGTCGCTGGGATACGAACGCGTGGTGTGGCTCACGCTTCGCGACGAGGTCGCCTATCAATCTCCCGGTGGGCTGGGCTTTGGTGCCGTGTTCTCCAACAACAATGCCACCCTGAAGGCGTTGGTTGCATCCGGCAGCTACCCGGAAGTCACGATCGCAGACTGGTCGACCTACGCAAATACTCACCCAGAGTGGTTTGCGACGGACGGAATCCACGTGCGTCGGGCCGGGCCGTGGGCCGCTGCCGACTACATCTCTCGCAAGATGGCGTTCATCGAGGGGCAGCCGTGTGCGCAACCGCTCGTGCTCGGCCAGAGAGTCCAGAACCCCTGCCCGGACCCAGACGTCACCGGTTTACAGGCGGATCTGGAGTCCCTGTACCCAATCGGGCAGCCCTTCCCAACCGATCAATTTTTCATCGAGTGGGAGGGCCAGAGCAGCTGGCCCGATCCGCCTTGGTGGGCCAGCTAGAGCGTGAGCACCGGCTCGTCCACCCAGTGCAGCCACTCACCGTGAGGGTGACAATCAGCCAGGTGGCGTATCGAGCGCTCTCCGTGGCGCCAAGTGACGAGCATGAGCACCGTGAGGTCGGGTCGGTGGTGCATCGTCGGCAGCGGCAACTCTCGGCAGAGGCGCGGTGACTCGGCGAACACCCACGTCAACTCGGCACGGCTGCCCAGTCGGTCGAGTTCTGCGACGTACGCCCGTCGTTCGTCCGAACTGAGGTAGTTGAGCACCCACGAGTTCATCACCACTGGATGTCCGGAGCGTCGGGCGGTGCCGATTGCTCGTTCGAGCTCTGCCGTCGCATCACCCCGGCGGATCTCCGACGGCATCGATTGCGCGATACTGATTGCGCTGTCGAGCCGGTGGAACCGTTCGGTCTGTTCCGGCCACACGCACGCTCGTAGCCAGTTTCGGTCGTTGCGATCGGCGAGATCGATCGGCGACCGGTCGATGCCGAGACGCCCGGCAATGGTCGGTACCGCAAGTTGCTCCGGTCGGTGCTCGCCGCGCAGCTCGCACCGGAGGTTCACCTCCGACACGGGCCCGACCTCGATGCCCGGCACGAACGAGTAGTGGTATTGGTCGAGATAGAGGTTCAGCCCTGCACTGGCACCCACATCCACCAAGCTCAACACCCCGACGTCGGGTGCGATCAGCGACAGGGCGGGGAGGTACAACCCGCACCTCCCGACCTCGTTGGTCTGCGTCACCCGTGTTGCCAAGAGGGCGGCGATGTCCGCACGCCGGCTCGTGCACAGCTTCCGGAAGGCCTCGAACGCGCCGTCGAACGTGTCGACCCCTTGGTCCACCGACGGGTAAAAGGCTGCGGCAGGAATTTCAGGCTCGGCCAGTACGAGCGAATGCACGCTGGCGAACAGCAACACAGGTAGCTGCTGTTCCTCGGGAGCGTGGTCGAGGAGCGCCAGCAACTCCGGATCCGCCGCGATCCCCCGTGCCAACTCGGCGTACATCGGGGTGACTCGCTCGAAGTCGGAAGCCCATTCGGTGAACTTCGCCGCGAGATGCTCGTAGTTGCCCATCGGTCGGCAACCGTACTGCAGACGTCAGATTGCGTTTCGGTGAACGCCAGTGGAGTGGATGTGCGGTGTGTCGGGCGTCACACCTCACTCGGCCCGCCGCATACCCCCAGCTCAGACGGTCTGTACACTCCAACCGACCAGGCCAGTAGCGCCAGGTAACGGCGCTGGCACCGAGAAAACTTTGTCGGAAGGTTGCGAGTCGCTAACCGTAGCGCTAGCTTAGTTTCTCGCCTCACGGACGGGATTACCCGCCGGAAAGGCACCGGTACCAAGCCTCTGAGTTCGCTCAGACGGATGTGCCGTGAGCTTCGGCTCCTTGAAAACGGAAGAGAAGACAGAACGCCAGTGCGGGCAGATCTTCAGGGCGACGAACACCTTCGGGTGTCCGTCGTGAGATGAATCTGTCTGTCAATTCCGCTGTCGAGCCTAACCACTCGACAGCAACAAGTAATACATGGTTGCAAGCGTCGGCACGATCACTTCGGTGGTCGATGAACGCTTGTCTTCCTGGCAAGTCAGATCGCAGTTGTCCAAGATATTCCACTTGGCTCTGCGCTCGCTAACAGTCGTTCGGCAATCGAAGCAACCGCTGAGAGAGTCGACAGGCTTTTGTTGGAGAGTTTGATCCTGGCTCAGGACGAACGCTGGCGGCACGCTTAACACATGCAAGTCGAACGAGATTCAAGGAGCTTGCTCCTGAAGATCTAGTGGCGAACGGGTGCGTAACACGTGAGAAACCTGTCCCGAACTTGGGAATAACAGCCGGAAACG
>JBBREA010000037.1:0-26870 GCA_038203385.1 Acidimicrobiales bacterium | reverse complement strand
AACCGCGCCGAGGGCCGGCTTCAGGTTCCGATCGATGAAGCCCGAGTCTCGACCACCGTCTTCGGCGAGAAGTCCTGTGACGCCTGATCGAACCACGCGTCGAGCAGCTCGGCCACCGTTGTGTTCGTACGGGACAGCTTTCCGCGTTGGGCGTCCGCGGCGAGTTCGACAAGCGCCCGCTCGGCCTCACGCTTGCCGCCGCGGATGCTCTTGGTGGCGTAACGCTTCTTCCCGGTGACGGCGTCGACGCCGACGTAGACCCGAAGCTCCCAGGCGTCGCCTCGCTTGCGGATGTGACCCTTCATGACACCTCCCAGACACCAGAAGAGTAGCAAAAGAGTAGCAGGCGCATCCGAAAACGGAAAGAGGCCCTCCGGAGAGGGCCTCTGACCTGGTACTTCCTTGGTAGCCCGTACGGGATTCGAACCCGTGCCGCCACCTTGAGAGGGTGGTGTCCTAGGCCTCTAGACGAACGGGCCAAGCTACCTGCCCGACGTTACCGCCGAGCGCTGTGTGTGCTACCTGTGCTGTGTCATTCGACCCGAAGGCCGAGTGGTTGGGGTGCAAGGAATCGAACCTTGAATAAGAGAACCAGAAACTCTCGTGTTGCCAATTACACCACACCCCATTGGAGCGATCGCAGATTGTACCGGCGCTAACCCGTCAGCCCACTCAGCCGCTCGAACCCGATCACACGGCCGACCGAGATTCCCGCTGCTTCGAGCACTTGGCGCCGCGCCGAAGTCCACGAACCCACAACGCTGCTCGGGGTCGGCGACGACCACGCGTCCAGACCCACCTCTGCCGCGATGAGCTCCGAGCGCTTTGCGTGAAACGGATCCGTGACCAGCAGCACAGTCTGCAGGTCGTTCGCCAACAAGATGTCGGCCGCCGAGTCGAGCGAGTCAAAGGTGTTTCGACCAGCGTCTTCCATCAGGATCGATTCGTCTGGGACGCCGGCGGCGACGAGGTATCGGCGCGACGCCTCCGCCTCGGTGAACCGGTCTGCCTCCATCTTGCCCCCGGTGACCATGACGTGTTCGGCGACCCCCTGGTTCCACAGGTCGACAGCGTGGTCGAGTCGGGCTGCGAGCTGCGGTGATGGGCGTCCGTCGTATTGTGCAGCGCCAAGTACGACAATGGCGTCGACCGAGCGAGCATCGTCGGAGCGCGCAGCGCCCATCACCAAGAGCAGATTGATGACGTAGTACAACGCCGCACACGCGAGCGCGGTCACGATCACTCTGCGACCCGTGAGCAGACCATTTCCACGCGTCTGCGCAACAGCCCCGGCGACGCTGGCGTGGTCGCTGGCGACGCCACTGTTCGCGGCGGCGACCGTTTGCTCAGGCGGCGAGCCGGTCAAGGGCGACCTGCAATCGACGAAGGGTCTCGTTTCGGCCCAGCACTTCGAGCGCTTCGAACAACGGCGGGCCGACAGTGCGGCCCGTGACGGCCACCCGCAGCGGAGCCTGGGCCTTGCCGAGCTTCAGCCCGAAACGATGCATCACATCCTCTAGCGTGGCCTTCAGTTGGTCTGCGTTCCAGTCACCCACGGCGAACGACGCGTACGACGCGACAGCGTCAGCGAGCAGTGGGGCTGAAAACTCGCTGGTCATCGTCTTGTCCCATGATTCCTCGTCGATCACCGGATCGTCGGTGAACAAGAAGTCGATGAGGCCTGGGGCGTCGGCAAGAGTGACGAGCCGGGGCTGAATGTGAGGAGCCATTGCCTCGAACCGACCACGGTCCCAACCTTCGGGAAGCGCTGCGTCGAGGAACGGCGCGCATGCGTCCACCAAGTCGTCGATGCTCATGGCTCGGATGTACTCACCGTTGAACGCTCCGAGTTTCTTCACATCGAAGAAGGCGGGCGACAGGTTGACGTCTTCGAGGCGGAACGCCTGCTCGATCGCGTCCCAGCCAATGATCTCAGACCCGTCTTCCGACGCCTCGCCTGGCGACCATCCCAGGGTCATCAAATAGTTCACCATTGCTGGAGCGAGGTAGCCCTCGTCGCGATACATCTCGAGCGCGACCTTGTCGCGACGTTTCGAGAGCTTCTTGCGCTGCTCGTTCACCAGCACCGGCACGTGCGCCCAAACCGGAGGCTCGTGGCCGAGGGCCTCCCAGATCATCTGCTGTTTCGGGGTGTTGGGCAGATGCTCTTCGGCACGAACAACGTGGCTGATGCGCATCGTCACGTCATCGACCACGTTCGCGAGCAGAAACACCGGTGCGCCGTTGCCGCGCACGAGCACGAAGTCTTCGATGACGGCGTGATCGAACGTGACCTCGCCACGCACGAGGTCGGCGACGACCGTTTGCCCTTCAGGCACACGGAACCGCATGGCCCGTCCGGGACCGGGGCCGAGCCCGAGTTCACGCGACCAACCTTGGTAGCCGTTGACCCCTTCGGCTTTCGCTCGCTCTTGGATTTCGTCTGGCGTCATCTCGCAGTAGTACGCGTGCCCTGATGCGAAAAGTCGCTCGGCGGCCGCCACGTGCTCGCCTGCGAAGTGGCTTTGGAACAGAGGCCCTTCGAAGTGCGGGTCGTCGGCATCGATGCCGAGCCAGGCCAGGGCTGAAACGATGCCGTCGGTCCACTCCGGCCGATTGCGAGCCTCGTCGGTGTCTTCGATGCGCAGGACGAACGTGCCGCCCTGACTGCGCGCCAGCGCCCAGTTCATCAGCGCTGTGCGCGCACCCCCAACGTGAAAGAAGCCAGTCGGCGATGGCGCGAATCGATAGCGAAGAGAGTCGTTCATGACTCGCACGACGCTATCCCGACGAATGTCTGCGTCAGGTGAGGATCAGATCCAGACAAAAGCGCGCCATGGCAGCGCGCCGCGACACCAACTCGTGAAGCTCGTCGCCGGACAGGTCTGCCCGATGGTCGACGTTGACGGCAGAAAACACCGATCGCGCCGCCACGTGGGCGCTGAACGCCAAGTCGACATCTTCGGCGGTGGCGACACTCCCCTCACCAGCCAGCCCAACAAGAAAGGCCGATCGGATCGTGGACCAGATAGCTCCGAGCTCGTCTGGGTGGTGCCCTCCTCGCTCGATCCGCCCGATCAAGAGCTGCGCCAAATCACTCCCGACAGCTCCTGAGTGCCCGTAGCTCCAATCGATTGCAACCGTGGTGCCGTCTGGTGGTTCCAGCAGGTTGTCTGGCGTCGCGTCGCCGTGGGCCAAGCCGTGCGGCGCGCCATCGAGTTGGCCAATCATGGCGGGCATCCGATCGGCCAGCTCGAACAGGTCGCGTCGCAGTGACCGATCCGGCAATGCAGCGATGTGCGGTTGCCGCCAGAATTCGTCGGCGGATAGCAGCATCAAGTCGTGGTTCACGATCTTTCCGAAGAACAGACCGGCAAGCGGTCGACGGTGTAAGCCGAGCCGATCGGTGATCCGCCATTCAGGCCATCTGCCAGCCATGGCACCCAAGCGCTGCGCAACCCGGGCGTACCGATCGAGCGTCCAATCGGGATGGTTGGCAACAACCTCCATCCAAATTTCCAGCACGGGTTCCCCGTCGTCTACCGGGTCGTCGACGAGCCACCGCTGCGGCAATCGCAAACCAGCGGGCAGGTCGTCGTCGAGCGTGCTGCGGTACACCCGAAGCTCGTCGAGCCAATCGAGCTGGGCGGCGGTCGGGGCGCGATGTTCCTCTGGGATGGTCTCCCAAACGGCCGATTTCGAAGCATGGTGCAACTGCTTGCGGAACATCTCGCAACGAGTGCCGTCGACAAGCGTCACGGTGACGACATCGAGCGATTCAGTGGTCATGTTCTCGACTCGATGCCCGAACGGCACGACCTCGATCGAACCAATCTTCAGCAGATCTGTCACTGGATCCGTCAATGGCCGCCCCAGCGCCGCCGCCAACGCAGTGCGACATCGATCCACATCGCAGCCGTGGCGGGAAGAAATGGCGCTATCCATGCTGCGATAGTAAGTGCTCTTGACTAAGATCGTCAAGATGGTTGACGATATACGTGATCCAGGCCACGTGTGGCAATCACTCGACGCCGTGTTCCGTCGCGGCGGAGCCGACATGAGGAGGCTCACCGCCGACTCGGTTCCGGAGATGCGCGGTTCGATCGCAGCCCTCCTCGAGACCATTCCCGACGGTGGCTGCCGCCAGTCCGAGCTCGCCCGAGACCTGGGGATCACCAAGCAGGCAATCGGTCAGCGTCTGGCAGAGGTGACGTCGTTCGGATACGTCACCGTCGCGGCCGACCCCACTGATGGCCGCGCCCAATTGGTATCGCTCACCGAGCACGGTCGGTCGGTGCGCCAGTCCGTCAGACACGCCATCAGCGCAATGGAGGCCGAGTGGTCAGCCGAAGTGGGCGCAGCCGATTACGCAGTCTTCCGGTCGGTGCTCGATCGTCTCGGCGCGCCGGTGGCACTCAACCGCGAACAGATGTGACCGACAGGTTCCGGAGTTGCCGCAACGCCACCGACAGATTGGTGATGTTGAACGTCTCGGTTCGACGAATCTGTGTGAGCATGGCGGCTGCACGATCGAACGACCGGCCGTTCGCTGCCATCCACGCCGCCCCCGACCGTTCGGGATGATCGAGCACACTCGAGGTGAGATCGGCGAGCGCATTGAGCAGGTCGTCGCGCAACGCGCCTCGGGCTTGGGTCTGCCAACGATCCGAGCGCGGCAAGGCTCCAATCGCATCCCACAACCACAACAGCTCCAACCGATCGAACATCTCCCAATAGGTCGACGCGGCTTCGACCGGCGTGACGCCTCGGGCTTCGGCGATCTCGACCACATCGAAGGCCGTGTGCAGAAGTCGCCAGACCACCGATCGCTCGGCAAGGTCTGTCGGCACCCCTGCAGCCTCACGCTTCTTCACGAGATTCGTGGCCGCTCGAGCCATGGGTCCTTTGAGACAACTGCGAAGTTGCCTGGAGAGTTCCTGGATGGACCCCTGAAACTTCTCGACCTCGGCTGCGATGTTGACGGGCGGACGGCGATTACGAAGGAACCACAACGAACATCGTTCGGCAGTGCGTCGACAATCGAGGTACATGTCGAGGTGGTCCTCCAACTTGAGACCCTCGAGCTCGGCAACCTCATCCCACCAGCTGGGGAAGTCGAGCACCTCACGCACTGCAACCCACGCACGCGCAACGTCTCCTACTGATGCTCCGGTGTCTTCGGTCATGCGATGGTCGTACGAAATACCCGACAGGTTCACCATCTGGTTCATCAACTGCGTGATGGCGATCTCACGCCGGAGACGATGCCGCAGAATTTCCGTTCGGTAGCGATCACGCAGCGGCGTGGGAAAATAATTCACCAGATCTTCGACCAGCGCCGGATCATCAGGCAGGTCGGAGTTGATGATCTCGGCGACGTTGACGTTCTTGGTGTAGGCGATGAGCACTGCGAACTCGGGCGCCCGGAGACCCGAACCCATGGCCTGGCGTTCGGCGATCTGCTTGTCGGTCGGCAGGAACTCGAGCGACCGATCGATGAAACCCTCCAACTCGAGCTGGTCGAGATATCGGGCGTGAACGTTGACCATCGGTAGGCCCTGGGTGCGGGCGATCTGCAGTGCCAGCGTCTGCGCCCGGTTGTTGTCGAGCACCAGCTCAGCCACTTCGTCAGTCATCGATGCGAGCAACTCGTTGCGCTCGCTCAAGGTGAGGCCACCTTGGTTGGTGACGTCGCGCAGCAGAATCTTGATGTTGACTTCGTGGTCACTCGTGTCGACGCCGGCGGAGTTGTCGATCGCGTCGGTGTAGATCAGTCCACCAAGAATCGCGTACTCCACGCGTCCCAGTTGCGTCACGCCGAGATTCCCGCCCTCTCCTACCATGCGGCAGCGGAGTTCATTGGCGTTGACCCGCAAGGCATCATTGGCGCGATCGCCCACCTGCGAGTCGAGCTCGGTCGACGCCTTGACGTAGGTGCCGATGCCCCCGTTCCAGAGCAGGTCGACGGGAGCTTTCAAGATCGCCGTGATGAGCTCGTTGGGTGACAAGTGTTCCGCAGTGGTGCCGAGCGCTACACGGATCTCAGGCGTGGTCTCGATCGACTTCAGCGATCGCTCGAACACTCCCCCACCAGCGGAGATGAGTTCGCGGTCGTAGTCGGCCCATGACGAGCGGGGGAGGTCGTACAAGCGTCTGCGTTCGTCGAACGACCGGCCTGGATCGGGGTTCGGGTCGATGAAGATGTGCCGGTGATCGAACGCCGCCACCAGCTTCACCGTGCGTGAACGCAGCAAGCCGTTGCCGAAGACGTCGCCGGACATGTCACCGATGCCGACCACGGTGATCACGTCGGCTTCGGGATCGATCCCCAGCACGGCACCGTGACGTTTCACGCTCTCCCAGGCACCTCGGGCGGTGATGCCCATGGCTTTGTGGTCGTAGCCAGCGCTGCCGCCTGACGCAAACGCATCGTCCAGCCAGAACTGGTACTCGGCTGCGACGCCGTTTGCGATGTCGCTGAACGTGGCTGTTCCCTTGTCGGCTGCTACGACCAGATACGGATCATCGCCGTCGTAGCGAACTGTGCGCGCCGGCGGAACAATCTCGTCGGCCACCACGTTGTCGGTGACGTCGAGCAGGCTGCTGACGAACAGCTTGTAGCACGCAATGCCCTCTTCCTGCCGCTCGGGCTGTGTGGGCTTGGGTTGTTTGACGACGAAGCCTCCCTTGGCGCCCACGGGCACGATGACTGCGTTCTTCACCATCTGTGCCTTGACCAGACCCAATACCTCGGTGCGGTAGTCCTCGGGCCGGTCGCTCCACCGCAACCCACCGCGCGCAATCGCGCCTCCGCGGAGGTGAATGCCTTCGACCCTGGGTGAGCAGACGAAGATTTCGTGCTTCGGACGAGGATCCGGCAAGTCTGGTACCAAGCTGGGGTTGAACTTGAATGCGACCGTGGCCTTAGCCTGGTAGGCGCTGGTTCTCACCGTGGCGTCGATCAGGTGCAGGAACGTTCGGCAGATGCGGTCGTCGTCGAGCGATGGCACTCCGTCGAGCGCATCCGTCACCGCAACTCGAGCGGCCGCAACAGCGGCTTGGCGATTCAGGTCATGGCGATCAGGGTCGAACTTCGCTGCGAAGAGTTCCACGAGCAGACGCGCCAAAAGTGGCATCCGCGACAAGGTTCCTTCGACATAGCCCTGACTGAACGGAAATGTTGTCTGCTGCGCGTACTTCGCATACGACCGAAGAATCACGATCTGCGCGGTAGTCAACCCACCCATGAGCACCAACTGGTTGAACCCGTCTGCTTCGACCGCGCCGGTGAGCAACTGGTCGAGCGCTTCGAGGAGCTCTGCGTGCCGTGTGTCGTCAATCGTTGCGCCGCTCGGCAGTCGCACCCCGATGTCGAGCAAGTAGAAGTGTTCTTTGTTGATGATGAACTCGTACGGGTGTTCTTCGAGTGCTTCCAGCCCGAGATGCCCGAGCAGCGGTAGCAGTCGCGACAATGACACGGGGCTGGAGCGTCGATACAGACGAACACGCCACTCATCAGGAGCAGCGTCGAGGCGCTGCGTCAATGCCGTCATGAGATCTCCACCGCTGGACGCCAGGTGTGCCAAACGGTCGAGATCACCGACTGCTGCTTCTGACTCGACACCCGACCTGAACTCCGCAGGCGCCGCGGCCGCTGCCTGGGCGACCTCAGCGGGCGCCGACATGAGACGCTCGCGACGCTCGGTCACCGCTCGAATCCGTTCGATCCAGGATGTCGTCACACGGTCGATGGCCTCGGACAACCCGTCGAGATCAGGATCGTCATCCCCTGCGTCGACGACCGTCATCGTGATCCTCGCCAAGCTGCTCGACTCGATCAGCGACTCGACGTCTCGCACCTCGGAACCGAACGCACCGGCAATCTGGGCGGCCACGAGTTCCGGCAACTGAGCAGTGAATCGACTCTTCGGCACGTACACCATGACAGTGGCAGCCGTTCCGGCGGGCTCGGGCACGGCGAACACTCGAACGATCTGGCGTTCCTGCAGGCCGACGACGTCGATCACGAGTTCTGCGAGATCATGCGCGTCGAGTTCGAACACCAGCTCGCGGGGCAAGCCTTCGAGCACGTTTCGCATGGATCGCCCGGCATGCGTGTCGGTTCCGGTGCGAACGAGCCCGAGCACCTCACGCGCGCGGTCGCCGACGGACGGAATGGACAGCACGCTCTGCCGATATGTCGACGTGGAGAGTAGCCCCACGAACCGTTGCACGATATCAGCGTCACCGTCGCCGGCGGTTCGCACGGTGACAGCAGTCATTCGGTCGGATCGATGCACGGTGGCAACGTTGCGCGACCGGGCGATGGAGAGCATCGACCGCGACGTACTTTCGATATCGATATCGGGATCGATGGGACTCGACGGGGTGAGTAGCCCCAACGCCGACCCATGTACGTAGGCGACCCGTCTCTGGTTGACCAGGTAGGTCGCGGCCCCGAGAAATACGAAGTGTCCGTCGGCCAACCACGGGAGCAGCGCGTCGACCGACGAGAGCGCCGCCATTCGAGACCGCATCGGCTCGAAGTCAGCCACCACTCGGTGGACGGTGTCGACAGCTGATCGCACGTCGTCGGCCAACGCAGCGGCTCGGGTTCCGTCACACCGATCGATCTCGATCTGGGTCCAAGCTTCCACGGTGACGTCGGCGTCTCCTGGCGCACCAAGTCGGCTGATGACGCCGCTGCTGTCGCGAACAACCTGCAGCATCGGGTGCACGAGGAGGTGAGTGTTCACTCCATGTCGTTCGAGCACGATGCGAACGGTGTCCACGAGAAACGGCCGGTCGTCGGTGACGATCAACACCACCGATCGATCTGAGTGCCACCCGTCGCGATCGACATCGGGTGATCGAACTGCCACCAGCGTCTCGCCAGCCGATCGTTGCCGACCGAGGCTGAAATGCACCAAAGAGGCGGCGTACAGATAGTCGGTGCGTCGATCGTCCAGATCGAACTCGGGGAGGTCCGACAGGTACTCACCCACAAACCTCACGAACACGTCATCATCGGGCCGACGTTCGCGAGCCAGCACCTGCACGCGGGAGATCAAGGTCGCAGCATCCGCCGGCATCGGTTCTCGGTCCTGCAACTCCGCCCTCCGTAGTTCGCTTCCACGCGCACAGTACAGCCTCAGGGAATCAGAGCAGGGTTGTTCGCGGTCTTTCATCCAACCGTTGCCCGCCACTGCACTCAGACAACCAGTGCACCGAGGCCTCCGCTGCGATACTTGCGAAGTGGACGAGGTGATCGAGCGCGCCCGGGGTGGCGACCGTGACGCGCTTGCACAGCTGTGGCGCACTTACAACCACCTCATCCTGCGTTACTTCAGAGGTCGAAACATGGGTGAACCCGATGACCTGGCGTCGGCGGTGTGGATCGACGTGGCTCGCGGGCTGCCCCGATTCGTAGGCGACGAAGGAGACTTCCGTCGTTGGCTGTTCACCATCGCTGCCAGACGACGAGTCGACGCGATTCGGTCGAACCAGCGGCGACGCATCGAGACCTGGCAGCGACCCCACGACTCCACGCGCAATGATCGAGCATTCGCAATGGACACCGCAGACGTGGCAGACCAAGCAGCCGCACTCGACCGAGCGATCGCCCTCGTTCAGACACTGCCCGATGATCAGGCGGAGGCAGTGTTGCTCCGTGTGGTCGCCGACCTGAGCGTGAGCGATGTGGCCCACATCATGGGTCGCACCGAAGGACACGTGCGAGTGCTGGTGCACCGAGGTCTCGAAAAACTTTCTGACACGTCTGTAACGAAACCGCCTGGCGAAACGATGTACCAACTGTGACCGGCAATGACCACACAAATGCCCTGAACGGCGACGTGATCACCGGTGCCCTTCGGTCGCCTGCTCTTCCGTTCGAGCGGGATCACGAAGCTGCGGTACTTGCGGACATGGTAGAGGCGCTGTGGACGGCACCCGAACCGTCTTCTCTGCGTCGCCATCGTCGTGTTGTGGCGTTTGCGGCGGTCACCGTTGCCAGTCTCGGGGTCGGCGGCATCATTGCCGCCGGCCCCGGCGGTTTTCGTCCGTTCATCAACGACGACAAGTCCCCGGCAACCACGGTTTTCGGCGATTCGGTTCCTGCACCTGCGCCGGATGACCTCGACGACGAGGACGACGACGACGACGACGACGATGGTGGTGGTGGTGGCGGAACCGAGCGCATCACGACTGATCCCGATTTCGAATGCGCTGACAGCGACAACGCCAACCACGGACAGACCGTGTCGTCGGCAGCCCAGGCTCCAGGCTCGAATCGCGCAGCGGCGCAGTCTGAGTGTGGCAAGCCGCTCGGTTCCGGCAACGGCAACGGCGAAACTGGCAACAGCGGCAACGAACGGATCACGGCGGACCCTGACTTCGACTGCGTCGATGGTGACAACGCCAACCACGGTCAGACCGTGTCGTCAGCAGCCAAAGCGCCCGGTCCCAACAACGCAGCCGCCCAGTCCGAATGCGGAAAGCCGGTCGGTTCCGGCACCGGCGAAACCGACGACAACGTCGAGGACGAAACAAACAACGGCAACGGCAACGGCAACTACGGCGTCCCTGGCCCACCCGCCAGCACCCCCGACAACGGCAACGGCAACGGCCACGCCAATACCACGACCACTCAGCCAGCTGGCTGAGTTGCTTGTCGGTCGACCTACTCGGCCAGCAGCCAGCGTGCACCAAGCGCGCGTGTAGCCGCGGTTGATGGATCCTCGTCCCACACGGTGAGGTGCCCCATCTTGCGGAGTTGCCTGGGTGATGACTTTCCGTACAGATGGAGTGCCGCACGAGGGTCTGAGAGCACCTTGTTCCATGCCGGCTCACCGTCGTCCCACAGGTCGCCGAGCAAGTTCACCATTGCGGCGCCACCGGCGCGCATCGACGTGTCGCCGAGTGAGGCACCGCACACCGCCCGAACCTGTTGCGCGAACTGACTGGTCTGAGCGACATCGATGGTCCAGTGTCCGCTGTTGTGCGGCCGCGGCGCAACCTCGTTCACCAAGAGTTCCCCCCGGACCACGAAGAACTCGACTCCGAGAACCCCGACGTAGTCCAGCGCGTCGGCGATGGTGAGAGCCAACCCCGTTGCGCGGGCAGAGAGATCATCGGAGATACGTGCGGGTACGACCGTGAGGTCGAGAATCCCTTCCACATGTGAGTTCTCGGCAACGGGATACGCGGCGAACGCTCCGCTGGTCGTGCGAGCGCACACCACGCTGAGCTCGAGATCGAGCGGCAAGGCCTGTTCCAGCACACAGATCACCCCGCCCATCAGCGTCCAGACGGCACGCATTTCAGCCGCGTCACGGACGACCCGTTGGCCCTTGCCGTCGTATCCCAGCCGGGCCGTCTTCAGGCGGGCAGGAAACTCGACACGGATCGGTGCATCAATGCGATCGATCACGTCGTACGGGCCGACGGGAAGGCCATTGTCTACGAGGAATCGCTTCTCCGCTACCCGATTCTGAGCCACCGCGACTGCGGCCGCGCTCGGCCGAACCGACGTGTGTCGCTCCAGATGCTCGAGGGTCGTGGCCGGCGGATTCTCGAATTCGGTCGTGACCACTGCGCATTCCTGGCGCAGACGCTCGAGCGCAGGTTCATCATCGAATTCGGCGACGAGATGCACGTCGGCGATTCGGCCGGCGGGAGCCGCTGGATCGGGGTCCAGCACCATGGTCCGGTATCCCATCACCCGCGCAGCCATGAGTGCATAGCGGCCCAGTTGGCCGCCACCGAGCATGCCGATCGTAGACGGCGGAACAACGGGTTTCATACCGGTGGCAGCGTCGCTGACGCCGCTTCGAGCCTGCGTTCGGCGCGGTACTCGGCGAGCGCCTGCGTCAGTTCAGGTTGATGAGCCGCCAGCATGGCGACAGCAAACAGCGCAGCGTTCGTTGCCCCCGCCTCGCCGATGGCAAATGTGGCAGTGGGTATGCCAGCGGGCATCTGCACGATCGACAGCAACGAATCGTTGCCGGACAGGTGACGAGACGGAACCGGCACGCCGAGCACCGGCACCAACGTCTTGGCCGACAGCATGCCGGGTAGATGCGCGGCACCACCCGCACCGGCGATGATCGCCCGCAGGCCCCGCTCGGACGCAGTTTCCGCATACGCAAACATCTCGTCGGGCATCCGGTGGGCTGAAACGACTCGCGCCTCGTACCCGACGCCGAACCGTTCGAGGACATCGACCGCTTTCGCCATGGTCGGCCAGTCGCTGGCCGACCCCATCACGACACCAACCTGCACAGCTTCGGGCACCGCTTCACCTTAGAGGGCGAGGCGCTAGGCGAGCCAGACCGCAGACAGAAACGAATGACCCGAGCGGAGTGAAAGGGAGCGGAGTGAAAGGGAGCGGAGCGACCAATCCGCTCGAGTTCTGAGGGCAGGCAGCGATCTTGACGTCATGGTGAAATCTGCAAGGATCCTCCCATGGCCCAAACCAATGTGCTGGGAACCGAACTGATGTCATGTTCGAGTGACCCGATGACCGGCTACTACCGCACCGGTTGCTGCGAAAATCGTGGCGATGACCCCGGTCTTCACGTGGTCTGTTGCCGCGTCACCGACGATTTCTTGACGTACTCCAAACAGGCAGGCAACGACCTGTCCACTCCGATGCCTCAGTACGGCTTCGGCGGGCTCAGCCACGGCGACCAGTGGTGCGTCTGCGCCGATCGTTGGGCCGAGGCGTTCGAGGCCGGGCATGCCTGCCCAGTGGTCTTGGAGGCAACCCACATCAGTGCCCTCGAGTTCATCGATCTAGATGATCTCAAGGCACATGCCGTGGCCCCGTGAGCGCGCCACCCGAGGTGTACATGGTGCTCGACGCCGTCGATGTCGATGTGGTTGCCACGTTCTGGGCCGAAGCCCTCCGCTACCGACGCGTAGATCGGCTCGAACAGTACGACGTGCTCGTACCGATGGAGGGCAAGCATGGGACGGTACTGCTGGTACAAGGCGTCCCCGAACGCAAGGTCACCAAGAACCGGATGCACGTCGACCTACATGTTGACGATCCTCGAGCGGAGGCGGATCGACTTGTTGTCCTCGGCGCAACGAGCACCGGCGAAGGATCGCTCGGTGAGATCGCGTGGATCTGCATGCAGGACCCGGAAGGCAACGAGTTCTGCATCGGCCAGCGCTCACCCAGCCACTAGACGCCGTTGGGAGTACAGCGGTTCATTCCGGATCGGATCGGGCGATTCGGCGGGAATCAAAGTGCTGCTAGTAAGAACTTGGGGGTGTCGGCGGGGCTGATCTTGGGCCAAGCCTTGGCCACGTTGCCGTCTTCGTCGATGAGGAACGCCGAGCGCTGCACACCCATGTATTCCTTGCCGTAGTTCTTCTTCATCACCCACACGCCGTACTTCTCGGCGATGGCGGGATCTTCGTCGCCGAGCAACGTGAATCCGAGTTCATACTTGTCGTCGAACTTCTTCAACTTGGTCGGCTTGTCGGGGCTGATCCCGATCATCACGGTGTCGCCAACCTCGGCTGCGACGTCACGCAACCCGCACGCTTGGGTGGTGCAGCCGGGAGTGTCGGCCTTGGGGTAGACCGAGACTTTCTGCCACACCTGTTTCCGCAGGTCAGCGGACTGAGTCGCGCCACGCAGGAGTCCGGCCGGACCAATAGCCCGGTTGTCGATGATGATGCGCGACCGCCAAGACGTACACGGCGTCGTCGACTCGGGCGTACACCACCTGGTATGGGAACCGCCCGACCGGCACCCGTCGAATCGTGTACGGCGACTTCACCTCCTCCACGGGAGATCCCGCATCGGGCCACTGCAGAGCCCGACGAATAGCTCGGTCGGCAGCGGAGACGAAGCGTCCGCCGACCTCACGATCACGCTCGGCGTACCAGCGAGCGGCCTCGGTGATTTCCGCCCGGACGCCGCTCGCGAACTTGAGCCGAGGGGTCACCCTTCGCCGAACTCTGCGACGAGGTCGCGGTGGATCACATCCCAGTCCTCGCCCGGGTCCTCACCGGTCACCAGCGCTTCGAGCCGCCGCTCGATCTCACGAAGCCACGCGTCATAGCCCTCAGCCGTGTCATCAACCGCTGGCTCGTCCACCGTCGCCAACAACTTCACTGCCAGGTTCGCCCGCTCGACTTCCGGCAGCTCCATCGCTTCACGGAACAATCCACCAACGTCGGAACCCATGACCGAACTGTACCTCACCTGCCTACGGCACCGCCCGCCGGCGCACAGCGGGCCGACGCGGAGCCCGCGTCTCACGCCTTCGGGTACTTGGCGAGTAGCCGCTTCTCGACGACGTCCCAGTCCTCGCACACAACGGCACCGGACTCGTCCTCTGCAATCCGGCGGCCGATCTCGACCTTCCCACTCCTCGGAGAGTTCAGCGTCGTCCTCAGGCAAGCTGGCGAGCACTTCGTACGCGAGTTCCAGCAACGCGGACCCTCCAAAATGACCGCGCCGAAGATGGTCAGAGCCTTGGAGATCGCCCGATCGATCACCCTGCCTTGCCACGCCATCCAGAACTGGTATCGCAATTACGTGGAGTTCAATATCACTCTTACGTGAGTCCTGACAGTGTGATTACGGAGGCACCGCCGACCCTCGCCGAAATGCCCGGTGACCACCGGTGCTACGGACAGCGCTCAGCGCGCATTAGAGTCCGCGCTATCTGACGCTCAGGCACTACGCCGCTAGCGCTGCAAGCAGGTTCGTCGGCGTGTCCTTCGGGCTGAGCTTGGGCCAGGCCTTGGCCACTTTGCCTTCCTCGTCGATCAAGAAACCCGAGCGCTGCACGCCCATGTACTCCTTGCCGTAGTTCTTCTTCATCACCCACACGCCGTACTTCTCGGCGATTGCGTGGTCTTCGTCGCTGAGCAGCGTGAACCCCAGGCCGTATTTGTCGTCGAACTTCTTCAACTTGGCCGGCTTGTCGGGGCTGATCCCGATGATCACGGTGTCGCCAACCTCGGCTGCGACGTCACGCAACCCGCACGCTTGGGTGGTGCAGCCGGGAGTGTCGGCCTTGGGGTAGAAGTACACGAGCACCTTGCGGCCCTTGAGTGCGGAGAGCGTGACGCTCGAATCGTTCTGGTCTGGAAGGGTGAATGCAGGTGCTTTCGTGGCTTCAGCTGGTGTAGTCATGTGCCGAGCGTAGGCTGCGTCATTCGCCGCCGAATGGGTTCTGGGTCAGCGGTTGGCAACCGAGACAATCAGCTAGGGCGATCGGTTGGGGCGATGGAATCTGTCTGACGCTGTCTGTTGGTTCCTCGAGCGCTAACAGCGTCAATCGTCGTCATCGTCGTCATCACTTCGGCTGGCCAGGGGGACGAGAAGCCGATCCAGTTCGGCCGCTATCGACGGATCCACTTCGCCTTTCTCGACGAAGTCTCTGAGTTCGACGCGTACGGCATCGACCCGTTCGGTCTGCTTCTTCCCCCGCGCTGCCAACGCCCCTTCCAGCATGTCGGCGAGTTTTTCGCCGCTGGCGCCCATCAACTCCGGGTTGCTGTTCAGCTGTTCGAGGAAGGTCTCCAGGTCCTCGGTGACGGGGAACCCAGGAACGATCTCGGCTACTGCGGCTTGCGTCGGTGCTGGTGGTTCCGTTGGTACTGGCTGTTCTGTTGGCGGCGCGGTCGTCGGCACACTTGGCGGAACCGTCGTTGGTGCACTCGATGACGCTGCGGCGGCCTCCACCAGGGAGTCGAGTTCGGATCCAGAGCTTGCCAGCTCCTCTCCCGACCTGGAAGCCAGTGCGTATGCGACACCCAATGTGAGCACGACGACGGCAACGACAACCAGGGTTCGTGTTGTAGTGCGCGGGTTCGAGCCCGCTCGCGCGGAGGGTTCCGGTGGGTGCATCATTGCCACAGGAGCTATGCGGGTTTCTCTATCCGCGCCGCCGCCCGCCCGCCCATCCGGCATCAGCATCGTGTGGGGCCACACCTCGGTGGAACTGTCGGGTGCACCCCTCAACGCAACCTCGAGCTGAGCCGCCGATGGAGGCCTGTGGGCAGGATCGAGGGCCAGGGAACCCGCAATGGCGGCAGCCACCGTGTTGGGCACGTCAGGACGCAGTGTGCGGATGTCGGGCGCAGCTGACGCTTGCTGCGCGACCGCAATCGCAACCGCTGAATCTCCGACGAACGGTGGGTGGCCCACAAGCATCTCGAACAACAGCACACCCATCGCGTACACGTCGGTGGCCGGGGTCACCGACTCACCCATTGCTTGTTCAGGGGCCAGGTAGCGTGGTGTGCCGACAATGAACCCCGTCGACGTCACCGATTCTTCGATGTCGTCGAAACGTTTGGCGATACCGAAGTCAGCGAGCTTCACGACGCCGCCCTCGCCCAGCAAGATGTTGGCCGGCTTGACATCACGGTGAACAATCCCGGCGGAATGGGCCGCTGCGAGGACGCCCAAGATTTCACTGGCGATGCGAACCGACTCGGCGATCGACAGTGGCCCGGCGTGCGCCAGTCGGTGCGCCAACGTGTTTCCCTCCACGAGTTCCATCACGAGGAACAGGTCACCATCGTCCTCGCCTGCGTCGAACACGAGAACGGCGCCCGGGTGGCTGAACCCGGCCAACGTTCGGCACTCTTTCAAGAAGCGTTCACGACCAGACGGGTCGGCGGAAGCAGCAATTCTCGAATCGAGTAACTTCACCGCTACTGAGCGGCCAAGGCGCTCGTCGACCGCCCGGACGACACGAGCCGTTCCTCCGGCGCCGAGGTCACCGCCGAGCCGGTATCGACCAGCGAGCAGACGTTCCATGGGTTGACCGTATCTAGAGAACGTTAGCCACGGCCCGCGGGCCCAACTCAGGCAGGCTACTCGCCCGGTCAGGCACCGGTGAGCTCGCGCCAACCGGCAGGCATCTTGGTCGCTGCCTGATCCGGCGTGAGGCGCAATGTCGACTCGGGCACGAGGTCGGCGATGATCCGACCTTCTGCGTAGTGGTGAGTCACCAAGCCGACGCCTTCGAACAGCTCATGCCGGCGCGTCAAGAGATCATCGGGCGGCTGTTCGATGAAGAAACCCCAGATCGTGAACGCGAGCCGAACATCGTGGATCACCGGCGCCCGGCTGAACATCGATGCCCGCTTCAGCGCAATACCCAGGCAGCCCCGAACCGCATCGTTCCGCTTCTCGGCTGGCTGGAGGTGCAGCTGAGGGGCCAACCGGGCGGCAATCTTGAGGGCGAAGCCTTGGTCGGGGCCCTGTGCACCGCGACGCGGCCCGTCGGGTTGCAGCCCAGCGAACAAACCAGGCCGATCGGGTGTCCACGTTGCCGGCACGACGTCAGGAGACGAGTAGTGCTGCGACGCATTGTCGCCTGCGGGAGCGAACTTGGGAGCAGCCATGATGAGAGATCGTAACCTGGGAGACGTGAACGAACCCATAACAACGCGCCCGGATGTGCAGCTGCCAGATGCGGCGCGACCGGCACGCCGCAGTCCACGCCTCGCAGCACGCCCTTGGGTACCGGCCGCGGCTGAAACCTTGATCGCCGACATCGCTACCCAAGCCGCCGCTATCGACTTCAACGCCATCGATAACGCCATCCATGATCTCGCCGAAGAAAACCGTCAGATCCACGAGGTCGAATGTGTCAATCTCAACCCGGCCACCAATGTGATGAATCCCCGCGCCGAAGCCCTCCTCGCGGCAGGCCTCGGCACTCGTCCATCGCTCGGCTACCCGGGTGACAAATACGAGATGGGTCTCGAAGCCATCGAACAGATCGAAGTGCTCGCTACCGAGCTCGTAGCCGAAGTGTTCGACGCTCCGTACGCGGAGGTGCGAGTGACGTCAGGGGCCATGGCCAACCTCTACGCGTTCCTGGCCGCAGCGCAGCCAGGCGACTCGATCATCGTTCCCCCGGCGGGCATCGGTGGACACGTCACACACAACACCGCTGGAGCGGCGGGGCTCTGTGGCCTCGTCATCCACGAAGCGCCGGTCGACGTGTTGCGCTACACGATCGATGTCGAGAAGCTGCGAACCCTGGCCCGTGAAGTGCGGCCGAAGATGATCACGGTCGGTTCGAGCCTCAACCTGTGCCACCACCCGGTGAGAGAGATCCGAGAGATTGCCGACGAGGTCGGTGCAACGGTGTTGTTCGATGCTGCTCACCTGTCGGGGGTGATCGCCGGTGGCGCGTGGCCGAATCCGATGCACGAAGGCGCCCACATGATGACCATGAGCACGTACAAGAGCCTCGGCGGCCCACCATCGGGAGTCATCGTCACCAACGACGCCAAACTCGCCGAGCGGCTCGACGCCATCGCCTACCCTGGACTCACTGCGAACTTCGACGTCGCCAAGACCGCAGCATTGGCGATCACGATGCTCGACTGGTTGGAGCACGGGCCGGCCTACGCGTCGACGATGTGCGCCAACGCGAGAGCCCTCGCACTCGAACTCACCGAGCGCGACCTGCCGGTAGTTCGTTCAGCCACGGGAGCGACCGAGTCGCACGCGTTTGCGTTGGACATGAGCGGTCATGGCGGTGGGCACAAGGTTGCCCAGGGCCTTCGTCGCAGCAATCTGCTCACCTCGGCGATCGGCCTACCCTTCGATGACGGCGCTGGGCTGCGTGTCGGCACGACCGAGATCACCCGTTGGGGTGCGACACCGAACGACATGGCCTCACTCGCCGGCCTCGTCGCCCGTGCGTTCACCGACAATCCGCAGTCGGTGGCTGGTGACGTGACCGAGTGGCGTGCTCAGTTCCCGAACATCCACTTCATCCGCAGTCTGACGAACGGGGTCAGACACCTCTCGTCAGGTGTCTGCGGGGTGCAGCAAGCCGTAGACGAGGCTGTCTTCCAGAGCTCGCCATGACGCTTCGATGATGTTGGGGCTGACGCCGATGGTCGTCCATTCCTCCACGCCGTTCGTGGCGGTGAGCAGCACCCGGGTGACCGCACCGGTGGCCTCTCCTCCGTCCAGAATGCGCACCTTGAAGTCAATCAGGTGCACCTGCGCCAGCTGCGGAAACGACTTCTGCACGGCACGCCGCAGGGCCGTGTCGATCGCATTGACCGGGCCGTTCCCTTCCGCGGTGAACACGAAGCGCTCGTCACCAACCCACACTTTCACCGTGGCCTCGGTACTGAACGCCGCCCTGCCGACCTCGTCAGTGATGAGGCGCATCGACTCCACCCGGAAGAAATCTTGCTGCCAACCCGTCGCGCGTCGCATCAAGAGTTCGAGCGAGGCGTCGGCCGCTTCGAACTGATAGCCCTCGTGCTCGAGACGCTTGAGTTCATCAATGACCGACATGATTTCCGGACCATCGAGAGATACCCCGATCTCGTCTGCCTTCCACTGGATCGTGGCCTTGCCGGCCATTTCCGAGACGACGAAACGAGTGCCGTTGCCCACCGCCGACGGATCGACGTGCTCATAGGCGTCGCGGGCGCGCGCAATGGCGCTGACGTGCAGCCCAGCCTTGTGTGCGAACGCAGACGAGCCGACGTACGGTGCCTGCGGGTTGACGGCTCGATTGAGTGTTTCCGCGACACGATGCGACACGACCGTTAGTCGTTCCATCCGACCTTCCGGCAAACACACGAAGTTCTGCTTCAGTTGAAGATTCGGGATGATCGAGGTGAGGTTGGCGTTGCCGGTGCGCTCGCCCAGCCCGTTCAACGTGCCCTGAACATGACGGGCGCCACCGCGCACCGCAGCCATCGAGTTGGCTACTGCGCACCCGGTGTCGTCGTGGCAGTGGATGCCAATGATGACGTCATTGCCGACATGACCGTGGACGGTCCGAACGATGTCTTCGATTTCGTGGGGCAGCGATCCGCCGTTGGTGTCGCACAGAACCACATGACACGCTCCGTGGAGCACCGCTGCTTCGAGTGCCCGGTACGAGAACTCGGGGTTGGCTTTGAAACCATCGAAGAAGTGCTCCATGTCGACCAGCACACGCCGACCGTGGCCGTGCAAGAACTCCACTGAGTCGGCAATCATCAAGGCCCCCTCGTCGAGGCTGGTCTGCAGCGCTTCGTTGACGTGATAGGCCGAACTCTTCGCGACGATGCACACCGCACTGGTGTTGGCATCGAGCAGGTGCTGCAAGGTGACGTCTTCGTCGACCTTGCCTCGCGGCCGCCGAGTCGAACCAAATGCCACGAATGTCGACGTCGAGAGTTCGAGTTCGGTGGCTGCGCGAGCGAAGAACTCGATGTCTTTGGGATTGGCACCGGGCCAGCCGCCTTCGATGTACTGCACGCCGAGGTAGTCGAGCTGGCGGGCGATGCGCAGCTTGTCATCCACAGTGGCGCTGACGCCCTCCACCTGCAGACCGTCGCGCAGCGTCGTGTCGAAGATCTCCACGCTGACGCGCTCGTGGGTGAGGTGACCTGTGGGGTGGCTCGTGATTTGGTCGGTCATGCCATAACTCTCGGTTCGGGGACTCTCGGTTCGGGGACTCTCGGTTGGGGGCTTTCGGTGCGGGCAACAAAAAAGCCGCCCCTGGGGCGGCTGAACGAGCACGTGGGAGAGCCACGTGCTCTACGGAATGATGATGATCGCGAATTCGGAGTGCTCGGTGCGGATCACGTGACCATTCAACCGTGCCGATGGCTGTTCGTCAATCAACTGGCCGATCAACTCGCTCGAATTCGTCGAGCTTGGGGACAAAGATGTGTACGACGTTGTGCATGAACGGTGGACGACATGAAGTTTCCTGGGGATGAACAGAAAGTTCGGTGGATAACCTTGTGAATTCCGAAATACCTCTTGACCTGGGGTTTTGTGTCCGCGAAGGTATGCCTCGTACCGGAGAGCGCACGCCAACCGGGGTCACGAAACGAGTCCTCATTCGGAGCCTTCGGGCCACGAGGGGAAAACGGATCGAGGCTCACGAGGTGAAAGCGGTTCTGGAACGGAGCGAGAAACCACTGCTTCGCACCGAACATCCGGGTAACCGGGGGCTACGGACGAAGCAAACGCAGCGCACCGAGCAACTGGGCAACCAGCGGCAACGGGTTCTGCAACCGGCCGAACGCCGAATGGGGGACCCCAACTCTCCCTGAGGTAGACGGTCGGCGGTGCCTCCCGAAGGCTTGGGCAACCGGGTCAGCGTGAATGCATCGGAAGGGGGCCACGAGGCCGCAGGTTCGCCTGAGGCAATCAGCACCTACCGAGGAACGGGACCGTGGGTGACCACGGTGATCGGGTTCGGCGTCGGCAACGGAGGTTGCGGGTAACCGCAATCGATCGGGCTGGCAAACGGGCATCGCCCGCCATGCCTTCGGGCACGACGGGCGATGTGATTGATCGAGACAAAGGTTAACGCCTGCAGATCGATCAGTGGTGGATCGCTCCAACCTCTGGGAGGCCCCGGGAGGGTGCGCACGCTTCGGCTTGCAGCACCACCCGGGGCCTCACTTCGTTTTCGGCCGATGATCGCTCGCCGTTGAGATCTGGTGTGGCCGATCCGGCCGGGGCTCAGCGAAGGCGGTAGCGTCCACCGACGCATGCGTCCCTTCTTCATCGACACCGACACCGCCTCAGACGACGCCGTAGCACTCGCCATCGCCCTCAAGCACCCCGACATCACCGTCGTCGGCATTGGGGTCGTTGCCGGCAATGTGCCCCTCGACATGGGAGTACAGAATGCGCTGTACACGCGCGAGATCTGCGGCCGCAACGACGTGCCGGTGTGGGCGGGCGAAGGAGCCCCATTGGCGATACCACTCGAGACCGCTCAATACGTCCACGGAGTCGACGGCATGGGCGACATCGGCCTCGAACTCACGGGTCGCGTGCCCGACGAGGGCGACGCGGTCGACGAACTCATCCGTGCGTCGCACGAGCACGCCGGCACACTCACGCTCGTCACCCTCGGTCCGCTCACGAACGTGGCCAGGGCGATCGAGCGAGACCCCAGCATCGTCGGCCGCATCCCGCGCACCGTCATCATGGGCGCCGTCGCCGATCACATTGGCAACGTCACGCCCGTGGCCGAGTTCAACATGTGGGCCGACCCGCTGGCCGTCTACGTCGTGGTGAAGTCAGGTCTGCCCATCGAGTTCGTCGGCTGGGACATCTCCCGCTTCTACGCCGTGGTGGACACGGAACAAGCAGCCGAGCTGCGCGCGATCGGCACCCCGCTCGCCGAGTTCTGCATCGACATCCAGGCAACTGTCGCTGCGTTCTGCGCCACCGAAACCAAGCTGGCTGGGTTCGACTTGCCGGACCCCATCACGATGGCGTACGCAATCGACCCCAGCATTGCCACCAAAACTCGTCGACTGCATGTAGCCGTCGAGGTCGAGAGCGAACTCACCCGCGGCATGGTGCTGATGGACGTGCTCGAACTGGGCCACCACGAGCCGAATGCGCTCGTGGTGATGGAAGCCGACAACGCTCGGTTCATCGCAATGCTGCGAGACACCGTCGCCCGGTGATCCCTCAGCTGGCGAGTTCGCACCAGTCTTTGTACTGGTCGACTTTGCCGCGAACCACGTTGCCGTAGAGCTCCGCAATGGTCTTGGTGAACGGCCCGGGGCACGGAATGGCGCGATCGTCGACCGAGTTGACCGACGACACCTCCGCAGCGGTGCCAACGAGGAACATCTCATCGGCGATGTACACGTCGGAGCGGGCAAGGTTGTCGCAGACCACATCGATGCCGAGATCCCGGGCGAGAGTCATCACGGTGTTCTGTGTGATGCCTTCCAGTGCGCCGGCCGACAACGGCGGCGTGATGAGCCTGCCCTTGCGGGAGACGAACACATTCTCGCCGGAGCATTCTGCGATGAGGCCGTTGGGCGCCAGCATCAGTGCCTCGTCGTAGCCGCCCTTGAGCGCTTCCACTTTGGCGAGCGACGAGTTGACATAGTTGCCGGTGGTCTTGGCGGCAGGTGGCATGGTGTTGTGATCGTGCCGGGTCCACGACGAAATCTTCAGCTTGACCCCCTTGGTCACAGCGTCGTCGCCGAGATATGCGCCCCACGGCCAGCATGCAATGGCCACCTCGACCGAGCACGGCATCGTGTTCAAACCCATCTCGCCATACCCGTAGTACGCAAGCGGCCTCACATAGCACGCTGGTAGGCCCGTTGAAGCCACCGTTGCCCTGGTGGCTGCAACCAGCTCATCGACCGTGTACGGAATCTCCATGCCAACGATTTTCGCCGAATTGTGAAGCCGCTCGATGTGCTCGGTGAGCCGGAAAACGGCCGGGCCGTTAGACGTCTCGTAGGCCCGAATGCCTTCGAAGACACCGGTGCCGTAGTGGAGCGTGTGGGTGAGCACGTGGATCTGTGCCTTGTCCCAGTCGACGAGTTCGCCGTTCATCCAGATCTTCGGGGTAGGTGTCAATGGCATGGCATCATTCTCCCACTCGGGCGGCGATGTTGTCACCCACGGAGGTGGTGCTGCCGGTAACTGGATCGGCACAAGCGGCCCGGATCCGGTCGGCAGCGGCGGACTCGCCGAGGAAATCGAGCATCAGTGCGGCCGACAGGATCGCCGCCGTGGGGTTCGCTTTGTTCTGGCCGGCGATGTCGGGAGCCGACCCGTGAACCGGCTCGAACATCGACGGGCCGGTGCGGGCTGGGTTGAGGTTCGCCGATGACGCCAAGCCGATGCCGCCCGACACTGCTCCACCGAGGTCGGTGAGGATGTCGCCGAACAGGTTGTCGGTGACGATCACGTCGTACCGTTGCGGGTCCTGCACGAAATAGATCGTGGCCGCGTCCACGTGGTTATAGGCCGTGCCGATGTGTGGGTATTCGACAGCCACTTCGTTGAACGCCCTTTCCCACAAGGCACCGGCAAACGTGAGCACGTTGGTCTTGTGTACCAACGTCACGTGCTTGCGTTCGCGGGTGGTCGCCAGTTCGAACGCGTACCGAATACAACGCTCTACGCCCATGCGGGTGTTCACCGACCCTTGCGTCGCCACCTCGAAGGGTGTTCCCTCGCGAAGCACTCCCCCTTCGCCCACGTACGGACCTTCGGTGTTCTCGCGGATCACGACAAAGTCGTGCGGAGCGGTGTGGCCGGGAGCTGTGCCCTTGAACGGCCGTTGGTTGATGTACAGGTCGAGCTGAAAACGCATCTTGAGCAGCAGGCCCCGCTCGATCACGCCCGGCGGCACATCTGGCGAACCCACAGCACCGAGCAGGATCGCATCGAATTGGCGCAACTCGTGGAGCGTTACATCAGACAGGATCTCGCCGTCGCGAAGAAATCGCGCTCCCCCCAGTTCGAACTCGGTGGCCTCGTAGCTCACTCCGGCTGCATCGATGACCTTCAGCGCCTGGGCGGTGACCTCCGGGCCGATCCCATCTCCGCCGATGACTGCAATCTTGTGCGACATAAGCAACCGAATCTACGTCGGCACACTCCCACCGCTGCAACCGACTCGTCATCGCTACCGGCAGAATCCGTAATCTGGGAGGATGCGCGTGCACGCCATCGACCACATCGTGCTCAACACCTCAGACGCGGAACGTGCCCTCACCTGGTACGTCGACCTGCTCGGTCTTGCTCCGGTACGGGTCGACGAATGGCGAGCTGGGGCTGTGCCATTTCCGTCGGTACGCGTGAACGATCATTTCATCATCGACCTGCTCTCGACATCGCGCACCGGAGACAACCTGAACCACTTCTGTATGGTGGTCGACCGTCCTGATGTTGATGCCGTTGCCACGGACTCTCGCTTCACCGTGGTCGCTGGCCCAGTCGCCCGATTCGGGGCACAGGGAGATGGCTGGTCGGTGTACGTGGTCGATCCCGACGGCAACGTGGTGGAACTTCGTAGCTACGACTGACAGCAGCTACGACTCACGGTGGTCAGGGGCACGCCCCACGACCGAGTGGGGTCGGACCTCAGACAGCTACAGTGGCCGGACCCACTTCACAGAAAGAACCGATAACCGTGTCCACCACCCACAGCGACCTTGTAGCGCGGGCGAAGGAGATCACGGCCAGGGAGATGGTGCTCTATTCAGAGCGCACCAAGCACTCTCAGGTCGCCACAGAGCGAGCGAGAAAGGTCATGCCGGCTGGGGTTCCATCCAGCTTCCAAGCGTATGACCCCTGGCCAGTGGTGGTGAAGTTCGCCGCCGGGTCGCGCATGATCGACGTGGACGACAACGAGTACGTCGACTACGACATGGGCTTCGGCGCCTTGTTCGCCGGCCACATGAACCCGGCCGTGCGAGCCGCTGTGGTCAAGCAGCTCGACTCGGGCACGTTGTACGTCACCCCGTGCGAACTGAACGCTGAGGTGGGCGAACTGCTCGCCGACCGGTACGGCTACCCCATGTGGAGACCGACCAACTCGGGCACCGAGGCAACGATGGACGCCATCCGTGTCGCTCGCGCAGCAACCGGACGCCACAAGATCGTCAAGGTCGAGGGTGGCTATCACGGCCACCACGACGAGGTGATGATCTCCAACAAGCCGCCCCTCGACAAGGCTGGCCCGGCCGACGCTCCGTACTCGGTGCCGCAGTCGGCGGGTATCACGCCAGGCACCATTGCCGATGTCATCGTGGTTCCGTACAACAATCCCGAGGCACTCGAGCGTGCACTGTCCAACCACGACGTTGCGTGTTTCATCGTCGAGCCCGTCATGGAGAACATCGGCATCTGCTTGCCCGACCCGGGCTACCTGCAACAGGTGCGAGAGATCACCGAGCGCCACGGCACCCTGCTGATCTTCGACGAGGTCAAGACCGGCATCACCGCTGGCTACGGCGGCGCCACCAACATCTTGGGTGTGCGGGCCGATTTGGTCACGTTGGCAAAGTCCATCGGTGGCGGATTTCCCGTGGGAGCGTTCGGCGGAAAGTCCGAATACATGAACCTCATCACCTCGGGTGAGGTGCTGCACCTCGGCACCTACAACGGCAACCCACTGGTGATGGCCGCGGTGAAGGCCACGCTCACCGAAGCGTGCACACGCGAGACCATCGGGCAAGCCATCGCCCGAAACGACCAACTCGTTGCCGCCTGCCAGCAAGTCATCGACGACACCGGCATTCCGGCGCACACCGTTCAGTTCGGCGCCAAGGGTTGCATCACCTGGTCCCGCGACCCGGTGCGCAACTATCGCGACTACAAGGCCACCGACTTCGATATGGCGTTCGCACAGTGGATCCATGGCATCAACCGTGGGGTGTTGCTACCGCCGGGCCTGGACGAGCAATGGCTGATCTCGGTCATGCACGACGACGCCGACGCCCACAAATACGCAGCGGTGTTCACCGAGTTCGTCGAAGAACTCTGCACCTGACGACAGGCGTGGTTTGTGTCTGACACAAACCACGCCCGGGAGAGTTCAGCACTGACCTGGCGGGGCGTGGTTTGTGTCTGACACAAACCACGCCCACTGGCGTTATCGGGGGCGGGGCGACCACGCCGGTATCGTGGCGTGACTATGGCTTCGATACAGCTGTCTCAACCCGCCTTCGATCGTTTGAAGGCCGAGTTCGATGATCTCACCACGCGCGGACGCATCGACGTGTCAGAGAAGATCGAGCGTGCCCGCGAAGAGGGCGACCTCAAAGAGAACGCCGGCTACCACGCTGCAAAGGACGAGCAGGGCCACATGGAAGGCCGGATTCGCCAGCTCGAGTACATGCTCGAAAACGCTGAGATCACCGCGGATCAGTTCCTCTATACCATCGTGTACGACGGTGACACCGACGATCAGGCCGAGCGCTACCTCGTGGGTCACCTCGAGGAGTTCGTCGACGGTGCAGACGTGATCAGCCCGTCGAGCCCGCTCGGTGCATCTCTCGTCGGGGCCGTCGAGGGGCAATCGGTCACCTACGACGCGCCGAATGGCTCCCTCACCGTGCGTGTGTTGAAA
>JBBREA010000036.1:0-27415 GCA_038203385.1 Acidimicrobiales bacterium | reverse complement strand
GCATACGCATCGATCGGATCGTGCGTGACCAACACCCGGGCACCACCGAAATCGGCCAGGTATCGCCTCAGATCCCGACGAACAGTGGTTCGCGTGCTGGCATCGAGAGCGGCCAACGGCTCGTCGAGCAAGAGAACCCGCGGCTCGCAGATCAATGCCCGTGCCAGAGCCACTCGTTGAGCTTGACCGCCAGAGAGTTCCCCGGGCAGTGATGAGCCGAGCCCCTCGAGTCCGAGCCGTTCGATCCAATTCGAGGCCGTGGCCCGGGCCTCAGCCTTGGGTGTTCCACGTGCGCGGAGCGCGAACGCCACGTTCTCCAGGACATCCAGGTGTGGAAACAACAAGTAGTCCTGGAACATCAGCCCCACCTGGCGATGCTCTGGGTCGACGAAGACGTTTGCAGCTGGGTCGTCGAGCGTTGCGCCGTCCAGGGCGATACGGCCACGATCGAGCGGCAGCAGACCGGAGATGGCGCGCAAGAGCGAGGACTTACCGCAGCCGTTTGGACCCAAGACCGCGAGCACTTCTCCGGCCGCCACTTCTATGTCGACGTCGAGCGTGAAGCTGCCACGCTCGATGTAGGCGTCGGCGATGATGCTCATTGCAGGGTCTGCCGTGCCGCCCCGAGCCAGCGATCGCGCAACCCGACCAAGACGGCAAAGGAGACAGCGATCATGATCAGACTGAGGATCAGAGCCTCATCTGGGTTGGTCTCGAGCGCCAAGTAGATCGCCAACGGCATGGTCTGCGTCGTGCCGGGAAAGTTGCCGGCGAAGGTGATGGTGGCCCCGAACTCGCCGAGCGCTCGGGCCCATGCCAGCACCGCCCCGGCTACGAGCGCCGGACGAATTGCCGGCAACGTCACACGTCGAAACGCATACCAGCGATCCGCACCCAGCGTTCGCGCCGCCTCGCCGAAACGCGGATCGAGTTGACGAAGCGCAGCCTCGACCGTGATCACGAGAAACGGCATTGCCACGAATGTCTGAGCCATGACGACGCCCCAGGTGGTGAACGGCAGCCGCACATCGAACCACCGGTCGAGGTATTGACCGAACAGCCCTCGCCGGCCGAACGAGAAGAACAACGCAACGCCCCCGACCACCGGAGGCAGCACCATGGACAAGGTGCACAGTGCACGAACGACACTGCGACCAGGGAACGCGACGGTGGCAAGCAGCCACGCCAGGGGCACACCGAACGCAACTGAGATGGCGGTGGCTGCCAGTGACGTACGCAATGACAACCACAGAGCTTCGTGAACGGACGCCTCGCTGAGTACATCGATCGCCGCGCCCCATGGAGCCCGCCACAGCAGCCCGATGAACGGCAGCGCAAAGAACGTGATGGCGATCACGGCCAGTGCGACGGCCGGACCCGGCAGCGAGATCTGTCCCCGACGGCGCCCAGGTGATCTCATGGCGAATTGAAACCGAAGCCATTCAGAATCCGCTGAGCTTCCTCAGCGAGCACGAACTCCACGAATGCAACAGCCGCAGCTCTGTTGGGGGCATCACGTATAACGGCGATGGGGTATTCGGCAACGACATTGATGTCAGCAGGAATTCCGACACCGGACGCGGCGTCGCCGGCGGCAATCACGTCGGTGGCGTACGCGATGCCTGCATCCGCTTCGCCGAGCACGACTTTGTTGACGACCCCTCTCACGTTCTCTTCGTATGAGTCGGGCGTCACGATGATGCTTGCGTTCTCGAAGATCTGGCCAGCGTAGGTTCCGCATGGAACCTCAGGTGCGCATGTGACGAGGATCAAGTCGGGGTCGACCAAGTCGGCAACGCCTGCAATGCCGAGTGGGTTGCCCGGCGCGACGATGATCTCCGATGAATTCGTGGCGAACACCGTCGGCGGTCCGGCGGTGGCAGCAGCACCGACGAACTCGGCGGCGGCGAGTTTGGTCATGTTGCTCAGGTCAGCAGAGGCGAACACATCTGCCGGCGCACCTTCGATGACCTGTGCGGCGAGTTCGGACGACGCGGCGAAGTTGAACACCACGGTCACGTCTTGATTCGCCAACTCGAACGCCTCGCCGATCGATTCGAAGGCCCCACTCAACGAGGCAGCCGCAAAGACCGTCATCGTACCGGCCACCACAGCCGGGTTCGAAGCGCTGTCGCCGCTGTCATCAGATCCACATGCCGCGATCGCGCCAATGGTGAGCGCGAGGACGAGGGCAACCGGTGTAAGTCGCTGCATACGCACAGTCATCGTCACAGTCATCGTACCGTCACCGTCACCGAGACTAGTCAATGGCTGACTAGTGCGGCGTCATCACTGACGGCCAGATGGATGTGATCAGACCAGCGAGAGCAGTTGATCGCTGAACAGTGTGTTTGCCCCCATGGCCCGAACATCGCGGACGATCTCTTGGTCGCTGGTCACCACCACAACCGGCCGGGTCTTTGGCAACCGTCGAACCTCGTCGCGAATCACATCGTCTGCGGTCACGCCGGCGGGCGAGTACATCACGCGCACGACGCGTCTGCCGTCGGCCGTGGCGCCGATCACGTCGGCCCCATCGAACACGATGGTGATGTCGCTGCCGAAGCGGCGTGCCAGATTCTCGACGACATCGACGAGCACCACCCTCTGGCCGACGAGGTCGAGCTTGGGCCAAGCCAGCTTGGCCACGTTGTAGCCATCGATCAGGACAGACGCACCACATCGCAGCAAGAACTCTGCCGCCGTCGACGAACTGCCCAGCACACCACCAGGGAGCGACAACGCACGTCGCTCGGGTGGTCGGCGTGCCAAACCCGCCCCCGTCTCGGCGGAGAGCGCAGTGAGCTGGGCGGCTAGCGCCTCAGCCGAAGTTGCAAGGCGAGCAAGTTCTGAACGATCGGCAACCTCGTGCGCTCGGTGCGACAGCACATCGTCACGCACATGCTCGGCGTCATATTGGGCGTGCTGGGCCTCACGCATGGCACCCTCGGCCGCAGTGAGTCGCGAAACGGCCGCAGACTCACGGTCGCGAGCGTGGCGCAGCTCGTTGCGAACGTCGATCAGCTCGGCCTTCATCGTGTTGAGTTCTTCGCCCAACTTCACGACGTCTGTTCGAAGCCCTTCGATCACCACGTCGCGTTGCGTGACCGCTTGCGCCAGCGACACGATCTCAGCCTGCCCTCGGGCGGCGACCGATGCCGCCGCTTCACGGCGCTTCTCGGATCGACGCAGCTGGGTAGCGAGATCTGCATCGGCTGCTGCCACTTCGATGGCCGCTACCAACTCTTCGATCTTCGATTCCCATCCGTCTGGACGCTGCAGCCACAGCAGACCGACGTCATCGACCAGCTCGCGTACAGCACCCCGGCCGAGCCGCTGCCGGAAGTCGTCGTCGCGTTCGACGACGCGCCGCAACGCAGGAAGTGAGGCGGATGGAACACGCTGTTGCTTCATGAACGTTCGCAGCCCGGCCGAAACCTTCATCGGCGGCTTGAGCTTCTGGCCCTCGGTGGCCATGAGGAGGGCAAACTCCAGCGCCGACCGCAAGTGGCGGTGGTCGACGGTGAGAGCCATCAACACACCATACAAGCCGACGCCACCCGAGAAATCGAACGAATGTTCTTGACGCGAACGTATGTTCGTGATTTGATCACGCCCCATGACGGTTCAGCTGGTTGGGCAGCGCAGCTTCGACGACCTGGGTACTCCGTTGCGAGAAGCCACGTTCTGCATCCTCGACTTCGAAACGACCGGTGGCAATCGCAACGAGGACACCATCACCGAGATCGGCGTCGTCAAGGTGCGCGGCGGCGAGTGCATCGGCCGGTTCCACACGCTCGTCAACCCCGGTCGCGCCATTCCACCACAGATCACGATGCTCACCGGGCTGACAGACGCCATCGTCACCAACGCACCGCGCATCGAGACCGTGCTCGGGTCACTGATGGATTTCTTGGGCGACGCTGCCTTCGTGGCCCATAACGCCTCGTTCGACCTGGGTTTTCTGCGCGCCGCTTTGGCCCGCGACCAACGTGGCGACTATCGACCGGTCGTCATCGATACCGCTGCACTCGCCCGCCGGTTGGTGCGCGACGAAGTGCCCAACTGCAGGTTGTCGACGTTGGCCTCCCGGCTGCGGCTCGACCACCAGCCGAGTCACCGCGCCCTCGACGATGCGCTCGCCACAACGGACCTGTTGCACTTCCTCATCGAACGCGCCACCAAACTCGGCGTCATCGGCCTCGACGACCTGGTCACACTGGCGAAACTCGCAGGGCATGCGAACGCCAGCAAACTCACACTCACCGCTCATTTGCCGCGAAGCCCAGGCGTCTACCTGTTCTGTGGAGCGCGTGAGGAGGTGTTGTATGTCGGCAAGGCCACGAATCTGCGGCAACGGGTACGCAGTTACTTCGGTAACGAGGATCGTCGGCGCATCGGCCCCATGTTGCGGGAGATGCAGCAGGTGCGGCATCTCGAGCTCGCCGATCCACTCACGGCCGAGGTGATCGAGTCGAGGCTCATCGCCCGGCTACTCCCCCGCTACAACCGTGCCGGGACTCGCGCCGACAAGTACTGCTACGTGCGCTTCGACGACGATGCGCCATGGCCGCGCCTCGCAGTCGTCAAGACGCCCTCGCCCACCGGAATGCACCTCGGGCCGTTGCCGTCGCGAGCGCAGGCTGCGCTGGTGGTGGAGGCTTTCCAGTCGGTCTTACCGTTGCGGCGTTGTTCCACCAAGCTCGGCCTGAACTACTTGCCGCCAGCCGACTCCACACCCTGCAGCCCATGCCAACTCGGTGTGAGTCAGTGCCCTTGTGCCGGTGCGGCCGATCCGGCCACGTATCAGGCCGCTGTCACCGCCGCTCGACAAGCATTCGACGGACGCCCGTCCGTCGTGGTCGATCAACTGACGGCGCGCATGTTTGCGTTGGCGGCGAAGCACCGTTTCGAGGAGGCGGCACTGGTCCGCGACCGTCTGCAAGCGCTGCAATACGCACTGCGCCGCCAGCAGTTGGTGCAAGCGCTGAGGTCCGCTGCCCGGTGCGAGGTGCGCCGCGGCGGCACCACCTGGGTGATCGACGACGCACGTCTCGTCGACGTCACCGTCGCTCATGCGGTCAGCCGCGCTCTACCGGTCGAGCCGCCCGATGTTGCCCGTCCGGGAATGCCGCTGGCACCGCATCAGATCGATGAGGCACTCTGTTTGGCGAGATACTTCGACAAACACGCCAGCCGGCTCGAGGTGAGCGGTTGCAGCGGCACTTGGCAGTTTCCGCTGCCCGTTGTACCGGGGGCACCCCTCACTCGAACCGCAGCATGAGGCAGCTGCCGACGAAATCGCCGTTACGACACCACCGAGTCGCCGGGCACAACGGTCGCTCCGCCGGTGTCGATGGCGAGGACTTTGGTGTGGCCTGAAATCGGCAGTGCCGCTGCGATTTCGTCGGCATCGGCCGATGCGCACAACGCAACGATGGTGGGGCCGCTACCCGACAACCATGCGGCCGACGCACCGGCCGCCAGTGCCGCTTGCAGCGCTTCGGCCGATTCAGGAACGCGCTCCAGGCGTTGCGCTTGGTGAACTCGGTCTTCTGAACCGATGCGGAGTGCGCCGAGATCTCCACTCGCCCACCCCGCCACGAAGGTGGCGACCCGCCCGATGTTGAACACGGCGTCGGCCCGCGAAACCTCGGTGGGCAGTACAGATCGCGATCGATCGGTTGAGGTCATCGATGAGTCGGGCACCCAGGCGATCACTGTCGGCACCTCTTCAGGAGCGAATCCACATGGCAGACGCTTGACCGAATATGCACCATCGTTCCCCACAGCTGCCACGAGGCCACCGAAGATCGAAGCGCCGACGTTGTCCGCGTGATGTTCCAGCTCGGCGGTTGCGGCAAGCACCTCGTGTCTGCCCACGTCGGAGAGTTGCCCGTCGCGCTGAACCACTGCGGCCGCTGCGCCGCCCACCCTCACCGCTCCGCTGTAGCCCAGCCCGCGGCCCATCGGAATCGGAGAGTGCACCCACAACGGGCCGTTGCCTCCCAGCCGACGAAAGGCCACCGTGGCCGGGTGGCGTTCGTCGGCGACAATTGCAAGTTGAGGTGGCGGCCCACAACCAACGGTGGCGTAGATCGACAACGCCATACCGAGCACATCGAACCCCGCACCCAGATTCGCCGAACTGGCCGGCACCCGGACTGCAGTCACGCCGCTTCCTGGGATGCGCTGACCAACCGCTCGAGCGCCGCCGCTGCCGCACCATCGTCGATCGAGCGACCGGCCATCAGAATTCCCTCCGCCAACGTCGACGCCATGCCGGCCACCAGGAGGCCGGCTCCGGCGTTGAGCACGACGATGTCTCGGTGCGGCCCTAACGTTCCGGCTAGCACTGATCGAACCACCGCTGCGTTCGTTGCCGGGTCACCGCCGACGAGGTCGCTGTTCATGGCGCGAGCGAGCCCAAACTCGGAGGGGTCGATCTGAAAGCGGCTGATCTCGCCGTCGCGTAATTCGATGACGTCACTGACCGTCGTCGTCGACAACTCGTCGAGACCGCCGCCGTGCACCACCCACGAGTGTTTGGACCCGTGCGACTTCAACGTCTCGATCATCCTCTCGGCGAATGCCCGATTGGCCACTCCGATCACCTGCCGACGGACACCGGCCGGGTTGGCCATCGGTCCCAAGAGGTTGAACACCGTCGGCACTCCGATCTCGCGTCGAGACGGGCCGGCAAAGCGGAAGGCCGGGTGAAACGACGTCGCCAAGCAAAATGCGATTCCCGCTGCGTCGACGCAGTACCGCACCCCTTCTGCGGTGAGATCGACGGCCACACCGAGTTCTTCGAGCACATCAGCAGTGCCACATTGCGACGACGCAGCCCGTGCCCCATGCTTACACACGGTCGCTCCGGCCCCAGCAGCAACGATGGCTGCCATGGTCGACACGTTGATGGAGTGCGAGTGATCGCCTCCGGTGCCCACGATGTCAATCGCGGAGTCGCGTTGCTCGTCACTGAGCTGCACCAGCGTTGCGTGGGCGAGCACCGCATCGAGGAGCCCGGCCAACTCGTCGGCACTCTCTCCCTTGGCCCGCAACGCGATGATGAATGCAATGAGCTGAGCAGGCGTTGCATCACCGGCAAGAATCGTCGACATTGCTGCGTTCGCCTGCACGGCGGTGAGGTGATTGCGGTCGAGCAGATGGGTGAGGAGCGCTGGCCAGCCGCCATGGTCGTCGATCGCCGTCATGGGCGCCAGATTAGGACCGGCTCGCCGTCTCGACCGAATGGATACGTCGAGTCGCGAACAGGCCCCAACGGCGGTCTACGCCGTGCGACGCCTTTGACGTAGAAGGCGACGACGTTCCCGCTCGGTTGCTCCACCCCACACACCAACCTTCTCGCGTTGCTGCAACGCGAAGTCCAGGCAGGTCTGGCGCACCCCACACTCCAAACACACCTGTTTGGCGACCTGAGCTTCCTCTTCGGTTTCGGGATAGAAGACGCCCGCGTCGAGGCCGCGGCACGCTCCCAACATCCGCCATTCCAGTTCATGTGCTGACACGAGTCGGACATTAGAACGCCGTTGCCGAGAATGGAAGGAAATATGTGTAAACGCCCGATGACCAAACGGTTCAGAGTTCGTCAAGTGGCACAAGTGCCGCTCGGTATGCGCGGACCACCAATTCCAACGGATGTAGCACCTCGGTACCAAACCGTTCGGCGATCGCAGCGTTCGTGAGCAGGCATTCCCCTGCCACCAGGGTGGCGTCGAGTTCAGCGCCACTACCGACGGCGTCGATTGCGTCGATCAGCCTGGAGGTGACGGCGGTCGATACTTCCTCGTTGCCCGCCCACAACTTGCACTGGAAGCATTCGTCGACGACGAGGTCTTGCTGGGCTGGAGTCAGGCCACCAGCGCGTCCGGGGAGACCAAGGTCGGCCCGTGTATCGATCATGTCATCGAGCATGGCGAACAGCGACGGAAACGACCCACAGAAGTCGGTGCAGATCCGACAGCCCTCACACACATCGAAGACCCGACTCAGCTCAGTGCGAACATCTGCCTCGTCGAAATAGGCAGGGTGTCCTGGGTCGTAAGTGGTGGTCAAGGTGCGACACTCATCGAATGTGCCACTCGAAGCCGGTGGCCGGCATTTCGGACTCGGTTACGGATCTTCGGCACCTGTGACCTTCCGGACGTTGCGCTGCGAACGCGGACCGTATGACCGACCCGAACCAGTTCGCAACTCATGCCCCGGCGAACAGCCGACGAATGATCGAGCCGAACGTCCAATCGGGCAATTCTGCTGGCACGATCAGGGGGTGCGTTGGGATCATCAAGCACTCAAGGCTGGCGCATTGGTGTCGCTCGTGTTCGCCGTACCACTGTCCATCGGCGCGACTTGGGCTGCAAACTCCAGAGACAACTCCACGCTTGCGCTGTGGCTGGCCGTTGGCGCAGTACTCGGGTTCGTACTCGGTGCAGGATGCGCTGCGTTCGCGCAGCAACGCGACTTGCCCCTCAGCCACGGGCTGGCCACCGCACTCGGCACGTACTCCGTGGCTCAAGCCGTGTTCATCACAGTGCGGCTCGCCCGTGGCGAGGACGTGAACTGGTTTGCAGCCTTCTTCAATCTTTCGGTCATCGCCGGGGCTGGCATGCTGGGTGGCCTGCTTGGTGGCCGTTTACGTGACAAGGGCTTCAGGCCGTCATGATGTTGACGTCATGATGTGGACGTCATGATGTGGGAGTCGGAGATGTTTGTCGACCACCGAGAAGCTCGGTACTGCAAACACCTGTGCTTCGAACATGGCCCCCTAGACTGCGCCAGCAGTACACAGCTCTGAAAGGACATCGACACGTGACCAGTGCCGCCGCAGCGGATAGCGCAGCAACCGAACCAACTTCAAGACGCGCCCTCCTTGGCGCTGGCGTGGTCGGAGTTGCTCTGGCGGTTGCCGGGTCCAGCGCCGTTGGCGCTGCTGCTCCCCAGCCAAACGACGACCTTGCGGTTGCCGACCTTGCCATTGCGTACGAACTCGCGGCACGTGATCTGTATGACGCCGCCATCGCCGCAGGCTCCTCGGACGAGCTGTGGCATGTGCTCCGCGAGCAGCACGAGTCGTACGCACAGCGTGTGTCCGGACTTGTCGGTAAACCGGCCCGGGTATCCTCGACGGCCCTGTTCGATTCGTTGTCAGGTGCGTTCTCGGCGTCCGAGCCGGTCGCCGCTGCGATGGAACTCGAAAACACCCTTGCTGCCACGCACACCGAGTGGCTCGCCATCGTGACCAGCCCGAACATGGCCATCGCGATGGCGTCGATTGCTGCGCTCGAATCACGCCATGCCGCAGTCCTCGGTATTCGAAGTGGCATCACCGGCGGCGATGAACTGTTTGTCAACGCCGCAGCTGCGTTCTCCGGGGAGGCCTGAGATGACCGAGTTGAATCGTCGCCAACTCCTCCGCTCGGGCGGAATCGCACTCTCGTTCGGCGCAGTGATGGCAGCTTGCGGATCGAACCGCACCGGCAGCACCGCACCGGGTCGCCTCGGGGTCGCCGTGCCTGTCGAACCACTTGCGGAGGAAGAGTTCAACGACGTCGTCGCGCTCCGCACGCTGCAATCCATTCAGTTCACAGCGCTCGAGGTCTACGCCCGCATCGCCGACAACGGTGGGCTTCCGGGCGATGCTGCAGCGCTCGCAGAGCGAGCCGTGGCAGATCACACCCGCCACGCAGCCGAACTCGGAGCCATGATCACTGGTGCCGGCGGCGAAGAGTTCACTTGTGCCAACGCGTTCCAGATCGAACGGTTCGTCGACCCCGCATTCGCTGCGGTCGAGGGCAACGAAACACTTGCGCCCACCGACGACGTCGAACGCGATTTGCTGCAGATCGCAGAAGCATTCGAAGACTGGGTCGGTCGATGCTGCCAAGATGCGGTGGGCCTCATCACGCAAGATCCGTCTCTGCGTTCCGGTGTCATGCGAGTGGGTGGCGAAACCATGCGCCTTTCGTCCGCGATGGCATTCAACATCAATCCAGATTCGTACCTCAACCCGACGCTGCTCGGCGAAGACGCTTTCGCTGCAGACGAGATGGGCTTCCCCATTCCGTACGCGATCCCATCGGTATTCGGTCAGGTCACAGGCGTCGACCTGCTGCTCGGCGCGCTGAATGACGAAGGCGGTCGAGTGAAGTTGCAGATGCAAACGCCAGCTTCTAACTCGTTCGTGTACGCCAGTCACACCTGCTGAAGTAGGTTCCTACCGCAGTCGTCACGGCGCCAGCCGACCCGGTCACACCGGGGTGGATCGGAACGCCTCGAACAGGTTGTAGAGGAACGACGCTCCCAACACCGCTCCGCCCAGCAACACGATCCGACTGGAGAGCGCCGTGCCGGTGCGCCAGAGAAAGACCGCCGCAACGCAGGCAACGATGGCGACGAGCAAGAACCCAGTGTCGTTCGTGAAAGCGACGTCCCACAGCTTGGTGGAAGAAACGTCACCGGGGAACAGGGGTTGATCGGACCCAGTGAACGTGTTCCAACCCAACCATCCCGCCCAGAACGCGCCGATGGCGACCGGGAACATCATGTATCGATTGACCTTGATGTTGAGCATCGCCACGATTGCGATCGTCATCACCACGAGAGCAACACCAGTTTGGTACCCGTTTTGGCCGAGATTCTCGGCAACGGTGGAGAACACGTCGGAGATGGTGCTGCCGGAGCCGCCCGAGCTGCTGCGCTGCGGAGCAGCCAGTGGTGGCGCCGTGTCGACGGGCACGGACGCGAAAAAGGTTGACATGGCTCGAGGCGACACGCTGTCAGCTTGTCATGGCCTCGCGCGTGGTTGGCGGACCCACACGACAACGTGTAGGCAGCTCGCGGCAGCGACGGCGCCATACACTGCCCACGCGATGGTGAGTTGACCGGGTAGTCGCGGCATGGCGTCGGCGTTCGTCGGTGCCCATGTCGAGGAAAGTCGGGACTCCACAGGGCAGAGTGCTGGCGAGAGCCAGGTTGGGGCGACCTGACGGACAAGTGCAACAGAAAGCAAACCACCTGAAGGTCTTCGGACCCGATGGCCAGGGTGAAACGGTGCGGTAAGAGCGCACCAGCGTGCGAGGTGACTCTCACGGCTCGGCAAACCCCACTCGGAGCAAGGTCAAGCAGAAAGTGAGCGGCCCGCTCGATACTTTCGGGTAGACCGCACAGATGGATGACTACCCGTGTGCAAACACGACAAAATCCCGCTTACAGGTTGACTCACCATCGCATACCCGCCGACCAGGACTTATGTCTGTGATCAAGACGTCAACGCCATTGGCCTCGTTCGGTGAGCGATGCCATGGCCGACCGAGCTGCGGTGCAACGCAAGCGCTACAACGCAGAGGTCCCGGTCCAATATCCAACGCTGGGCCACCCGGCGCTGTCCCATCGAGACGCTGCGTCGAAGCGGCGGAGCGAGCGGTCTTCGTGACGCTCGGGCCGTTGTCGCAGGCGTCGCCCTAGGCGGTGACAGACACGAGGCCCCACGTGAAACTGACGTCGCCGCCGACTCCCACCTTCCGAGCTGTTACAGCCACTGCCAATCCCCACGTGGCCAGAATACGACGAACGCTCGACCGACGAGATTGTCTTGGTCGATCGGACCGAACGAGCGACTGTCGGACGATCCAGGTCGATTATCGCCCATGACGAACACGTGGTTGTCAGACACCGTCACAGGAGCCATTTCACACCACACTCGGTCAGACACCACGGCGGGGTCGAGGTACGGCTCTTCGAGCCGCAAACCGTCGATGTACACGTTGCAATCGACGATCTCGATCGTCTCCTCCGGCAGCGCGATGACTCGCTTGATCAGGTCGCGCTCGATGGTGCCAGTCAGCTCGTGCAGCACGACCACATCGCCGCGATTTGGGTCGTGCAAACGGTACGACATCTTGTTGACGAAAACCCTGTCGCCTGGGTTCAAGGTGGACAACATCGACGTGCCTTCCACCTGATAGTGCGCGAGCAGGAACGTTCGAACGATGACCGCCACGAGCAAGGCGATCCCGACAACGACGACCCAGTCGAAGAACGCACGCGCTCCGGGAGACAGCCCGCCCGCTGGGCGCAGCGGTGGGACGGCAACGGGTGGTGTTGGCGTGGCCATGGGCTCCGCCGACAGATCGTCGAACTCAGTGTCAGTAATTTCGGTCACGCCGGGATCACGGTATCTGACACTGGACGCCGAGGCGCGTCACCGAACATTTCGACGTTGATGCAGCGCGGTCACAACGACTCGATGAGCCTTTCCACTCGTTCATCGCGACTCTTGAACGGGTCTTTGCACAGCACCGTGCGCTGCGCCTGATCGTTGAGCTTTAGGTGCACCCAGTCGACGGTGTAATCGCGGCGGCGCTCTTTGGCGCGCTTGATGAACTCGCCCCGCAGCCGAGCGCGGGTGGTCTGTGGCGGGGTGTCCACGGCAATGTCGATGTCGTGGTCGGTGCACACCCGCTCGACCATCCCTCTGTCTTGCAGCTTGTGGAACGGGCTGCGGGCTCGCGACACATCGTGGTACTGCAGATCGAGCAGTTGCACCCTGGCATGTCCGAGCGGCAAGCCGTGACGTTCGCGGAAGGCCTCGAGCAGCTTGTACTTGATGACCCAGTCGACCTCTCGATCGAGTTTCATCGGATCGTTCTCCAGCTGGGTCAGACAGTGCTCCCACATCTCTAGCGCCCGTTGCTCGAGAGGTGGGAAGCCTTGGCTGTCTGCGTAACGGAGCGCACGGTCGAGGTATTCACGCTGAATGTCCAGCCCCGACACCTCACGGCCATTGGCCAGCCGCACAGTACGGCGGCAAGTGATGTCGTGACTGATCTCGCGAATGGCCCGAATAGGGTTCTCAAGCGTCATGTCGCGCAGCACGACGTTCTTGTCTTCGAGCATCCGCAACATGCACGCAGCCGCTCCGACCTTCAGAAACGTCGTGTACTCGCTCATGTTCGAATCGCCGACGATGACGTGCAGGCGCCGGTATTTCTCGGCATCGGCGTGGGGTTCGTCGCGAGTGTTGATGATCGGGCGACTGCGAGTGGTGGCCGACGACACGCTTTCCCAGATGTGCTCCGAACGCTGGGCGATGGAGTAGGTCGCGCCCCGGGCCGTCTGTAACACCTTGCCGGCTCCTGCATAGATCTGCCGACTGACGAAGAAGGGAATCAGCACCTCGGTGTAGTGGGAGAGGTCATCGTCACGACTGGTGAGGTAGTTCTCGTGACACCCATAGCTGTTGCCGGCCGAGTCGGTGTTGTTCTTGAACAGGTAGATCGTGCCTCGGATGGATTCCTCGGCAAGCCGCTGTTCAGCTGACTCCACGAGCGACTCGAGCACGCGCTCACCAGCCTTGTCGTGAACGACCAGGTCGTACAACGAGTCGCACTCGGGTGTGGCGTATTCGGGGTGCGAGCCGACGTCCAGATACAGGCGTGAACCGTTCTGCAGGAATACATTCGACGAACGCCCCCAAGAGACGACACGGCGAAACAGGTATCTCGCCACCTCATCGGGGCTGAGTCGGCGCTGGCCCCGCAACGTACACGTGACGCCGTACTCGCTCTCGAGTCCGTAGATCCGGCGCTCCATGATCGGACTGTATCCCGAAAGTTCCTCCGCGGCTGTCCACTTCACGATCGAGAGACGAAGGTGAACGTTTCTCGTTGGGCGACCTTGTGCACGTCGTCGGGATGGACCACCGCCACCACCGGGTACCCGCCCGTGGTCGGATGATCGGCCAGCATCATGACGAGTTCACCGGACGGCACCATTTGGACCGCCCCGCGGATCAGCCCCTCGCTGGGCAGTTCGAGGTCGCGCACCCGAGTGAGACGCGGCCCCTGAATTCGAACGCCGATCCGACTTGCTTGCGACACGGTGCACGTGACGGAGAGCAGCGCGTCGAACGCGTCGGGAGTGCACCAGTCGATTCTCGGGCCAGGAACGATGCGCACGGTGCCGTCCGGCATCGGTACAGGCGCAGCATCGGCCACGAGGCCAGCCGGGTCGGCACCCACCGAGAACGCTTGGCCGGCGGTCAGCAGAGGCGGTCCGAGGCCACTCAAGGTGTCGGTCGAGGATGAACCGAGGACTTGATCGACCATGACTCCGCCGCGAATGGCCAAGTACTGCCAACGCCGTCCCCCTCCCCCGACCACGCTGAAGGTGTCTCCGACTGCCAGCACGATCGGTGCGATGGTTTCAGACGACGCGACGACGATGGGGCGGTCGGCGCGGACGACGAGGCGGCCCGAGGTCTCGATGAGGGCGGCTCCCGGCTCATTGCCGACGAATCGGTTGATCGCTCCACCGAGCGCCGGATCAACCATTCCAGATGGCGACACACCGAGATCGCCGAGTCCGCTCCGGCCGCGGTCTTGGATCGAGGTGGCCATTCCTGGTTCGAGCACGGTGAACGAGCCGGAGGTCGGTGACAGAACGCTCGACGTCTCGACGCTCTCGATCGCATTCGAACGATGGGGTAAGGACGTCACGGGGACGAAGCGCACATGGTCACCGGGACGGAGTAGAGCGGGGCTGTCGGCCGAGCTGTCGAAGAGCGTCACCGCGGTGTTACCGAGCAAGTTCCATCCGCCCGGTGATGCCCGTGGATATATCGCGCAGTACTCGCTCGCTACCGCCACCGAGCCGGCGGGCACGCGTGTTCGCGGTGAGTCACGACGTGGCAGATGTAGCACAGCAGGGAGGCCCCGCAAGTACGCGAACCCGGCAGCGAAACCGCAGAACGCCACGGTGTAGTTCACACTCGAATGGAGTCCGACCACCTCCGCGATGGTCAAATCGGTCGCGTGAGCAACCTGGTGGAGGTCGGCGCCGTCGTAAACAACGGGTATTTCTCGCTGGACGCCTGATGCACCTTGAGACGACATCGAGCCGTCGAGCGAGCGCAGGGAGGGGATGATTCGAGTCAGTGCTGCCGGTGATGTACACGTCACGAGCACGGTCTCGGCGGCTGGTGCGGCGAAGAAGTGGTCAGACCGTGGGATCTGAGCCGCAGCACGTGCCCACGCGTCGGGATCGCGCATCCCTGCAACGATGACCGAACGATCGCCCATTGGCAGCAACTGGACCATGTGGGGCTCGATCATGTGAGTCTCATCATGAGGGGCTCGGTCAGAGCGCGAACGCGTAGACGCCGACGCCTGCGGCTGCCAGCGCGCTCCTCACGGCCCGTGCGAGATCCACGGCACCGGGGGTATCACCGTGCAGGCAGAGAGACCGAGCAGAAACCGCCACCTTCGAACCATCGATTGCGCTGACTTCGCCGTGCAGAGCAATCTGCGCTGCCTGCGCCGCAACCGCTGTTGGGTCGACGAGCACACTACCCGCAGCGGATCGTGGCACCAGGCGACCGTCGGGTAGGTACGCCCGGTCGACGAATCCTTCCGGTACCGGCTCCATTCCCAGCCGGTCTGCGAACTCGAGCAGCGGTGACCCCGGAGGGCCGAGTACGGCCATCGCCGGGTCGTATTCGTGGGCGGCGGCAGCTACCGCTTCGGCCTGTTCCGGGTGCGTGATGCACGCGTGGTACAGCGCCCCATGCGGCTTGACATACACCACTCCGGCCCCAGCTACCTGAGCGAATCCGTCGAGGGCACCCAGTTGGTACAACACGGCGTCCCTCAGTTCATGCGGATCGATGTCGATGAACCGTCGACCGAAGCCGATCAGGTCCGGGTAGCTGACCTGTGCTCCAATCGCCACACCGCGTTCGGCTGCCATGGCGCAGGTGCGTCGCAACGTTGACGGGTCACCAGCGTGGAACCCACACGCGACATTTGCTGACGTGACGACGTCGAGCATCGCCTCGTCGTCGCCTAGGCGCCATGCCCCGAACGATTCGCCGAGATCACAGTTGAGGTCGATGGACTGCACGTCGACACCCTACGCAGTCGGCCCGTGGAGATCCGCGGCACGCGGACCGAGTCGGCCGCGGTCGGGTTGACGACCGTCAGCCCGCCATGACTGCAGTCACCTGGGCGTCGGCGAGTCTTCCGAAGCAACGGCGACTGACGCCTCGCGTAAGCGTGGCGATCTCGAGATCCTCCGGAGCAAGTTGGCGGTCTGCCCCCGCCAATGCCTGCACTCCGAGCCTGACAGCTGCAGCAAGATCCATGCCATCGACGAAGCCGGCTTTCAACCGCTCGCCTACTGCGTCACTCTCGCCGCCGAGCGCTGCGGTGTCACGACGATCGAAAACGGTGCCGTCGTACACGATGTGGAACATCTGATCGCCAGCTGGATCCGTTCCGATCTCGGCCACCAGAATTTCGACCTCCATGGGCTTCATCTCATGGGTGAAGATGTTGCCGAGGATCTGGGCGTACTGGTTGGCGAGGGTCCGCGCATCGACGTCGTCTCGCGAGTACTGAAAACCCTTGAGGTCAGCGGCGCGGATACCAGCGACGCGCAGTTGGTCGAACTCGTTGTATCGCCCCACCCCAGCGAACGCGATCCGGTCGTAGATCTCGCTCACCTTGCGAAGGGTCTCAGAAGGGTTCTCAGCGACGATCACGATGCCCTCGTTGAACCGAATCGACGCCAGGCCGCGTCCGCGGGCGATGCCCTTGCGGGCGTAGTCGGCCCGATCCTTCATCACTTGCTCGGGCGCTACATAGAACGGCTGACTCATCGCACTCGTACCTCGGCCGCCAGCGCCTCGAAACGAGCGGCCAGGTCGTCGTCGGACACCGGTTGCCAACCGGCCGCAGTGATCGTGGCAACGATCGGGTAGATGCCACGCAACACGTCGGGGCCCCCTGTTGCAGAGTCTGCGTCGGCGGCTTCCCAGAGGCTTCGAACCGCAAGGTTGATTGCGTCATCGACAGTCATGTTCGAACGGAATCCGACCTTGATGACCGTGCCGGCGTGCAGGCTGCCGGACCCGGTGGCGATGTACTCACGTTCTTCGTAGCGGCCGCCCGTGACGTCGTATGCGAACAGCCGTCCTTGCGACCGCAGCAGGTCGTACCCGGCAAACAGAGGCACCACCACGAGGCCTTGCATGGCTGCGGGAAGGTTGCCGCGAACCATGGCCGACAGTTGGTTGGCCTTGCCTTCCAGGCTGAGCGACGAGCCTTCGACCTTCTCATAGTGCTCCAACTGCAACTGGAACAGCTTGATCATCTCCATCGCCGGGCCAGCGGTTCCAGCAATTGCGACGCCGGAGTGGCTGTCGGCCTGAACGACTTTGTCCATGGCCCGATGGGAAATGAGGTTGCCAGCGGTGGCGCGACGGTCGCCCGCCATCACAACACCATCTGCGTACCGCAGCGCCACGCATGTTGTGGCGTGTGGGGCGTCGACCGTACCGGCCAACGACGCACTGCTGTTGGTGGCGAGCCCGACCCGCCGAAGAAGTTCAGGAAAGTTGGAACCTGGATCCGACGTCGGGTCAAAAATTGGCATCGACACCGGTCACTGACCGCCTTTTTGCACATACGACTTCACGAACTCTTCCGCGTTGGTCTCCAACACCTCATCGATCTCGTCGAGCAGATCATCGAGTTCGGCCTTGAGCTTCTCGCCAGTCTCGCTGGTCGCTGGCGCCGCCTCCTCGACCACCTCGTCGTCACGTCGTGGTACCTGGTGTTCTTTGTGGGTTCGTTCAGCCATGGTGAGCCTCCAGTTCGATCGAGTTCAACATACCGTCATGCACCGAGGCGATCGAGCAGTTCAGCCGCAGTGCTGCTTGAGTCGATGAGCGCGCCGACGTGTTCCGCTGTGCCTCGTTGGGGTTCCATCATCGGTACCCGCCGCAGGGGGTCGCGGCCGATGTCGAATACCATCGAGTCCCAGTTCGCCGCCACGATGTCGTTCGGAAACTTTTGCAAGCATCTACCTCGGAAGTACGCGCGAGTCGTCAGCGGCGGCTCGGTCATTGCAGCGACGGCATCATCGCGCGTGACCAACGTGTCGAGCCCGCATCGCTCGGCGAGGCCCTTGCCGCGGCGCATGTCGTGGTACTGCAGATCGATGGCCTTCAGCCGCGCGTCGAATCCGCCGATGCCATGTCGCTCGGCATACCCGTTGACCAGGCGCCGCTTCGCAATCCAGTCGACCTGGTGGGCCAACGAGTCTGGATCAGACTCGAGCGCGGACAGCATCGCTTCCCAACGCCTCATGACGTCGTCACCAACCCCCGCGCCGACGGCGTCGAGCCCGTGAGATTGTTGGTATTTGTGAGCGCGCTCGAAGATTCCCCATTGCACCTCCAACGCAGTGACCCGGCGGCCGTCCCGCAGCGCCACAGTTCGTGTCAGCGTGGGATCGTGGCTGATGTGTCGAATGGCTGGCACAGGGTTGCCGAGCAGCCAATCGTCGCCCAGCACATCGTCTTCGATCATGGCGAGCACGATGGCCGTGGTGCCCACCTTGAGGTACGTGGCGACTTCACTCATGTTGGCATCGCCGACGATGACGTGGAGTCGACGGTACTTCTGCGCGTCGCAATGTGGCTCGTCGCGAGTGTTCACAATGGGCCGTTTCAGCGTGGTCTCGAGCCCGATCTCCTCTTCGAAGAAATCGGCGCGTTGGCTGAGTTGATAGGGAACGTCAGCAGAAACACTGCCGGGTTGCTCGCAGCCCACCTTGCCGGCACCGCAGAACACTTGGCGGGTGACGAAATGCGACGTGATCTGGGTTGCGATTCGACCGAAGGGCACGTCCCGAGCCATGAGGTAGTTCTCGTGGCACCCATAACTGTTTCCCTTGCCGTCGGAGTTGTTCTTGTAGATGACGATCTCTGCCTCGCCGAGCATCTGATTGGCGTAACCCATGGAGTCACGCACGATCTCGTCGGCAGCGCGATCCCACTGCACCGCCTCGGCTGCCGTGGTGACCTCAGGGGTGGAGATCTCCGGGTGTGCGTGGTCCACGTAGTAGCGCGCCCCGTTGGACAACACAGCGTTGACCAGCGTGCTTTCCACCTCGGGCGCCAAGAAGTGATCGAGCCCATACCCGCGGGCGTCGTTCGCAGGTGTCTCGTCTTCGAAGTCCCAGCCGACCTTTCGCGAGGTGGCGCTGACATAGGCGTTGATCAGTATGGACGACGCAGAGACCGGGTTGTTGTCTCCGCCGCGCACGACGATGCCGTACTCGGTTTCGATGCCGCACACCTTGGCGATGGCCATGCGCGCACCATAGCGCTCGGCGGTACCACAACGTGGTTCGGTAGATGCAGGCATCGCAAGCGGCGTCACCTGCTCGAGTCACAGTCAGAGGTATTGACCGGTTTGCACCCGCTCGATGCTGCGTCCACCTTCGCCACCGTCGGTGGCCTCGACCGACACGAGAGTGCGGATGAAGACGATGCGTTCGCCTTTCTTGCCCGAGATCTTGGCCCAATCGTCGGGGTTGGTGGTGTTCGGCAAATCCTCGTGCTCTTTGTACTCCTGCTTGATCGACGCAAGAAGGTCGGCAGTCGACACACCCTTGGCTCCCCCGCCGATGAGTCGTTTGATGGCCAACTTCTTCGCCCGACGGACGATGTTTTCGATCATGGCGCCGCTAGCGAAGTCTGTGTAATAGAGGATTTCCTTGTCACCGTTTTGGTATGTCACCTCGAGGACGCGAGTGGCGTCGTCGACGCGATACATCTCGGCGACGGTGTCGTCGATCATGTCGGGCACCAACTCGCCCTCGGCAATCGGAATCTCATTGGTGAGATATTGCGCGAACACCTGGCGCGCAGCGTCGGCGTTGGGACGTTCGATCTTGATCTTCACGTCGAGACGGCCGGGACGAAGAATCGCCGGATCGATGAGGTCTTCGCGGTTGGTGGCGCCGATCACGATCACATTGGTCAGACCTTCGACCCCATCGATCTCTGCAAGGAGCTGAGGCACGATCGTTGACTCCATGTCGGAACTGATGCCGGTGCCTCGCGTGCGGAACATGGAGTCCATCTCGTCGAAGAACACGATGACGGGCCAACCCTCTTCGCTCTTTTCACGAGCGCGTTGGAACACCAACCGAATCTGGCGTTCGGTTTCGCCGACGTACTTGTTCAGCAGCTCGGGACCTTTGATGTTGATGAAGTAGGAGCGCCCTTTGCCTTCACCCATCTTCTCGGCAACCTTCTTGGCCAGGCTGTTCGCCACCGCTTTGGCAATGAGCGTCTTGCCACAGCCCGGTGGGCCGTAAAGCAGGATGCCTTTCGGAGCGGGCAGGCGGTGCTCGGCGAACAGTTCGTGGTGCAAGAACGGCAACTCGACCGCGTCGGCAATGGCTTCGATTTGCGAGTCGAGACCGCCGATGTCGTCGTAGCTGATGTCTGGAACTTCTTCGAGCAACAGGCCTTCCACCTCTGGCCGTGGAAGTTTTTCAAGGAGCATGTTCGAACGCGAGTCGAGGCGCATCGAATCGCCGGAACGCAGATGCACACCACGCAACGCGCTCGACAACTCGCAGACCCGCTCTTCGTCCGCTCTGCCCACAACGATGGCGCGAACACCATCATCCAGCACTTCTTTGAGGCTGACCACCTCACCGGTGGTGTCCGGGCGTCTCGACTCGATGATGTTGAACGACTCGTTCAGCGCGACCTCGGCGCCGAGGTCGAGGAACTCGTGGTCGATGTCGGGGTGTAGTTGCACCTTCATCTTGCGGCCGCTCGACAGCACATCGACAGTTCCATCATCGTTCTTGCCCACCACCACCGCATACGCGTTGGGTGGTTGGGTGAGCTTGTCGACCTCGTCGCGCAACGACGAGATGTGGTCGCGCGCCTCGCGCAGCGTGTAGCTCAACTTCTCGTTCTGTGCCGTGGTTTGGGCCAGTTGCCCTTTGGTCTCCAGCAGCCGTTCTTCCAATGAACGAATTCGATTCGGCACGTCGGCCAGGCGCGAGCGCAGATGGGAGTTCTCCTCGCTGAGCACGGCCAACTTGGCCTCGGTTGCTTCCTGCTCGGCGTCTCCTGTGTGATCGAACTCGGTCACTGGTGCCTCCTCGTGTGAGTCAACGTCACTGGTATCGGGAAGATACACGCGCCGCACGAGCACAAGCAGGCATGCGCGCTACCAGTTCACAGCAATGTCATGCTGAGCTTGGGCCGTCCGGCCCTGGTTTTCACGAAACACGCCGGGTAAACTGCTCGCAGTTCTTCGTTCTCGGAACGCTCACCGCAACACTCTCAAGGAGACAACACCACATGAAGGTCTGGATCGACCAGGATCTCTGCACCGGCGACGGCCTGTGTGAGGAAATTGCCCCCGACGTGTTCACGTTGCTCGACGACGGCTTGGCCTATGTTGTCGAGAGCGGCAAGATCTTCGCCACCGAGAAAGGCAACCCGCAGGGGGCCGAAGGCCTCGCCAACTTCCCCGACAGCCAGCTCGACGCAGTCATCGAGTCCGCCGAGGAATGTCCGGGCGAATGCATCTTCATCGAGCCCTGATCACACCGATCTGAATCCTGTCTCCTGATCACGTTCGACAACACCTACGCCCGCGAGCTCAGCGGGTTGTTTGCAGAGGTACTTCCAACCGCGGCCCAACAGCCGCGGTTGGTCGCGTTCAACGACGAACTCGCCGGCGTGCTGGGGCTCGACAGCGCTGCACTTCGAGGCAGCGCCGTCGAGTACCTGTCAGGCAACCAGCTGTTGCCAGGTGCGCACCCGATTGCTCAGGCCTATGCGGGCCACCAATTCGGTTCGTTCAATCCGGGCCTCGGAGACGGGCGAGCACTGCTGCTCGGCGAAATCGTCGACCCGCACGGGCGCAGGTTCGACATCGGCTTGAAGGGTTCGGGACGTACCCCGTTTTCGCGGGGCGGCGATGGCCGGGCCACGATCGCTCCGGTGCTGCGGGAATACCTCATGGGCGAGGCGATGCATGCACTTGGAATACCCACTACACGAGCGTTGGCGGCGGTGGTCACGTCCGACGTCGTCATGCGGCGCCGCCCCGAGCCCGGTGCCATTCTCACACGCATTGCTTCGAGCCACCTCCGGGTCGGCACGTTCCAGTACTTCGCCGCACGTCAACAATCCGAGCAGGTCGCACGGCTCATCGGCTACGCGTTGGCTCGCCACGGTGTCGTTGCTGGTATCGATGGCGACGTCGATCCCAGCGCTACTCCCGCCCTGCAGCTCCTGCAATCGGTCGTGGCCCGCCAAGCGCGGCTTGTCGCGCAATGGATGGCGGTCGGGTTCGTCCACGGGGTGATGAACACCGACAACTGCACCATCTCGGGAGAGACGATCGACTACGGGCCATGCGCGTTCGTCGAACCGTACGATCTGAACGCGGTCTTCAGCTCCATCGATGAGAGTGGCAGATACGCCTTCGGCAACCAACCCGGTGTCGCAGGCTGGAACATGGCCCGCCTCGCCGAAGCGCTCTTGCCCCAAATCAGCGACGACAGCGACCGGGCGGTCGCGCTCGCCACTGCTGCGGTCGAGACATATCGACCGGAGTTCGAACGTGCCTACCTCAGCGAGCTCCGACGCAAGCTCGGCCTCGTCTCGCAACGAGACGGCGACCAAGCACTTGCCGATGACTGGCTGGCGATGCTGGGCGATCATCGCGTCGATCTCACCCAGGCCTGGCGCTTGCTCAGCTTCGTACACAGCGCTGACGGGCTCGACGGGGACGACACGCAGGTTCGGGGTTTGTTCTCCGAACCTTCCATCGCCGACGGGTGGCTGAGTCGGTACGTGCAACGGTGCGCCATGGAACCAACGCCCGGGCGGCGCGCCGCCATGCTCGCCACGAACCCGCTGTTCATCGCCCGCAACGAACACGTGGAAACCGCGCTCGACGCAGCCGTGCAGGGTGACTACGCGCCGTTCGAACGGCTGCTGGCCGTGCTCTCAGATCCGTTCACCGAACAGCCCGGCGATGCCGATCTCGCCACACCCAGCCAACCAAGGTTCCTACAGACATTCCGCACCTTCTGCGGCACGTGAGGCCAGCCGCACCCGCAAGGTATGAGCCTATTCACGCGCTCCTGGGCGAGTAGTACGGTTCTACGGCAGTTCGCCAAGCCGGCGATACCGAAGGGATGGATCATCATGTCCAAGTACTTGCTCACAGGGAACTACACGGGAGACGGGATAAAGGGGCTGCTGAGAGAGGGAGGCTCGAAGCGTCGCGAGGCCGCTACTGCAGCCGTCGAGTCCGTCGGCGGGACGCTCGACTGCCTGTACTACGCATTCGGAGAATCCGACATTTACGGGATCTGCGATTTCCCCGATGTCGCCAGCGCCACGGCTCTTTCGCTCATGATCAACTCGACCGGCGCAGTGTCGGTCAACCTCACACCATTGATGACGGTGGAGGATGTCGACTCGGCGATGGCCAAATCACCTTCGTACCGCCCGCCCGGCGGCTGAGCCGACCGAACCGAGTCATCGCTGCGCGACGTTACGACACCGGCCGCCTCAGCGCGCGCCCGCCGCCGATCGCCCGAGCAGAAGGCCCAGTCCAGCACCTGGCGGCAACTCGCACGTCGTCCGTGACGGGCTCACCTGTTGCGCGTCCATCTGCACTTTCGGGCCCAATCAACTGTGTTACACCCATCTGGGAGAATGTGGTCATGGGTGTGGCGGTGGTTCCTGATCGGCTGGTGTGGCTGGACATCGAAGATGCGATGGCCGACGCCGCTGGGTTCGTGAACCTCGGTCACGCACAACTGGTCGACGTGATGGTGGGCGCGTTGCAGCATCGGGTGTGTTCTGGCGGCGGGTTCGTCAGCCCAGCACATTGGCTCACCGTGCACGCCGGGGTCAGCACCGCCCACGCCAACGAGATCATCGGTATCGCCGAACAAGCACACCAGTTCCCTCACGTCATGGCACTGTTGCGTGCTGGGAAACTGTCACTCGACCAAACCGCCGCTGCGATGACCGCTGACCCGCTGGCTGATCGTCGTGTCGCCGAGTTCGCCGAACTCGCCACCGTGCAACAAATCCGCAAGTTCGTCCGCACCGTCGCCGCCAGACCGGAACCCGCCACCCCATCAGACAACGCCGGCGACCACACACCCGGCGACCACACACCCGGCGCACCAGCACCCTCTGACACTGATCAGGTTGACGGTGCGCCTCACAGCTGCGATACCGACAGCATCCACACCAGCAGCGAACAAGGCGGTCACCACGAAGACCACCCCGGCGGTGAGATCCACTCCGACGAGACCGATCCCGGTGGGTCCGCTGGCGCGCATCCGGCGGGAGGGGCTGAAGCGGCCGCCGGCACTTCGGATTCGGCACGCACCAGCCGTCGCCACTCCCGATCCTCGGCCACGGTGTCGTTCGGATTCGATGAGTGGTCGAGGTTCCGGCTCAACGCCAACAACCTCACCACCGACCAAGGCATGCTGCTCGACGCCGCGCTCAACGAAGCCCGCGATTACCTGTTCCGCCACGGGCACCCGAACGTCACCTGGGCCGACGCACTCATCGAAATCTGCCGACGATCACTTAGCACCTCCGGTACCCAACGCGCCGAACGCTTCAAGACCTACATCCACATCAACTCGCCAACCCGCACCAACACCACCGCCACGAGCACCACCCCACGCCACCCAGGCCCACCAGGACAACACAACCCAACCCCAGACGAAGCCAACACCAACCCCAGCGTCGGTGTCAGCTACGTGACCTCCGGCTCCGATGGCCCTGCAACGATCACAACAGACCGCCGAAGCGACGTCAGCTTCGAAGCCATCCTCACCAACGGCATACCGATAGCACCCAGCATCTGCGACTACCTCACCTGCGACACTCTCATCCAGATCATCTGGCAACACGGCCACCTCCCCATCGGCGTCGGCAACACCACCCGCACACCCCCCAACCGACTCCGCCGCCTCCTCGAACTACGCGACCAAGGCTGCGCCATCCCCGGATGCACCAGCACCCTCGGCCTGCAAGCTCACCACATCAAACCCTGGCAAGCCGGCGGGAAAACTGAACTCCACAACCTCGTCCTCGTCTGCGACGCCCACCACCACCAACACCACGCAGGCGACATCACCATCGCAGGCAACCCCCAACTCCCCCTCGGCCAACCAGGCGCTCTCGTAGTCACCGACCAACACGGACGAACCCTCCGCACCCACCCCACACCCCGCCCCCCACACCCCGACGGCCGACCAGCCAACCCCAACTACAAACACCCCAGCGGCGAAACCTGCGACTACCGATACCTCACCTGGAAACCCCCACCCGCCGCCTGATCGCCGGTACAACGACCGATGGATCCGACCGATGGATCCGAACGAGATTCCAACGGAAAGCCGGTCGGGCCGGGCCGGAATCGGATCGACGCGGAACGCCACTGGTTCGATCGCTGTGAGAGAGTTGAGACTTCATGACTGCCGAGTTTCGCGACACCGATGCCTTCAAGGACGCACGCTTCATCAATGCCGATTGTTCCGGCCTCACGTTGCGCGACTGCAACGTCACCAGGTTCAAGATCACCAACTCGTACCTCGACGACGTGCGCCTGTTCGGCCACCTCCGCAACGTGACCGTGAACGACGTCGATGTCACGGCATATGTGCAAGCCGAGTTGGACCGCCTACACCCGGAACGCGTGCAACTCCGGGAAATGCTGTCAGCCGCCGACTTCGAGGCCATGTGGACGGTCATCGAGCAACTGTGGGTCGGGGCCACCGGGCGTGCACAAGCGCTTCCCGAGGAATTGCTCGACGAGCGTGTTGACGACGAGTGGTCGTTCAACGAGACGTTGCGTCACCTCATCTTCGCAACGGACTCATGGTTGGGCTGCCTGGTCGACCCGCCGGTCTTTCACCGGATTGGTCTTCCGCACAGCGAGCTGCCCGAGACGGACGCGTTGGGCATCGGTCTCGACCCCGAAGCCGACCCTACGTTCGAGGAGGTGCTCGAGGTGCGGACTGACCGCATGACGGCGGTGCGTGCGGTCGTCGATGGGCTCACCGACGACGGCCTGGAGGCATTGTCGCTGCGATCGCCCATGCCCGACTTCCCCGACGAGCGTCGCACGGTTCGAGACTGTCTCCGCACCGTGATGGCCGAAGAGTGCGGCCACCTTCGCTACGCCGTGCGCGACCTGGCTGTGCTCGAAACACGCAACGTCCTCCCTGGTGACGATGTCACCGAAACCATCTAGGGCGACGGTCCGGTAGCAACCAGACGCCGTTGGTGCCAGCTCGCTGCAGCCGCCAGCACCTGCCCGCGTAGCTGCAAGCTTGATCGGCAGCTGCCCGCTCACAGCCGAACAGTCCTCTCAGTCTCAGCAGAGAACCCATCAGCGTGAGAACCGTAGGGCGCTGGACCGGGGTCCGATCAGCGGGGTCCGATCAGCGGGGTCCGATCAGCGCTTGATTCGGTCTCCGCCGAACCGTTCGGTTCGATCGTCGGTGCGCATTGCCCGGTTGCCTTTGCCCAGGAACCTGCCGACGGTGAGAAACGCCGTGTGTGCGACCATCCGGTGGTCCGGGCGGACCGCTTGACCTTCGATGTGCCAACCCCGATGCAGCACCTCGATGGTTCGCACGTCGATCCATCGACCCTTCAACTCCTCGCGGACCTGCGTCGCCTGCGTGATCTGGGGCGTGTATGCCACACAAACCCCGCCAGGAGCAAGCACGTGCTCGAGGTGCGGAATGACCTGCCATGGCTCGGGAAGATCCAGTACCGCGCGGTCGAACATGCCCAACTCGGCGGGAATGCCCTCGTAGCTGTCGGCGATGTGGATTTCGTACCGGTCGAGCACGGCATCGCCGAGGAACTCGCGCACGTTGACACGAGCACGATTGGCGAAGTCCTCGCGGATCTCGAACCCGACGATGTCGGCGCCCCAACGCAGCATGGTCGTCGACAACGCGCCCGACCCGATACCCGTCTCGAAAACCCGCATGCCGGGTCCGATATCGGCGAGCATGCAGATCGGTGCCAGATCCTTGGGGTAGATCACCTGAGCGCCGCGGGGCATCTCGAGCACATAGTCCTCGAGGGTGGGCCGCAACACGGTGTACTCGGCACCTTTCGTGCTCTTTACGACCGTGCCTTCGAGCTGCCCGATGATCTCCATGTGGGGCACGAAGCCGGCATGCGTGTGGAACTCACCTGCATCGACCAGGTTGAGGAGGTAACGCCGCTTCTTGGCATCGAGCAACATGACTCGATCGCCAGCTTCCAGTGCCTTCACTGCGACAGTATGGCCGAATGGCCACCAATCGCACCGTCCACACCGTCCACACCGTCCACACTGTCCACACCGTCCACACCGTCCACACCGGACGTGACGGTCCCAGAACGGCCGGCCACCGGCAAACGACAACTGGTGACGGCTACTGGTGACGGCTACTGGTGACGGCTACTGGTGACGGCTACTGGTGACGGCTACTGGTGACCGCTACTGGCGTGCGGCGAGGTACG
>JBBREA010000035.1:0-27879 GCA_038203385.1 Acidimicrobiales bacterium | reverse complement strand
ATGTCGCCGAACGCTCCCACCGACAGGGCCACGTCGTCGACGATGTCCGAAGGTGCAATGAACGCGATCAGTGCCATGCGGTCGACGAAGGCGGTGAGCGTTCGCTCGATTTCATCAGGGTCCGAAACCGAAGCGGCTTCGAACGCGTCTGACAGCACCACGAGTTCTGCGGCCACGACGCACCATTCCGAGTTCGGGTCACCGGTGAACGACAACATCGTTGTCGAGGTGGTCGGTTCGTTGGCCGCCGTCGCTGACGACACCGTGGAACCCGGAGACGCGATCGTCGTGGTGGTGTCCCTCAGCGGCGTCGTCGATGCGTTTGGCGGAACGGTGGCAGGCGGTGATTGGTTCGCCAAATCGTCGGCTGGGTCGTCTGCGCTGCAGGAACCGAAGAGCAGTGTGGCGGCGATGCAACCGGTCGCGGTCAACCCGCCTCGGAAGTGCCTCACGCACGACCCTCGGCGGCACGTAGCAGCTCTGGAGCGAACGGAGTGCTGCTGCCGAGCGAGTCGGACGGCCGGGCCCGAGCGTTCGCCTCGCGGTCTGGCGTGACGACTTGCGTGAACAGGGCGGTTGGCAGCTCGTCGAACTCGCGCTGGAGCACGGCCTCATCCCCGAACGCGACGGTTGCGATGGCGTCGACGTACTCGGGCGGCAGACGTGTGCCGAGCGGCGTCACCAGCCAGATCGGAGTACCGACGACGTACGCGGCCGCAGCTACCGCCAGGGTCCCCGCTGCTGCCAACACCCGGTGCGGAGCACCCACCAGCGCCTCGATCACCACGGCATCAACGCTGCCGACGGCATTGCCGATGCCTTCGAACGGCAGCAGTTCGCAGTTGATTCCACCACGTTCGAGACGTCGCACCATGCCGCTTGCCGAGTGCCCGCTGTCGGCACACCACACCGAAACGTCGCCGCGTTCCACGAGCCCGGCGCACAGCACGTCCGAGTATCCCACCGTGAGAACCGTGGCCGCCCCTGGCCATGCAGTTGCGAGCGATTCAGCGAACAGATCGGCAGTTGGATCGCAGTCGATCTCATCCGCCAGTTCCCACGCGCGGCGGTCTGGCTCGTCGGCCACGAGCAATTCCGAACACAACCACCACATGGGGGCAACCGTGACGTGGCGCTCGACGATTCGGCGGCACGCGATGACAAGGTTGGCAGGGTCCGCTCGTAACGAGCCGAGCGCCACAGCGGTTTCACGCACCAGCGTGGCTGCGTCGACACCGCTGGCTCGTGCGATGTAGCGGAGGTGTTCGATGGGATGCACCCTTCCAACGTAGGCGCTCGTAACCAGTTTCTGGTCGCATGTCACGGTTCCCTTTGCTGCTCTTGCGCACATTGGTTGGGGCGGTCAGCGTTTGGCTGGCTACCATCACTGCCCGTGGCAACGAAACTGCCGAATGATCTCCAACTCACACCGCTCGACGGTGATCCTCGCGACCTCGACGACTGGCTGACGACGTTCCACCTGGCAAGTGTCATCGTCGACCCGTACACCAATGAGAGCTCGTGGGTGTTGAAGACGGCCGTTCGAATCCTCGAAGGGTTCAGAGGATCCGACGCGCGCGTCAACTTCGTCGTCACGTCGGACGCATCGGACGCCCGAAAGTTTCTGGGCCCGCTCACCGACGAGTTCCTGGTGTTCACCGATCCGGACCGCACGCTGGTGAAAGCCGCTGGCATCGAACGGTTGCCAGCATTCGCGTTCATCCGGGTCGACGGCGAGGTGGCTGCGTACGCCACCGGGTGGAACCCCGGCGAATGGCGTGAAGTCGCCGATGCAATTGCGGCTCTCACCAGCTGGCGGTCGCCTCAAATTCCGGCCGCCTCAGACCCGGGGGTATTCGCCGGTTCCCCAGCCTTCGGCTGAGCGCGAACCTGGTGCCGGGTCGGGTCCCACTTCCGAACCTTCCCGTCGCCGAAACGTTCGACGACATCAGGGCAGCGCTCCATCTGCGCCGACACGTCGTTTTGGTTGCGCCCCCGGGTGCTGGCAAGACGACCACGGTGCCGCTCGCACTGCTCGATGAGCCCTGGCTGGCGGGTCAGCGCATCGTCATGCTCGAACCCCGCCGCCTCGCCACGCGTGCGGCGGCCAGGCGGATGGCTTCCACGCTCGGCGAACAAGTCGGCGACACCGTTGGCTACCAAACCCGCGATGAGCGCCACATCGGGCCGGGTACACGCATCGAAGTGGTGACCGAGGGCATCCTCACTCGCCGGCTTCAGAACGACGCAGAGCTCCCCGGCGTGGGTCTTGTGATCTTCGACGAGATCCATGAGCGCAACCTCCCCACCGACATCGGCGTGGCGCTGACCATCGATGTGATCAGGTCGATCCGCCCCGACCTGCGGGTGATTGCCATGTCGGCCACCCCGGACACTGCTGCGTTGATGCGCGTCCTCCCCGACGCAGTGCTCATCAACAGCGAGGGACGCACGTTTCCCGTCGACGTGCGCTGGGTGCCCACCACCACTCAACGCGGCCAGAAACGTGATCGCATCGAACAAGCCACCACCGCAGCAGTCGTCCGAGCTGTCCGCGAGGAACCTGGCGACGTGTTGGTCTTCCTACCCGGCATCGGCGAGATCATGCGAACCAAGTCCCTGCTCGAGGCAGCCCTTCCAGACCACATCGACGTGTATCCGCTGGCAGGTGCTCTCTCACTTGCCGAACAAGACACGGCGCTCGCTCCCTCACCGCCGGGCCGACGGCGTGTCGTCTTGTCGACGGACATTGCGGAAACGTCGCTCACGGTGGATGGCGTGCGCGTCGTCGTGGACTCGGGGCTGGCCCGCGCGCCGCGCTTCGACGTGGCAACCGGGATGAGTCGCCTCACCACCATCACGACGAGTCGTTCGTCGGCCGACCAACGCGCCGGCCGCGCCGGACGCGTGGAACCTGGCACGTGCTACCGATTGTGGAGCAAGATCGAACACGGCAGCCGGTCGGCACATCGGTCGCCCGAGATCGAAGAAGTCGACCTTGCGGGGCTCGCGCTGGAGATCGCGGCGTGGGGCACGCCGGCCGACGAACTGGCGTTCATGACACCGCCACCACGCAAGCCGCTGCAAGCAGCACACGTGTTGCTCGCCGAGCTGGGAGCGCTCGACAACCACGGCGCCATCACCGAGGTCGGCCGCCAGATGCTGCGCTTGCCGACGCACCCTCGTCTGGCTCGGATGCTGGTGGCCGAGCCATCGCCTCTCGGGTGTGCCCTGGTTGCTTTGCTCGACGAACGTGATGTGCTCCGCGGCCGTCCGGAAGAACTCCCCAGCGACCTGGGGCTGCGGGTTCGTTTGCTCGCTGGCCGCGGGAGCCACGACCAGGCCGACCACCGGGCCGTTCGCCAAGTGCGTGAACGGGCAGCGGACCTCGCCCGCCGGCTCGGTATCAAGTTCGATGTCGCCCTGATAGATCCCGATCGTGCTGGCGCCGTACTGCTCGCTGCCTACCCCGACCGGTTGGCGGCCCGGCGGCGCCCCGGACAGTTCCAACTGCGAACCGGTTCCGGCGCGTGGATGCCCGAGGCCGACCCCTTGGCGCACGAGCCGTTCATCATCGCTGCCGATCTCGACGGCAAACGCGAGCGGTCACGCATTCGACTCGCCGCCGGTCTCGATGGCGACGAAGTTGCTCTGGCACTCGGGGATGCGGTCAGTGAAATCGTCTCGCTCGAATGGGACGGCGAGCGCGACGACCTGGTCGAAAAGGTCGAACGACGGCTCGGTGGAATGTCGCTCGGCGCGATCACTCGGCGCGCCGAACCAGGCTCTGCCACCACCGCGGCGCTCATGGAGCGCGTGCGCGCCACCGGGCTGGCGGTGCTTGGCTGGTCCTCTGCGTCGGTATCGCTGCGTCAGCGTGTCGACTTTCTCCATCGTACCGTTGGCGAACCGTGGCCGGATTGGAGCCCCGCTGCACTTTCGAACACCGCCGCCGAATGGCTCGCTCCCTATCTTCCCGGTGCCACCGGGCGCCGGGATCTGGAGGGCGTGGACCTCGCCATGGTGTTACGGGCGCAACTGCCGTGGCCCCAAGGCTCGGACCTCGACACAATGGCCCCCACCGAGCTGGAGCTGCCCAACGGCCGAGCTGCCAAGGTGGACTACTCGGGCGACGAACCCAGCGCACGCGTGCGCGTGCAAGATCTTTTCGGCACCACCGTGCACCCCGCCTCAGGTGGCCGCCCCGTCGTGCTGCACCTGCTGTCTCCGGCAGATCGGCCGATCCAGATCACCGCAGACCTCCCCGGCTTCTGGGCCGGCTCGTGGGCAGACGTGCGCAAGGATCTTGCTGGCCGCTACCCGAAGCACCAGTGGCCACAAGACCCGGCCACCGCAGTACCCAAACGCATGAAGGACAGATGATGCTCGCCATCGCCTTCACGTGGACTGCCGGTGGCCTCAACCCGTGGCTGGTCGCCGTTTGCATGATCGTGGTGTTCGTCGGGGCGTTGGTGCAGAGCTCGATCGGCATTGGGCTGGGTTTGATCGCCTCACCGATCCTCGGGCTCGCCGACCCCGAATTCGTACCAGTCGCCCTTCTCGTAGCGATCCTCCCCATGACCATCGCCATGGCCATTCGCGAACGAGAATCGATCGACCGCACCGGCATCGGCTGGGCGATCGTCGGCCGAATCCCCGGTACCATCCTTGGCGCTTGGATAGCAGCGCGAGCCAGCCACACCACGTTGGCAATCGTCATCGCCATCGTTGTCCTGAGCGCCGTCATCGGCTCGGCGTCGGGCGTGCAATTTGCGCCAACCAAGCGAAACCTCGCCATCTCAGGCGTCGCTTCGGGCTTCGGCGGGACGGCTGCCGGCATCGGCGGGCCGCCAATGGCCCTCACGTATCAGCACAGCGACCCAGCAACGATGCGTGCCACCTTGGCGCTGTTCTTCGTCGTCGGCATCTTCATTTCGTTCATCACACTCACCATCGCCGGTGTCGTCGGCCGACGCGAACTGCAACTGGGACTACTGTTGGTACCGGCATCGCTGCTAGGCGTCTGGGTTTCGAAGTTCACCGCCCCGCGACTCCCCGCCGAACGGGTGCGACCGCTCGTGCTCGTGTTGTGTGCGATCTCGGCATTCATCCTGCTGCTCGAAGCAGCTCTGTAACGCGCCGGGGTCGCCCTGCACCGGGTGGGCGCCCACACCGCCTGCGGTAATGTCGGCCGCCTATGCCTGAGCTCTCGACCGAGGAAGAGCAGATCGTCGACCTCGTGGCGAAGTGGGTCGACACAGCGGTACGCCCCGTGGTGAACGAACTCGAACACGCGAACACCTACCCGGACGCACTCATCGAGCAGATGAAGGTCATGGGCGTGTTCGGCCTTGTGATCCCAGCGCCGTACGGCGACTACGCAGTCTCCGCACGGTGCTACGCCAGAGTGACGGAAGAGATCGCTCGCGGGTGGATGTCGCTGGCCGGCGCGTTCGGTGGACATTCCGTGGTCTCGAAACTCGTCCTGAAGTTCGGCACCGAGGAACAGCGCCACCGCTATCTGCCCCGCCTGGCCACCGGAGAATTGCGCGCCACGATGGCCCTCACAGAGCCCGACGGTGGTTCGGATCTTCAGGCCATGCGCACGGTCGCCGTGCCGGTGTCCGACGGCTACCTCATCAACGGGTCGAAGACCTGGATCAGCAACGCACGAACCTCAGGCTTGGTGGCACTGTTGGTGAAGACCGACCCGAATGCCGAGCCGCGCCACCGCGGGATTTCCATCCTGCTCGTGGAAAAGGTTCCGGGGTTCACCGTGTCACGCGACCTACCGAAGCTCGGATACAAGGGCGTCGAGTCGTGTGAACTGCACTTCGACGACTGCCTCGTACCCGACGACGCCTTACTGGGAGGGGTTCTAGGGAACGGGTTCTCGCAGATGATGACAGGGCTCGAGACCGGACGTATACAAGTCGCCGGTCGCGCAATCGGCGTAGCACGCGCCGCGTTCCACGACGCACTGCGGTATGCGCAAGACCGTCAGGCGTTCGGGGTACCCATCTGGCAGCATCAGTCGGTCGGCAATCTGCTGGCCGACATGGCGACCCACATCACCGCCGCGCAGCAACTCAACTACCACGCTGCCGACTGCATCGACTCCGGAAGACGGGCAGACATGGAGGCTGGTATGGCGAAGCTGTTCTCCTCTGAAATGGCGGCCAAGGTCACCCTCGATGCGATCCGAGTTCACGGCGGCCACGGCTATTCCACCGAGTTCGACGTGGAGCGCTACTACCGAGACGCCCCGTTGATGATCGTGGGCGAAGGCACCAATGAAGTGCTGCGCAACGTCATCGTCAAACAAGCGATCGAACGCCAAGGTCTTACGTAACCACGTTGGACCAGGTTGTATCTGGCACCTCGTGGTCGTGACCAGGTTGTGCCTGGCACAAAGTGGGCTCGTACGATGAAACCATGGATGACTCTGGCGCACTTCGTTCGATCGAACATCCCATCGAGGCCGAGTTCGGGTTCACCGAAATCCTTCCGCTCGGTCACGACGACACGCCATACCGCCTGCTCACCACAGAGGGGGTGTCGACGGTAGATACCCCGGTTGGCACGTTCTTGAAGGTCGAACTGGAAGCGATTCGACGCCTCACGGCCGAGGCGATGCGCGAAATCGCTCACTTCTTGCGCCCTGCTCACCTCCGGCAGTTGCGCAACATTCTCGACGATCCGGAGGCCTCGTCGAACGACCGCTTCGTCGCTACCGATCTGCTCAAGAACTCGGCGATCTCGGCTGGCGGTGTTCTGCCCATGTGCCAAGACACCGGTACGGCCATCGTGAAGGGCAAGAAGGGTCAGTTCGTGTTCACCGGCGGAGGCGACGAGCGGGCAATCGCACGGGGAATCGCCGACACCTATCTCACGAGCAACCTGCGCTATAGCCAAATGGCCGCGCTCGACATGTACACCGAGCAGAACACCGGCAACAACCTTCCCGGTGAGATCAAGATTTCAGCCACCGACGGCGATGCCTACAAGTTCCTGTTCATCGCCAAAGGCGGTGGCTCGGCGAACAAGAGCTACCTCTACCAAGAAACCAAAGCGCTGCTCAACGAAGCCACGTTGTTGCCCTGGGTCTTCGACAAGTTGCAATCTCTCGGCACGTCGGCGTGTCCGCCGTATCACCTGGCCGTAGTCGTCGGTGGCACCTCGGCCGAGTTCGCGATCGAAACCGCAAAGCTGGCCTCCACGAAGTACCTCGACTCCCTTCCCACCAGCGGCGACGCCACTGGGCGAGGTTTTCGTGACATCGATCTGGAAGCCAAACTGCTGGAACTGGCCCAGACCACTGGCATCGGAGCTCAATTCGGCGGCAAGTACTTCTGCCATGACGTTCGAGTGGTGCGACTCCCCCGTCACGGAGCATCCTGTCCGGTGGCCATGGCAGTGTCGTGTTCAGCCGACCGGCAGATGCTCGGAAAGATCACTACAGATGGTGTCTTTCTCGAACAACTCGAACACGATCCGGCACGCTTCTTACCCGACGTCACCGAGGACGATCTCAACCATCCCGACAGCCCGACTTACGCTGTGAGCATCGATCTGAACCGACCGATGGCAGACATACTCGCTGAGCTGTCTCAGTACCCGGTGAAAACCCGGGTAATGCTCACAGGCACGATCATCGTTGGCCGCGACATCGCCCACGCCAAGATCAAAGATCGACTCGATGCCGGGGAAGAGATGCCGCAGTACCTCAAGGATCACTGCATCTACTACGCGGGGCCGGCCAAGACTCCAGACGGCTATGCGTCAGGGTCGTTCGGCCCCACCACGGCGGGACGAATGGATTCGTACGTGCAGCAGTTTCAGGCCGCTGGAGGTTCGATGATCATGCTCGCGAAAGGCAACCGGTCCAGGCAGGTCACCGATTCGTGCAAGGAACACGGCGGCTTCTACCTCGGTTCGATCGGCGGCCCAGCCGCACGCCTGGCCCTCGACAACATTCGCCACGTCGAAGTTCTGGAGTATCCCGAACTCGGCATGGAAGCCATCTGGAAGATCGAAGTGGAAGACTTTCCCGCCTTCATCGTGGTCGACGACAAGGGCAACGACTTCTTTCAACAAGTGAAGTCCGAAGCGGCCACGAAGGTCGCTCTCCGCCGCTGACACTTTCTGTTTGACGACTGCAGAGGCCGGGTAATCGTCGGCATGGCACTTTTCTTGTGGATCATTGCGGTCATCCTTGTCATCTCGGGCATCCTCGCCCTGTTTAGGAAAGAGATGCTCTGGGGCATAGTTCTCATCGTTCTCGGGTTCTTGGTCGGCCCTGGCGGCGTCTCGATCTTTACGTAACACGTAACTTGCCCTGGCGGGCTACCTCCTGCGTCCGACCAGCAGACGCTGGGTAGCGGTGACCTCGGCGGCGAGCTACCGGTTCGCATCGGCGCCGTCGAGGTCACCGAGAATTTCTTGATCGAACATCGCCCGGATCGAACATCGCCCGGATCGAACATCGCGTGTCCGTGCAACATCGCATGATGTGCGTGTTTGGTTCATCTGACCAAACGTAGGCGAGCGGGCAAGTTGTGTGAGTCAGGCGAGACTGACGATGTCGAGCCAGTCGTTGTTGAAGTAGTCGACGTCGCCATCGGGCAGCAGCAACACCTTGGTGGGCGACAATTCCAAAACGAACTCGGTGTCGTGACTGACGAAGATGATTGCACCGGGCCACGCCTTGAGCGCATCCGCGACCGCCTCGCGCGACGGCGGGTCCAGGTTGTTCGTCGGCTCGTCGAGTAGCAGCAGGTTGTTGCGCCCGGTCATCAGCATCGCCAGTGCGAGCTTGGTCTTCTCCCCGCCCGACAGCGTGCCTGCATCTTGGAACACCTTCTCCCCCGAGAGGCCGAACATGCCGAGCAGGCCACGCAACTGTGTCTCGGTGAGAGCGACGCCCGTTGGCACGGATCTCCGGATGTTGTCGAGCAGCGACTCGTGGACCATCAAGTTGTCGTGTTCCTGCGCGTAGTAGCCGGCGGTGACGTGATAGCCGAAGTCGAAATGGCCGAGGTCAGCCTGCGTTTCGCCGGCGAGGATTCGCAGCAACGACGTCTTGCCTGCACCGTTCAGACCAAGAACCAGCAAGCGTTCGCCGCGGCCGAGGTCGAACCCCACGTCTTCGAAGATCGGTGGCCCGCCGTAGCCCTTGCAGAGCTGCGTAGCGGTGACGACGGTTTGCCCGCATGTCGGAGGTGGCGGGAACTTCACGGTGATCTGCTTGCCAGCCTGAGGCGCGTCAACCTTCTGCGATTCGAGCTTGGCAATGCGTTTCTCGACCGACTGTGCTTGAGTCGCCTTGGTGGCTTTCGCCCCGAATCGGTCGACGAACTTTTGCATCCGGTCGATCTCACGCTGTTGCTGAGAGGCCTGCTTCGTCAGCCGCACTTCGTCGTCGGCGCGCATGCGCTTGTACTGCGTGTACGTCCCCTTGTACTCGACGACTTGGCCGATCGCAGTTTCGGTGGGTCGGTCGAGATGGATGACCCGAGTGATCGCCTCGTCGAGCAAATCGAGGTCGTGACTGATGACGATGAGCGCACCCTTGTAGTTGCGCATGTAGTCCATCAGCCAGTTCTTGGCGTCGACGTCGAGGTGGTTGGTGGGCTCGTCGAGGCACAACACGTCACTACCCGCGAAGAGGATGCGCGATAGTTCGGCTCGACGCCGCTCGCCACCGGACAAGACGCCGATGGGCAAGTCGATGCGGTCTTCGCCGAGGCCCAGACCAGCGGCAAGGGCGCGTGCTTCACTTTCGGCGCCGTAACCGCCGTTCACACGGAACGACTCTTCCGCCTTGGAATACCTCTCGACGTTGCGCTCGTCTGGACTCTCCTCCATCGCAATCCGGAGTTTCTCCATACGAGTGATCTCGTCGTCGATGCCCCGACCCGACAGCACATGCGTGATCGCCGAACGATCATTGTGTTCGCCGCCGATGCGTGGATCTTGCGGCAGGTAGCCGAAGCCGCCCTTGCGCAACACCTTGCCGGTTTTCGGCTCGGCTTCGCCGCCCAACACCTTGAACAGGGACGTCTTGCCAGCGCCGTTTCGCCCGACGATGCCCACTTTGTCTCGGGCCATCACGGTGAAGCTGGCGTTGTCGACCACGAGTCGACCACCAACTTCCACAGAGAGTCCTTGAGCCTGAAGCACCGAACCAGGTTACGGCCGATGAGGGAGAGACGGTGCCGCCCCACCTCGAAGCGTCGGTCTGTGGCCGCTCAACCGCCGGAGTCGTCGGTGAAGACCGGGTCGAGACAGTCGGGCTCGCCCACGGTGGTCTTTCCGAGTGCTGCCACGGTGAACAGCGACAGACGGTCACGACCTTCATTCGACAGATGGAGGTCATCGCCGGCAAGCAGTACGTCGGGCTCGACAGCAGATCTTTCTGCCCAGTCGACCAAGATCACATTGTCGTACTGCTCGGCGAGCACGCGGATTTCGTCATTGACTTCGGCTTTGTTCGCTTCGTCCTCGGTCACCGTGTACACCACCACCGGGAGCGGGCTGAGCCGCCGCAGCATCGCGTCGTACTCGGCCGCAAAGTCCTCGATTTCGCCACGGTAGTTGTTGCCTAGCATCACCATCACCACATCAAAGCCTGGGTCGAACGCAGGCTCGTCAGGCGAATCGCCATTGTCGTCACCGTTGTCATCGCCAGTTTCCGCGCCGGTATCCGACACTGGAATGAGTTCGTCCAGGACCTCTTCGGCGAACTCGATGTGGCGAGCCTCTTCGGCTTCGATCTGTACGGCCCATCCGTATGACTCGATGGTCGCACACATCGGGCCACCAAATCGTGGCGCAGTGGACGCAAGGATCGAGTCGCCGATCATGAGGATGCGGTTTCCGTCGACCGCATCGCTGACCTCACCGTCAGCGAGCTCGTATGGGACGGTCGGTAGAGGCGGCAACGACGTGGACGACGTGGGCAGCGGCTCGAACGAGGCGGGCGGTGGCAGGGTCGGCACCAACAACAGCGGTTCCGGCATGCCGCTCAACGCCAGCGTCTCGGGTACCGAGAGAATCGCTGTATTGCGCGGAGCTGCCACCGGTGTGTCAGTACACGCCACCATCAACAGCAGCGGGCCGAGACCGCAAAAAAGCCTCGCCGACCGCAACGCCATGCTGCGCCTGGTCGATGTGACCCGCCGATGAGACATGGCAGGTATTGAACCCGAAAGTTCAGCGCTGCCGCGCCTAAATCGCGAAACTCAGCGATTCTTCAGAGCGTCACGAATTTCGGTGAGCAGCTGCGCCACGGTAGGAGCCGCAGCTTCCTCGGGTCTCATCTTGTTGTACGCCTGAACGATGAGAAACAGCACGAACGCAACGACGACGAAGCTGATGATTGCGTTGATCACCAAGCCGATGCTGATACGTGCCTCACCGAGGGCGAAGCCGATGCTCTCGTAATTCGGCTCACCGAAGATCGCCGCGACGATTGGCAAGATGACGCCCTCGACGAAAGCATCGACGATGGTCTTGAAATAGAGCGCCATGATGAGAGCTACCGCCACAGTGAGCACGTTGCCTTTGTTGATGAACGCCTTGAATTCCCGAAGCATGTTGGTTGGTCTCTCCTAGGTAGTAGGTGAAGGCCCGACCGTCGCTGCTACACCCCCGTCACCGGCCCCACGAATTCGGACACAACTTACAGAACACGGCAATCGGGCGACGGCGATGCCGTTCAACCGACCGGTTGAGGCGTCTTGCCGCTATCGGGTCTTACGTCGTCGAACGTGTTGATGTTGCGCACCGTCGGCGAGAACACGGCAAATGCTCCGGCCACCACAAGCGTCATGATGCCGCCGAACGCAATGGCCCCCGACAACCCGAACATCCGTGCCGTGACACCGCTCTCGAACGCACCAAGCTCGTTGGACGCTCCGATGAAAACGCTCTCCACCGCCGACACCCGACCTAGTTGGTCGTCCGGCGTCGCCAGGGGCACCAACGATCCGCGGATGAACATCGACACCATATCGGCCGCCGAAATGACGACCAGCGCCATGAAGGCCACTGCATAGTTGCGGGTGGTGCCGAAAACAATCGTGCCTGCGCCGAACAGGGCAACGACGGCAAGCAACGTTGGCCCGACGCGCCGTTGCACCGGCCGAGTTGCCAACCACACCGCCATCAAGGCAGCGCCGATACCCGGCGCGGCGCGCAGCCATCCGTAGGCGATATCGCCCACTCCGAGCCGTTCCGTGGCAACTGCCGGTATCAGAGCGATGGCCCCGCCGAAGAGTACGGCAAAGAGGTCGAGAGAAATGGCGGCTAACACGATGGGCGTGCGCCGCACGAACCAGAGGCCTTCGAGGGCTGTCGATAGAGTCGGCCGATCGGTGTTGCGCTGAGGCTCACGGGCATACACGATGCCGAGCAGGGGCACCGCAGCGAGGAACTCGAGCACCGCCGCCACGACATACGCGTTGGTCGCGCCCTGGGTGTAGAGAAAGCCGCCAGCTACCGGTCCGAGGATCGAGGCGCCAGTGAACGCGGCGGTCCAGAGCGCCACCACTTGCGGCAGGTCGCTGGGATCGACCAGCAGTGAAGCGATCGCCCGACGGGCCGGGGTGAGCATCGCGTCGACGGCACCGATGAAGAACGCAATGACGAAGAATGGAGCGACGCTCGACGGAGCACTGCTGCTGTAGATCGCAAGGGCGACGGCACAGGCCACCCGCCCGAGGATGAACAGCGCACTGACGCGCCGTCGGTCGAACCGGTCCGCCACCCAGCCGCTCACGAGCACCAGCAACACCGCCGGAATGAACTGGGCGAGACCGATGAACCCGATGTCGAGTTCATCCCGGGTGAGGTCGTACACCTGTTTGAACAGGACGGTGATCAGAATGTTGATACCCAGCGCGGCGAACACCGTGGACACGAGGTAACGGCGAACAGACGGATTTCCGAGCAACTGTCGCGACGTCACCCGGGCACGCTACCGACTGGCCACCAGAGCAAGCCATGCGGTTGGCGTCCAACGTTGCACCCTTGGAATTCGACCGTTGGATGACACAAATGACCGTTGTGTGACAACTCTCGCGCCATTCATCGTCAATGCAGAAAATCACCGGCACCACTCGGTGTCGAGGTGTACAAATTGCGCATGGACGAACGGTGGACGACATATCGGGCAGCGGTACGCACGGCGATGGCGCTCAGCGTCCTCGCCGTGAGTGCCGCCTTGGTCTTCGACTCGGTCACCGAGGTCTCACATACCGTGCTGGTCCTTGCGGTGATCGTCGTGGGATTCGTCGCCAGTTTGGTGGTCACGGAGCGGGTAGCGCGTTCAATGACTGCGCATCCTCCGGTGTTCCACGTGGCTCGCGGCCACCGGGTGACCGTGTTGCCCGCACCGCACCGCGTCGCCTAGAACCTCTGGGGTGCCGCCACAGTCACCACCGAAAGTCCGCATCGGCTTCGGCCTCGGAACCTCTAGCTCTCTGCACGACAAACGGTTCGGGCATGTCGTCGATGAACTGGAGCGCCTGGGATTCGACAGCCTCTGGGTGTCTGAACGGATTCGTTCCACAGCACCCGACCCCCTCGTTGCGATGGCATTCGCCGCCGGCCGCACCACGACCTTGAAGTTCGGGATGAGCGTGATGGTGCTGCCGGGGCGCAACCCGGTGGTGCTGGCAAAGGCGCTCGCCAGCTTGGCCACATTGTCGGGTGGTCGCTTGCTCCCGGCATTCGGACTGGGCGCCGTCGACCCGCACGAACAGCAGGCGTTCGGCGTGGAGCGTTCGGAGCGCGCCGCCTGGTTCGACGAGTCCTTGGCCGTGATGCGCAAGTGCTGGACGGGCGAACCGTTCGACCACGACGGCATGAGGTATCACTTCGAAGGAGTCCGGGTGCTTCCGGCTCCACGCCGAATCGACGTATGGCTGGGTGGAATCGCTCCATCGGAACTCCGCCGAGTGGGTCGTCTCGCTGATGGCTGGCTGCCGTCGTTCGTTACGCCTGACGATGTTGCAATTGGGCGGGCCACCATCGAATCGATCGCGGCTGAACACGGCCGGTCGATCGACGATGATCACTACGGCGTGCTCATCCCGTATCAATTGGGAAGCGCCTCGGCCGGCTTCATCGAGCGCATCACGAGACGTCGACCCGACATCGACGCGGCCGACGTGGTCGCCACTTCATGGGAACAGTTGCGTGATTTGATCGGCCGATTCGTCGGCGTCGGCGCCAGCAAGTTCGTCGTCGTCCCCGCAGGAGAACCGCACACCACTGATCAGTGGACCGATCACCTCGAAGCGGTAGCCACCGAAATTCTCCCCATCGAAACCTGACCGAGAGACCCCCGCACGAGAGTTTCGCTTAGGCAAAGGCCGCTGAGTCCGGTCGCCGCTCGACGGTTACGTCGTGTGCGTCGAACCCATGGAGGGCGCCGTTCGGATTCTCGTATCAGTGATCGCTGATCGCTGATCGCTGATCCCCTCTTGCTTGGTCGTGTGGTAGCGCGATCTGCCGATCCGGGTTTCCGTGGGTCTGGCCGTTGCGGTGCCGGAAATGTTCACTTCGGTCGATTCGCCTTCAGGCGGCGGGCGCCTTGGGCTCGAACAGACTCGATTGCTGGCAGTCCACCGACTGGAACTCCTCACCAATCCTGCTGCGCTCAACGAACCGTTGAGTTTCGGCCCACGATTCTCGGCCAGTCCACCCGGATGTCGATTCCTCCTTCGTTGACCGACTGCCAAGCGGCGGCCCAGGGCGAATGTCGGGCTGAGCAGTGCCGTATCTGGAGCCGTTTGGTTGGGTGATGGTGAGCAGTCGGTCTGGTTCGAGTTGAAGGCGCCAACCGCCCTCGTGGATGACGTGATGATGCCGTGAACACATGGGAATCAAATTTTCGAGGTCCGTCACCCCGCCAAGCTCCCACGGCCGTATGTGGTGCATCTCACACCGCCAAAAGCCAACATCACACCCAGGAAAACCGCAACTTCGGTAGATGGCCCGCAACGCTCGCCGCTGTTTTCGGCTGGCGTGGCGAACGGTACGTCCCAGGCTGAGCGGATTTCCGCTGCCGTCGACGATCAACGGGGTGACCGACCCGTTGCACAAGAGTCGTTGCACCGAAGCCGGCGGCAACACGGCACTATCCGAGGTCTCACAAACCGAGTGATCGTGGAACTCGCCCGACACCAGCGTGGCGTAGTCGACGATCACGGTGATGTCAGCTTCGATGCCGCGGCTCTCACCATCCTCGGCTTCTGTGTTGCGATCACCGAGGTGATCCCCGCCAGCACAGTCCCTGTCAGCACCGTCGGTGTCGATACGATCGCAGGCCGTGCTGCTACCCGGGGCTGGTGCGGGTCGGGCGTCCCGCGAGTTGACTGTGTTGACGATGTCGCCCAGAGCTTGTGCGGCCTGCTGGCTGTAATCGAAAGTGCGATCGACGAACTCAGCTTCGCCCCGGGCGGTGCCAGCCTTGATGTTCTTCAACACCTGCCGATCGATCGCAGAGAAGATACGGGAACCGAGTTCGGGGTGGAACGCGAAACGTCCTTCGTGCATGCCCGTCTCGTGATTGACCTTGTGCGACAGAAAGGTCTGCTTGCGTTGCTGCTTGTTCCGCTCGATGCCATTGTCGGCCTCCAAGGTGCGAGCCCGGTCACGCACCGCTTGCCCAAACTTCTCTGGAGTCTCTGACCGGGCAACATCGAGCAGGTCTTCTTGGTCGAGCAACTCAGCCTTGATCGCATCGTCTAACCGTGAGGTCGCGGCCGCCAACGCATCAACATGCTCAGACCCGATCTCACCGCCGGCCAGCGCATCACCGAACCGAGGAGCATCGTTGATCGTCTTCGAACGACGTTCCTTGCGACGCCCCTCGGCAGCCGACACCCGGCCCTGCTGCGTGTGAGTGTCGGCCGCCGGAGCCGACTGCCCGGCAGCATGATGCTCGGTGACACGGGCGGTGACTCGAGCCTCGACAGAATCGAGCCACCCCCGTACCAACCGAACATGGCCCAACAACGCCGAGCACTCGGAGGGCGAGGACACAGCAACATCAGCTCCCGCCAACAACGCCATTGCGTCCACCGGAATCACCGCCGCCCACATAAATCAAACAGTACTCAGGGGGTACAACAGAGTTTCTCGGACAGCGCGCGTTGGCTGAGAAGTTTCTGTCGGAGGCCAGTCACAGCCCTCAACTAGTCTGCTGTGCATGTCAGCCACAATGCTCGGTCAGGGTCTGTACGACGCCGCAGAGGTTGGACTGCTCATGGGGCACCATATCGAATGGGTCGTTCGGTGGAGCACTGATTCGAGCGCTGGCCCAGCGATCGTCTCACCTTCATTCGACCGAATGTTCTCGTTTGCTGATCTCGTCAGTTTCCGGGTAGCGCTGCAGGTGAGGGATCGAGGAGTGCCCGACGGCGAGCTGAGAACGGCCGTCGAGACGCTGCGGAAGCGGACCGGCCTGGGAACACCACTCGCGAACTCACAAGTCATAAGGAAGCTCGCCACCAGTGGTCGGAGCTTCCTGAGTGAGGTTGGCGGTGGCGAGTTCGACGACATCGGCAAGGGAGGTCAGGGTGTGTTCAAGCAGGTCGTTGAAATCCATCTCGCACGAATCGACTTCGATGCAACCGGCCAACCGATGCGGTGGCGGGCTGCCGAGGGGGTCGTCATCGATCCTGCAATTCAGGCGGGGGCGCCGTGCGTCGCTGGAACCAGAATTCCGACCGCCACTATTCACGACTTGCTCGTCGATGCAGACCCAGCCGACGTAGCCCTCGATCTCGGCCTGACAATCGAGGCGATCGGGCTGGCTGATGAGTTCGAAAAGTATCTCGCCTCTGGCGCTGGCGTTCTCGTGTGACACAGGAGAGTCGACAGCATCTGCGTGCTCGCTTCCTATGGGACGAGAATCTCAGCCGACTGGTAGCCGAGGCGCTGCGAGTGTTGTGTTTCAACGTCACGTGGGTCGGGTCCGCCGACGACGGTGTTCCCGCCAGAGGGTCCACAGACAGTGCCCTCGTCGATTACGCCAACTCGCGAAACCAGATCAGGCAGACTCAATCGGTCGAGGCACATAGCTGGGCGAGGCGTTGAGCCGGGGTGAGCCAGTTGAGCGTCTGTCGTGGGCGAGTATTCAGCCTGTGCTGGGCGTGGTCAAGCTCGGCTCGGGTGACGAGCGCGATCGAGGTCCTCTTCGGGAAGTACTGGCGCAGCAATCCGTTGGTGTTCTCGTTCGTCGGGCGTTGCCATGGGCTTCGTGGATCGCAGAAGAAGACCGGGATGCCGGAGGTTTCGGTGAACTTGGCGTGTGCAGCGAGTTCATAGCCCTGGTCCCAGGTGAGCGTTCGACGAACCGCAGGGTCCACGGCGGCGAAGATTCGGTCCAGTTGGACGGCGACGTCGTCGGCGGTGACGCCAGCGATGAAGTCGACGAGCAGTGTGTAGCGGCTCACCCGTTCGACGAGTGTGCCGATTGCATGTTGGTGTCCGGTGCCGAAGATGAGGTCGCCTTCCCAGTGCCCTGCCTCGCTGCGATCGGCCGCGCCAGCTGGTCGTTCGGTGATCGAGATCATGTTCGGGTTGTGTCCCCGCTTGTCACGACCGCGTCGCTTGCGGCGGGGTGGGCGGCGTCGTTTGCGGGCCTGGCGCAGGCATTTGAGGTGCTTGGTGGTCATGCCGGCCGTGCTGGTGTAGACGGCAACGTAGATCGACTCGGGGGAGATCCGCATCTCGTTGTCGGTGGGGTGCTCGATCTTCAGCCACGCTGAGATCTGCTCGGGCGACCACTCCGTCTCCAGCTTCTCGCGGACGACCTCACCAAGGGCGGTCCCGGCATCGAGCTTCAGATCCTTGGGCCGTCTTGCTCGCTCGCCGGTTGCCTTCGTCGCAGCTGATGATCGGTACTTGCGCCGGCCTCCGTTGCGACTGACTTCTCTCGAAACGGTGCTGTGGTGACGCCCGATCCGCGCGGCGATCGCGACGTAGGTGTCGCCAGCTGCAATCCCGAGAGCGATCTCTTCCCGGTCGCCTTCACAGAGTCGATGACCCGTCGGCTCTGGAGGCCGAGGAGGTCGGATTCCGCCATGGCGCTTGATCAAAGCCGTCACCGTCGCGAACGATCTGCCCGTTTTGTCGTGGATCTCTGTCGCCAGGTATCCCTGACCGTGCAGATCCCAGATCTGTGCTCGGTCGTCGTCGTTCAAATGTCGAAACGTCATGCATTCCTCCGAAGCCTTGGGCTGTCCAGCAGACCACCTCCCTGCCTCCGAATGTGCGATGACCGATTGAGTCCGCCTCATTGTCACGTCGAACCACGACATGATGACGCTGTGTGATGAGCAGGGCCAACGGTTCGTGTGGCTCGACCCGCGCCGCAAACAGATGTCCCGAGAAGTTCAAGTTGTCGTCGTATTCCAGCAGATTGCCGAGTGGGAACGGATACTGACGAGCGACCCGATGGCTTGTGTGCACGCCATGCGCTCAACGTGCCGGGCGATCAGCAGCGGCGAAGCAGCGCGGCTGGCAACGACGCGGATGAGGGTCATCGAACGCAGAAAGCGTCAACGCCAACAGTCAGCAATGCCGCGGCATGGCGCGTCGCCGCTCGACGGCGTGTGATCACGCCGCAGTTTTGGCGAGGTGGTCGAAGATGGCACCCACCTTGGTGTCGAAGACTTCCGGTGTGTAGGGGTCGACAGGAAGGCCGCTATCGAGTGATGCCCGGATCGCTTCTCGCACCGCTGCTGCAGCGGCCGCTTTGCGTCGCCAGTCGAGCACCAGCTTGCCTTGCACGTGTTCCAGCAGCGCCTTCGCGCTCTGCTTCACCTCGTCGCGTTCGGCTTCGGTGAGTGGCAGGTCGGGCCGGGTAAGAATGTCGAAGATCGCCAGCTGCTCCTCGGTCATGCCTTCCCGCACTGCCCGCGACTCTTCGACGGAGAGATCACCAGCGACCAGCTGCAGGCGACGCAGGTACTCGTCGTTGTTGATCGAACCGGCGTTGTACAGAGCGATGATCTCCTCGATGCGCTCGACGAACTCTATTCGGGTGGGATTGATCGCCGCGCCTCGCTCGGCGCGCCCACGAAGGATCGCTGCCAGTCGGTCGGTCTGCGCCAACTTCCGGCCGCCGAGCCGTTCGGCCAAAGCCTCGAAATCGATCTTCGACAGGTCGATCAACGAACCGGTCGAGGGGTCGAGCAGTGGGTCATCGATCTCGAGCTCGGCCGCAGCGCGGATGAGGTACTGCTGCGCCCCAACCGATCGGTCGAGCAGTGCGTCGACCGCATCGACCACCTGGCCGATGTCGTACGTCGTCCGGTCGTACTTCGTGATCCAATCGGCAAGCGAATGGATCACGGCCACATTCGCTTGCCATTCGTTCGCTGCTGGGTCAGGCAGCACCGCTTTGAACAGCTTGCGCGCCAACGTCGCACCGCTCAGGAAGTCGGGGCGCACGCCAGGTACGCCCAGCGCGGCGTAGGCCGCGTCACGCATGCCGATGTACGTGGCGGCGTCGGCCAACCACATCGCGTCGAGGTCGACCCCGTTGGCCGCACACAACTCGGCAACTTCGGTCACCGCCACCGCCAAGGTCGCCACAAGTGCCGACTTGTCTTCGATCACCACGTCGTCTTCGGCGTTCGCTGCCCCGTAGATCGCGAGTGCTTGCTCGAGGTTGCGGAACACGCCGATGTAGTCGACGATCAGCCCGTTGTCTTTGCTGGGGAACACCCGGTTGGCGCGGGCGATCGTCTGCATCAGTGTGTGGTTGCGCATCGGCCGGTCGAGATAGATCGTCGACACGCTCGGCGCGTCGAACCCGGTCATCCACATCGCGCACACGAACACGATCCGGAGCGGGTCATTGGGGTCTTTGAACTTCTCGTCGAGCGCCTCGTCGTTCATGCGCCGGCGGTGTAGGCGAATGTCGTACCCGAGCCGGTCGAAGAACGCCAACTCGTTCTGAGACGGGCTGACCACCACGGCCATGTCGGTCGATTCCATCAACTCGATACGTGTCGCCAACCACAGCCGTTCCACTTCGGGCAACGCGTCGTGCTCGGCGCGCAGAGCGGCAAGGTGGGCTGCCCATTCGTCTTGCACCAGCGAGTACATCTCCACTGCGGCAGCCTTGTCGACGCCCACGTACATTGCTTTGCCGGTGAAACCACGCCCCACGAAATGCGCTACCAGATCACGGGCGACAGTGCGCAGCCGCTCGGGCCGGGTGATGAACGTGTGTTGCTGCGCAAACCTTCGCATCAGCACGCCTTCGGCGTCGTCGTCGAGTTCCGCCGCTTCGAGGATTTCGTTCAGCTCTTCGGCGAAGTCGTCGTTGGCAAGTTGCAGCTCGGGGATGCGGTTCTCGTAGTACAACGGCACCGTGGCGCCGTCTTCGATGGCGTCACGGAAGTTGTAGGTACTGACGTAGTCGCCGAACTCTTGCCGGGTCAGCTCCTCCCCTGCCATCAACGGTGTACCGGTGAACCCCATGAACGACGCGTTCGGCAACGCCTGCCGCATGTTGAGCGCCAACGTGTCGTACTGGCTGCGATGCGCCTCGTCGGTGATCACGATGATGTCGTCACGTTCCGACAGCACAGGCATCTCCGTCTCCCCCGCCGCCTTGTCGACCCGGAACTTGTGGATCAGGGTGAACACGTATCGATGATCGGCCTGCAACAACTCCCGCAGGTGCGAGGCCGACTCAGCGTGCAGCTGCTGTTCGTCGGTGACCGCGCCCGCACGCTGAAACGATTTGTGGAGCTGCGTGTCGAGCTCGGTGCGGTCGGTCACCATCACGAACGTCCACTTGCCGGGCAGGCGTCGCAGGACCTTCTCGGCGAACCACAGCATCGAGTAGCTCTTGCCCGAGCCTTGCGTGTGCCAAAACACACCGAGCCGCTTGTCGCCAGCCGATCGTGCCCGATGCAGGTTCTCGATCGCTGCGTTCACCCCCAGGTACTGATGGTTCTGGGCGACTGCCTTGATGGTCTTGCCTGGGTTGTCGCTGTAGGTGATGAAGTTCTCGACCAGATCGAGCAGCGTCGCCTGGGTGCACGTGCCGCGAATGGCGGTCTCCAACGCGATGGCGCCGCGGGCGCCACCGGCGTCGATGAGCTTCCAGTCTTTGAAGAACTCCCACTCGGCATAGGTCGAACCGACCTTCGCCTGCGCCCCGTTCGACACGATCACGAACGCATTCGGCCAGAACAGATGCGGAATGGTGCCGCGGTAGTCGCAGATGTTCTGCCGAAAGCCGTCTGACACATCAGGCGTGTTCTTGAACTCGAACAGGACCAACGGAATGCCGTTGACGAACAGCACCGCATCGGTGCGGCGTTGATGCAAAGGTCCGATCAGACGGAACTGGTTGACCGCCAGCCAGGCGTTCTTCGTCGAGTCGGTGAAGTCGATGAAGCGCACGGTGGCATATTGCATGTCGCCGAGGTGATCTTGCCATTGGGCCCGGTACCCGTTGCGCAGCAGCTGATAGATCGCCCGGTTGGCAGCGATCGACAGCGTCGCCGACCGGTCACGAATGATCTCAGCAAGTGCCTCCTCCCGAACCGATGCGGGCACATCCGAGTTCAGCACAGCAAGCGCATCCCGCAACCGGTGCGTGAGAAACACATCGAGCTGCGAGTCACGACCCAACGTGCCCGCGGGCCCCAACACCTCGGAGTAAGCGTTCACCGTCTCATACCCCAACTCAGAGAGCAGGGCCATCGCCGGCTGCTCGACAAGGTAATCCTCACTGAACTTCTGAGGGCTCAAGGCACCGCCCCGATCGACGAATCCAGATCAAGAGAAGAAACATCAATCTCACCAGTAACAAGCTTCGGCAACAGCAGACCTCGAATCGCTGCGAGCTCGCGGTTGGCCGACGCAAGCCTCCGGATGGTCGAAATGGCGGGGCTCAGCGCACCGTCGGCAATCGCAGCCAACTCCTCGTCCGGCCAGGGAAGCAGCAGACTTTCCAGATCACGCTTCGTTATCGCTTTGAAGATCGTCCCCGAACCCATCGCGTCTTCCTCCGCGAATCCAGAGATCTGCAGAGATCGGAACAGGAGAGCTTGCTTACCTGTTCGTTCCCGGGCGGCGGAGCCCCCGTCCAATCGTCAGTTCACTTGGTGCGATGTTCAGCCGGCCAACTGGCGCCCGGACGCTGATCAGAACGTCCCCTTCACTCGCCATCCGGCCCAGTACCGAACAACAGATTCGGTGAGTCGGGAAGTGGGTTCCGAAGTCCTTGACGCCCTGATGAAAGGGCCGCCCATCCCCTTCATCGTTGTAGGACTCAGACGGCGGCGACTGGCCCATCGTTAGAACAGCTATTTTGTCAAGCGGTTTCGCTTCCCAGCCTTCGGGGATGGGGCCGAAGGGGCTTTCTACGAACTTGGCGGATTCGTGGCCGGGGTAGCGGAAGTGGACAAACCATTCCCGATAGATCGCCTGAGCCATCTCCTCCAACAACACAATCCGCCGCCGATTGTTCTCAATCAAGTCATCGATCGTCCCGAGGGCCCTGGCAGCAGCGTCCTGGTGCGCACGCGGTGGGACCGCCAATGGCACCGAGGTGACGATGCCCCCGTTCAAGTTGGGCATCGTTGAACCGACGGCTTGGCCCTCGAGGTAGTCAACGACGCTGCGAGACTGCATCAAGTACTGGAAGTAGACGGGATTGATGGCAGGTGTCGGTCCGAGATGAATACGCATCGACCCCGTACCGACCAGTGCGGGTAGGTCGGCCTGCTTTATCGCCACACTGCGGCCGACGTCTCCCCGTCGCGACAACACAACATCACCGGCTTCCAACAGATGAACCGAAAGACGCTCTGCCGTTGACTTGCTGATCCGGGCGACCGAATCCTGATCGATCTTGCCGTTCACCATGTCCTTTGGCATCACGACGGGGATTCCAGCGTCGTCGTCCACGTAGTCGCTCCGGTGGAGCTGCGACCCGAACGGGCCCGTGCGTACGAAACCAGCGCCGTCGGCGCACAACTCACCGATCGTTGTCGCGCGCCAATCGCTCACAGCCCCAGGATCCCCGTCACTGCGGCGTCTACTTTCATCTTCAGTTCATCGGCTTCTGCGCTGAGTCGTGTGAACTCTTCGTACAGCGCTCCCAGCTTTTCGTTGAAGTCGACTCCGTCGTCTTCGACTGCTGCCGTTCCGGTGTACCTGCCAGGGTTGAGGCTCCAGCCTTGGGCTTCGATCTCCTCGATCGTCGCCACCTTGCACAGTCCGGCCACGTCGGCGTAGCTGCCGCCGGGGAACTTAGTAGCTACTAAGGAATCACTGCCGTCGACCGACTCGACCTCTTCGCCTCGATACAACCGCACGATGTTGGCGATGAACTCGATTTGTTCGGGGAGGAAGTCGCGATGTGCCCGGTCGATCTGGCGGAACAGCTTCCTCGCGTCGATGAACAACACCGTGTCTTCCCGGCTAGTCCCCCGCTTCCCGTTGTCCAAGAACCACAACGTCACCGGCAACGTGACCGTGTAGAAGAAGTTCGTGCCGATTGCCACCATCACGTCGACCGCTCGCGACTCGATCAGCTTCTGGCGAATGTCGCGCTCGCTGTGCCCGGCATCACCAGCCGAGTTGGCCATCACGAACCCGGCGCGGCCGCGGGCGTTCAACGCCGACGCGAATAACTGAATCCACAAGTAGTTCCCGTTGTCTGGCTTGGGAATACCGAACGGGAACCGGACGTCGGCGACGATGCGTTCCTTGTCGACCCCGTTCACGTTGAACGGCGGGTTCGCCATCACGAAGTCGAACGCGCCCTTGGTCTTGTGCAGATCGTCGTAGTAGCTGTTTCCCAAGCCGATCTCGCCCGACAGCCCGTGCAGCGCCAAGTTCATCTTGGCCAACGGAACGGTGACCTCTTTCTGCTCTTGCCCGTACACCGACAACGAGTCGGTGGCCGACCGTTGATGCCGCTCGACGAACTTTGCGCACTGCACGAACATGCCGCCACTGCCACACGCCGGGTCGAGCACCCGTCCCTCGAACGGCTCGATGATCTCCACGATCAGTCGAACGATCGAATACGGCGTGAAGAACTCGCCACCCAACTTGCCCTCGGCAGCGGCGAAGTTCGAAAGGAAGTCTTCGTAGATCAGCCCGAACGCATCACCGCTCAACTGGCGCGGCAGCGGAGCAAACAACCGGAGCAGCGCGGTGAGCACCGACTTCTCCATACGTTGAAAGCCCTTGGGCAACACGTCACCCAACTCCGGGTTGTGCGTTTCGATCGCCCGCATCGCCGCGTCGGTGGCAGCGCCCAGATCGTCTGCCTCGGGCAGTTCCACCAGATACGACAACCGCGCCTCATCGGGCACGAACAACACGGAACGCGCCTTGTACGCGTCAGCCTTCACCGGGTTGCGAGCAGTGGCTTTCGCTTCGAGTTCGGGTCTCAGCGCCTCGAATCTGTGCTCGGCATAGGCCAAGAAGATCAGCCCCAGCACCGGCCCCCGGTACTCGGCGGGCCCCAACGTGGAGTTCGCGAGTTGATCCGAGTCTCGTTCAGTGATGAGCAGCTCCGGCCGACCTACTGTGCGGACAACCGCGAGCGACGCAGTTCCCGGCCCAGAACCCAGCCGATTGGCATCGACGAGATCACACATTGCCGATTCACCGAGTTGCGACACCCTGCGTCGTCGCTCGGCCCACGACTGGCCAGTACCGATGAAATCGCCGGTGCGAATGGAACCATCGAGCGGCATCCACGACTCGGGACGTCGATCTGTCCGAGACCTGATAACGGTCGCTTCAATCTCTTGGTACTTTCTAAACTTGCTGTCTTCCTGCAGATCGCGAAACGGCACAGGATGCAGACGAATCCATTCAGGTTGCGGCCCAAGCGACATGGCCGCGATACACATCGTTTCCTCAAGGTTCGCGGTGAGCACTGGCGCTGCCTTCACGAGAATCATCACGCGGAGCGTGGTCGCGTCTGGCAAGTGGGCGCTCCGCTAGACCTTCAGCACCAGCAGCGTCGAGTCTGCCTTCTGAGCTCGCTCGAGGATGGAGGAACGATGGCAAGTGCTGTGATCCCGTTCGAAGCAGAGCAGCGCGATCCTCGACTCATGTGCCAATGCAATCGTCGCGTCGAACGTCGCTTCTGCGCCGTTGCTGAGATGGGCCTCATACCGCGTCCTCGCCGACTTGAGCCCCTGACGAAACGCGTCTCGATTGTCTTTCGGATTTCCCAGCTGCGGCTCGTGGCGGTACTGGATGCCCGCCTTCGTGAGCGTTGCGGAAAGAGCCGTCTTGGACAAGCCCTTCTTGCGCGACAGGGGCGTCAGGCGCACGTCAACGAGCACCTCAACCTGGCACTGCTCGAGTGCACGAACGAGCTCCTCGACGGTTCGACCTTCGTAGCCGACGCTCACGATCGTGGTCGTCCGAGAGGAGGACATGACTTGAGCGTAGGTCTGTCAGGCAGATTGTCTCGGCATTTGGTGGGGACAAACTCCCCGGTGCCGCTCGAACGCATCGCCAACCCAGGCGCGTGTATCCACCAAACTAAGGGGGCGTGTCCAGGGCCCGAAGCCTGAAGGTACACGGTCTATCGGGTCAACGCGACCTGGGTGACCGATTCACTGGCTTGCTTGGCGTGGTAGCTGGAACGGGTGAGCGGACTCGCTTCCACATGGCCGATGCCGAACTCCTCGCCCACCTGCTTCCACCGTTCGAACTCGGGCGGTTCGGCCCACCTGGCAACCGGTAGATGGTGCGACGTTGGCCGCAAGTACTGGCCGATGGTGACGATGTCGACGCCGATGCCTGCCAGGTCGGCGAGCGCCCCGACGATCTCGTCGTCGGTTTCGCCCAGCCCAACCATGAGGCCCGACTTGGTGATCAAGTCGGCACCCTTGGCCCTGGCTAGCACCGCCAAGCTGCGGGCGTACCCGGCCGAAGGGCGAACGGCCCGTTGGAGACGCGCCGCTGTTTCCAGATTGTGGTTGAACACATCTGGCCGAGAGTCGAACAGCAACGACAACGAATCGGCGTCGCCCTTGGCGTCAGAGACCAGGGTCTCGATGCGCGTGGCCGGACGGCGCAGCCGGATGGCTTCCACGCAAGCGGCGACGTGTGCCATGCCGCCGTCGGGCAAATCGTCTCGGGCGACCATGGTGAGCACCGCATGGTCGAGCGACATTCGATCGATCGCTTCGGCGACACGATGCGGCTCATCGGTGGCCGGTGCCTGCGGCAATCTGGTATCGACGAGGCAGAACCCGCACGCCCGCGTGCACCGCTCGCCCAGCACCATGAACGTGGCAGTGCCATCGGACCAGCAATCAGACAGGTTCGGACAACCGGCGTCTTCGCACACCGTGACCAGGTTGAGTTCGCGAACGGTCTTCTTGAGCGCCAGAACGCCCGGGCCATGTTGCACCTTGGGCCGCAACCATTCTGGTTTGCGGCTCTCGATGGCCAGCCCGCCGACCACACCGGCTTGCTCCAACCGAGCATGAGCGCGTGGCGGCCGAAACGTGACCGCTTCACCCGGCCCGTCGCCCCGTGAGAACGGCGCCAGGTCGATCACCTGGTGGTGCCAGGCAACGTCCTGCCGTTCAGACATGTGCTGACCCCACCGCTCGGCGGCGAACCCGCTCACCAGGTCGACGAGGTGCTCCATCGACACATCGATTCCCTCCTCGGTCAGCGAGGTGACCGGGCGGTCGCCGATGCCACAGGCAATGATGTGCTCGCGCATGTAGGCCATGTCGGTCGTGTTGTTCAACGCGAACCCATGCATCGAACGCCCCTTTGCCAGCCGCACACCGATCGCCGCGACCTTGCGTGGCGAGGCACCGCCGCCGGTGGCGTCGAGCCACACACCCGGGTATTCACGCAGGCGACCTGGATCACTGGCGCCGACCGCGCGCAGGACATCGATCAGGACGTCTTCGACTGCACGCACATGGACGAGTGAAAACTTCGAGTCGACGTTGACGATCGGGTAGCCCACCAACTGGCCGGGCCCATGGTAGGTGATGTCACCGCCACGCTTGACGGCGACGAAATCGGCGCCAACGTCGGCTGGGTTGCATCGCAGGTTGGTGGCAAGGTCGGCGTGAGCGCCGTAGGTGAACACGTGATCGTGCTCGACGAGCAGCAGATGCTGGTCGGTTCCGTGCACGAACAGTGCTTGCTGTACTGCCAGCGCCTCGCGGTACGGCACCCTCCCCAACCAACGGATGCGGAGCGGCGCCCTCATGTCAGAGCTCGGTCGACCAGTCGCGAGTCTCGAGAATTTCCTTGACCCGCTTGAGGAAGCCGGCCGCGTACGCGCCGTCGAACGCCCGGTGATCCCAGCTCATGGCCAAGTTGCCCACCGGGTGGATGACGATCGCCTCGGAGCCGTCGACCGTCTTCACGACGACAGGTTTGCGAACGATGGCATCGGTGGACATGATGCCCACCTGTGGCTGGTTGATGATCGGCATGGTGAGGACCGAACCGGCAGACCCGTTGTTCGAAATGGTGAAGGTGCCGCCGGAGATCTCGTCGGGGCTCAGCTTGCGGGTGCGAGCGCGGTCGGCCAGGTCCGAGATCTCGTGTGCCAGCGCCTTCAACCGCTTGGTCTCAGCGCTGCGGATGACGGGGGCGAGTAGACCCTCGTAGTCGAGGTCCACTGCGATTCCCAGGTCGATGTAGCTGTGCACCACCAAATCATCGGCGCCGACCGATGCGTTGAGGTGCGGGAACTCGGCGAGCCCATCAACGATGGCACGGGCGATGAAGGGCAGGTATGTGAGGCTGAAACCCTCGCTCGCCTTGAACTCGTTCTTCACCTTGGACCGTGTGGCGTCGACATTTGCGTAGTCGACCTCG
>JBBREA010000034.1:0-28065 GCA_038203385.1 Acidimicrobiales bacterium | reverse complement strand
GAACACCGGAATATCGAGCACGAGCGGCCGTGTGGCTGAGGTGCCGATGACGGTCTTCGTGTCGACCGGGTGATCATCGAGGAGCGGTCGACGGTGTATCTGCGCCGTGACGAACTGGATCGAGTCCCAGCTCGGCAACCGGTCCCGCGTCACACCCATCGCAGCGACCGGCCCGTGGTGCCCGACAGTTGCGAGACCGTGTCGAGCGAGGTTCCGAATTTCTCCGACGAATGGTTCGTCTGGGCTGCCGTGGGGGTCCTGGTAAGTACCGAGGTATGTGGTGCGGTCGAAGGGCTGCGGGTGATCGCGTGCCCACTGTGCGATCTCGTCGGCATCGATCAAGACCGATCCATCCTCCACCCACGCCGTGAAGGGTTGCAAGCGCTCACCGTTCGAATACGCGCTCACACCAGTCTGGTAGCGGTAGTCCCAACCATGCAGCCCACAGATGAGGTTGTCTCCCTCGACACGACCGTCGGCCATCAGCGCGCCGCGATGAAGGCACCGCCCGTAGAGCACTGCGACCGCATCGTCGTAACGCACGATGACCAGGTCGACCCCTTCAACGAGAACCCCGACCGGGTGACGGTCCGGCAGCTCGTCCCAAATCGCAATGGCGGTGCGGTGCATCAGCGACCTTTCGTCGGGTGATCGTCGGGTACGTCAGTTGAGATCGTCTCGATGACGAGCCGTTGAACGGCATCCACGTTGGTTCGCATCGTGGCGAAGACCCGTTCCATCGTGACCGGTGCGTGCCCGTCGAGGCCAGCGTCGTAGTCGGTGACGAGCGCCACCGTGGCATAGCTCAGGCCGAGTTCTGCCGCCAGCACGGCTTCGGGATAGCCCGTCATGTTGACCACATGCCAGCCCATCGACCGGAACCACTTGCTCTCAGCTCGCGTTGAGAAGCGCGGCCCGTTGATCACCACCATGGTTCCACCGTCGACAACGGCAGAGCCGAGCGCCGCTCCAGCAGCGACGATCTTGGCACGGAGGCCCGCGTCGTAGGGGTCGGCAAAGCTCTGGTGGTGGAGACCGTTGAGCGGGTTCGGGCCTGGCCCGCCGAGGTCGTAGAACGTGTCGGCCCGACCCCACGTACGATCCACGACCTGGTCGATCACGACGAGCTGCCCGGGATGGATGTCAGGTTGCAGCGACCCGACCGAGCAAGGGGCGATGACGCTGCGGACGCCGAGTTCGCGCATGGCCCACACATTGGCCCGGTACGGCACGCGGTGGGCGGCGAAGTCGTGTGTGCTGCCGTGGCGGGCGATGAAGGCAACCCGCTGCCCGGCGATCGTGCCTATGGTCACGGGGGAAGCGGGCGGACCGTACGGCGTGTCGATATCGACATGCTGGGCGTCGTCGAGAAACTCGTAGAAGCCCGATCCACCAAACACACCCCAGTCAGCTTGCGCTGCGTTGGGCCGTTCGGTCATCTCGTCGATGTTCGCCTTCATAGGGATGCTCCTTCGATCAGGTTCACGGTCTCCCTCACCAGTGGCTCTTCTACGACTGGCCCGTCTGCTGGCTGATCGCCTTGGAATCCGTGTCTTCGTTGTAACCGGCCTTCGATCCGCGCCCACGCCCACAACGACACGCCGACCACCGCCCAACCAGCGAGCACGTCGATGACGTAGTGCTCGGCAAGGTACACGAGCGAAACTCCCATGATGAGCGGGTAAGCGAGCGTGAGCCACCGAACCCACCGGCGGGTCAGGCTCGGCCAGAAGAAGACGACAACAAGGAAAGAGAACGCTGCATGCAGCGATGGCATCGCAGCGGTGGTGTTCGTCCAATCCCTTCCGTCGACCCACACGTGAACGAAGCCGTCGAAGCCGAGGTGGCGCCACCCTCGGCCGGCGGTGCGTCGTAGCCGGGGCAACGCGTCGAGACGAATCCGACGATCCCCCCCAGCCGCCATCCACGGTGGCGCCGTCGGCAGCAGAACGAACATCGCACACGCAATCGTCAGCACGGTGGCAAATCGACGCATGAACCGAACCCACTCCGTGCGATTGGTGATCCACAGAATCGCGATCACGGCGACCGGCACTACGAAGTGCGAGAAGTAGGCGACTGCTGCGACCACGTCGTGTGGACCAACCTCGGGACGCCAGAACGTACGTTGCAGCCACACCGTGGGGTCTACGCCGAGGAACAGCGCACGGTCGACGTTTCGCACGCTCTCGACCTGCAGTGGCATCCCGACACGATCTGCCGCACCTCTGGTCTCGTCGTATGCGAACCACATCACGGCGTAGAGCGCCAACCCGATTGGCAGCGTTCTCCACTCCTTCCACGACTTGCCGATATGGCCGATCACGAGGAACAACGCGACGGAGATCCCGACAGAGATTCTGTCGATGATCACCCCGTACTCCACGAACCATGCGAGATACGCCACGCCGTACACGATCAGCAGGACCGCGCGAAGACGGCTCGACCAGGACCCGAAGTTGGGCGACGACTTGGTGGCGTCAGCGGCCAGGACACTCCGACCCCACATGGATCGCGAGCGTAGTGCGACGCTGTGGTGCGGCTCAGAGGACGCTGCGAAAAAGTTTCGAAACCGCTTCACCCTCGGCAGTCGGCGTGACATGCTCGCTCCGTGGAAGCGATCACTGTGCGTGCCAACGAACTCGATGGTCGCTGCCGCGGCCCCGCCCTCGGTCTGGCAAGAATCACCGTCGGCTTGGTCTGGCTCGCCAACCTCCATTGGAAGGTGCCGAACGACTTCGGTGAAGCGTCAGGCGGCGGCCTCTACAAGTACTCGTTGTCGGTGACGCGAAACTCTCCGTTTGCTCCCTTCACGTGGATCACCGAAGAGGTCATCCTGCCGAACTTCGCATTCTTCGGGTGGTTCACACTCGTCGCCGAGACCGCCTTGGCGCTGCTGTTGATCATTGGGTACCGAACGAAACTTGCGGCGCTCGCCGGAGCCGCCTTCTCGATTCCCATCATGTTGTCGGTGCTCTACTACGACCGCGCCGACGAATGGTCGTGGGCGTACATCTTGATGATCGCCGCGCACGTCATGGTGTGGGCGTCCGACGCAGGCGGGCATCTCGGCGTCGACGGGGTGCTGCGCCGTGACGCCGGTGCAGCTCGTCGCGGGATCGTGGTGATCGGCATCATCACCACGCTGATCGGCCTCGCCGGTTTGTTCGTGGGTCGGTCCATGTCGTTTGCCGGTCGGCGGGTCGCCCTGCTCGGCAGCGACGCCGGGTTCGTGAACGATGATGGCAATCTGGTCCGGCGTTGGGAGCTGAAGTTCCTCTGGTTCAACCCGCTGTGGGCAATACTGACCATCGTCGCGGGGCTTCTGTTGATCATGGCGGTGCGTCAGCTATGGCTGGCGCGAGTGGCGGGTATCAGTCTGGTGATCCTCGCCATCGTGGTGTTCACCACGCGCACGTTCGACTACGTGCGCGACGACGACGCCGTCCAACGCATCTCCACATCCTCGAACGCTGCCGTGTGGGGAGGCATTGGACTGGCTGCCCTGCTGTTCGAGCGGGCAGCACGCCGGGCAACGGACGTTCCAGTGTCCTGATCATCGTGTTCCGCCGACCGGCGCTATTCAGCGTCGTCTCGTGGTCTCTCGCAGTAGCGCTGATCGCAGTCAGCGTCGTGCTCGGGCGCCAACTTCAGTCGGAGAGCCCCGAGGTGTTCCTCGGGGCTGCGCCGCTGGTGGGCCAAGACCCGCGCGATGGTTGGGATTGGCGCTTCGGTTGGTCTCTCGTGGGTGCCGGAACCGTCGCCGCAGGACTCGTGTGGTGCGTCTGGAGCGGACGTTGGTCCACGTGGTCGACCCGTGCCGTGAACCTCGTGACGGCTCTCGCAGCCGGTGCCTTCGCTGTGTTGTTGGCGCTGATCGACGGTCGAATGGGCATACTCCGCGGCGCAGACCACAAGACCGAGTACCTCGCCAACCTGGACATCGCACCACCAGCGAGCGCGTTCATTCGCAACTTCGTCGTAGACATTCACCAATACTCGGTGCACGTCCGAGGGCACCCTCCCGGGTTCGTACTCCTGCTGAAGTTCATCGACACCGCTGGCCTCACCGGGGCGTGGCCGGTGGTCGCCCTGTCGGTGATCGCCACGATGACGATGCCGCTGGCCGTGCTGTGCGCAGTGCGTACCGTTGCAGACGACGACTGGGCACGACGTATCGCACCACTGCTCGCAGTCAGCCCGTACGCGCTGTGGATGGTCACGTCGGCAGATGCGGTGTACACAGCGCTCGGAGCTTGGTCGGTCGCCACGTGCGTTCTCGCCCTGAGAGCCCAAGGGAGGCGAGCCATCGGCTGGGGTGGGTTGTCGGGTCTGTTGCTCGCAACATTGCTGTTCATGACGTATGGCGGAGCGACGTTCTCCCTTGCCCTCTTGGTACCGGCCGCCGTAGCGCTGCGTCTTCGCGGGACGTCTGTGATTCCAGCTCTGGGGGCCACAGTGGTCGCTGTCCTCGTCGTCACGGTCGGGTTCGCTGTTCTCGGCTTTTGGTGGCTTGACGGCGCCCGAGAAACGCAGCGACAGTACTGGGCTGGTACGGCCCAGTTTCGCCCGTTCGGCTATTTCATGATCGCCAATCTCGCCATAGCGCTGATCGCCATCGGCCCGATCGGATTCGCCGGGTTGCTCCACTTCGCGAAACGTTGGCGCCAACCGCCTGACGTCTGGCCGCCTGCGGTCTGGCCACTCGTGGTCGGCGGGCTCGTCGCTCTCGCCATCTCCCATGCGTCGCAGTACACCCGTGGCGAGGTCGAACGAATCTGGCTGCTTTTCTACCCGTGGCTCTTGGTAGCGGCCGGCGCACCGATCTTTCATGTACCGGCTCGCCGAGCAGCAGCCGCAGTTGCGGTTCAGGCAGGCTGCTCGATCGCACTCCAGGCGGCGTTGGTGTCGAAATGGTGATGAACCAACATGTGCTACGGCCGCTCGCCGACCACCGTGCGCAACGGCGCGTGCACGAACTCGGCCATTCCTTCCTCGAAAGGGATCGAGGCCCGAAATCCGAGCACGTCTGCTGCGCGGACGGCGCTGGCGAAGACATGGCGGATGTCGCCCAACCGGTAGCCGCCGACCACGGTCGGCGGGTGGCCATCCGGCGGGCGCAGAGCTTCAGCCATGTCAAGAACGGACCGAGGTGTACCGGTGCACACGTTGAACGCTCCGGACACGCCGATTGGGTGGGTGAGCGCGAGCACGTTCGCTTGGGCGACATCGCGCACGTGCACGAAGTCGCGAAGTTGACCGCCGTCTTCGAACACGCGGGGCGCTTCGCCCCGCTCGTAGGCACTGCGGAACAAGCTTGCGACCCCTGCGTACGGGGTGTCTTTGGGCATTCTCGGGCCATAGACGTTGTGGTACCGCAACGAGGTCACCACGGTGCCCGGATGTTCGCGCTCGTACGCCGCGCACAGGTGTTCTTGCGCCAGTTTCGACGCGGCGTACACATTCCTCGGGTCGATCCAGTGGTCCTCGGGCACCGGTTCAGCGTCGAGCATTGCGCCGCAGATCGGGCACGGAGGCTCGTAACGCCCTGCCGCGAGGTCGGTGACTCGACGAGGCCCGGGACGAACGATCTGGTGTTCGGCGCACCGGTAGCGACCCTCGCCGTACACGACCATGCTCGACGCGAGCACCAGCCGCCCGGCGAATCCGGTGGCATGCAGAGCGCCGAGCATTCGCGCTGTGCCGAGGTCGTTGCGCGACACGTACTCGAAGACGTCGGCGAAATCGACCCCCAGGCCCACCTTGGACGCCTGGTGACAAACGGCGTCAACACCTTCGAGGACCGCCGGCCACACATGGTGATCGCGCACGTCTGCCCACACGTACTCCGCTCGGTCGTCGAGACCAGCTGGCAGCCCCGTGTGGGCGGCTGGGTCCAGGTCGTCGATCACTCGAATCTCGTGTCCGCCTGCCAGCAACTCATCAACGATGTGCGAACCGATGAAACCCGCTCCACCGGTCACCAAAACCCGCACGCGTTCACCTCCAACGATTCGGAGCAATCATGCCCGACGTGATCCTTCCCGCACTTGACGAGGCGAGCGCGATCGGGTGGGTGCTCCAACGCATACCGATCGGATACCGACCGATCGTGGTCGACAACGGTTCGACGGACGCCACCGCCGACATTGCCCGAGCCGCCGGGGTGCTCGTCGTCGACGAACCCGTTCGCGGGTTCGGATCTGCGTGCTGGGCTGGCTTGCAGGCGGCGACCGACGACGTGGTCTGCTTCATGGACTGCGACGCGTCGCTCGACCCGGTTGCGTTGCCGTTGCTCGTGGCGATGCTCGAGCGGGGCGATGCCGATCTGGTCATCGGCGAACGCATTGCCCGTGGTGGGAGTTGGCCGGCGCACGCCCGGCTGGCCAATCGAATCCTGGCTGCTGAAGTGCGCCGCCGAACCAAACTGACGATCGCCGACATCGGGCCGATGCGGGTCGCCCGCCGCCGTGAACTGCTGGAACTCGGAATGCGTGACCGGCGTTCTGGCTGGCCGCTGGAAATGGTTTTGCGGGCGGCGCACGCCGGATGGACGATCCAAAACGTGCCGGTGGCATATCACGAGCGCGCCGGCCGATCGAAGGTGACCGGCACGGTCCGTGGGACGTTGCGGGCGGTCAAAGACATGGGGGGTCTCCTCCGCGACGAGCCCTCGACGTACTGGTGACTGGGCTCGGTGACTCGATGCATCTCACGGTGATCGCAAAGGAGCCCCGACCGGGCTTTGTAAAAACGAGGCTGTGTCCGCCGTGCACACCTGAACAAGCTGCCGACGTCGCCGCTGCCGCGCTGCTCGACACGCTCGACGCTGTCGACGAAGTAGCCGCCCGGGTCGCTCGGCACGGCGTAGAGCTTGATCGCGTGTTGCTGTTCGACGGTGACCCTGTTGGCTGGCTGAGAGGCGGCTACCGGTGCGTACAGCAACACGGTGACGACCTCGCCGCCCGTCTGGGCAACGGGTTCGATGCACTCGGGCCGGGCCTCATCGTTGGCATGGAGACACCTCACGCTGTAGCAGCGCTGGCGCGGGGGGTAGACGCCATCCGGAGCGGCGCCGACGCGCTCGGGCTGGCTGTCGACGGCGGGTACTGGGCAATCGGGCTGCATCGCGTCGACGCCGACGTGTTCGCGAACGTTCCGATGAGTACTTCGGTGACCGGTCTCGCCCAACTGCGCCAGCTGCACCGCCTCGGGCGGAGCGTTCGCCTCTTGCCGTGCGCACACGATCTCGACAACGTGGACGACCTGCGCATTGCGGCTCGACGCCCGCCCCCTCCCCTGCCGAACCAGGATCGGCTTGGCGTGGTGGCGCGGAACGTGCTGAATACGGTTGACGTTTCCTGAGAGCGACCGACCGGTCGCTGCGGTGTTCATGCTCAACGTATGCCGAGGCGAGCGTCGGAGCCTTCCGGCATGCCCCGAAGCAGCCCTAGCAGCACCGTGGCTGGCACTGACAAGGGCAGCACCGTGCGGGTGAGCAGCAGGTCGGTGTCGAGGCGACCCGATCGAACCGTCGGCCCGAAGCTGCCCCAAAACGCACCATCGGCGGTGATCGTGAGCTCACTCGGAATGTCGGCAGGGCGGGCGTCGACGCCGAGCGACAGTGCGTCGGCTCTACCCCGACGGACGATCGGCCGGATCAGGTGATCCTCGGCGCTGACGCCGAGAGACGCCACCAACTTCTTGAGCGGTGCCAGGCGAACATCGTTGAGTTCCCATGAGGTCGTGGTGGCGATACGGACGCGTACGCCTCGGTCGATGAGGCGGGGCACTGCCTCGACGACCTTGACGAAATTGTCGGGGCCACGCGCCATGTCGTTCACGTCGGGCAGGTGCGAATCGAGAGAGATCTGCACGGCGACGTCGTGCCCGGCGAGTACTGCCGCCCGCTCGATCCGGTCACCTGAGAACAACGTTGCGTTGGTGAGAAGCACCAGTGGCAACTGGGAAGACATCTCGATGATGGTCTCAGGGAGCCACGGCAGTAAGAACGGCTCACCCCCCGTCACTCCCAACCCGGTGAACCCCATCGAGCGTGCCTGGCGTGCGACGTCGAGCATCACGTCGGATTCGAGCTCGCGCCGTTCGCTGCGCGGCGAACTCTCGGTGAGGCAATAGGAGCAAGCGAGGTTGCAGTGATAGTTGGTGTACAACCAAACACGGCCCGGCAACACGCCATCCCGAACCGCATCCGCGATCGAACCAGTCGCGGGAGCCTCCACGACATCGGTCACTGAAGCCCCGCTTCCATGAGACGCTCCAGAGTGTTCGGCGTTGTTGGCAGTTCGAAGCCAGTGGCGAATCTGTTCAGAAACATCGTGGCACCGATCGTTGCCGACAGCTCCACCAACAGGTGGGGGGAGAAGCTGGAACGAGCGTCGTCCCACACTTCGTCTGGAACGGGGCCCGTCGCCCCGGCCATTGCGTCGATCCACCGCAGCAAGTGGCGTTCGCCAAGGTCGTCGAAAACGTCCTCGGTCGGTATTTCGCCGCGCAAGGCGCGTATCTCGTCGGAGGTGAGGCCGACGTCCATGGCGACTGCCGAATGTGCTTGGATGCAGTATTGACAGCCCTGAAGAGCCGAGGTGCGAAGAATCGCGAACTCCTTGTGCCGAGTGCTAGCTGCGCCGTCACCAAGGGCGGCCGAGACGAACCCGAGCACCGGGCCCAGCAGCTCAGGGACGTTGGCGAGCGCCGCCACGATCGGGCCGGGGTCCCCGGATTCGAAGTATTCGGCAGTTGAGATCGGCGCCGTCGAAGCGTCGATGAGGTCGATTCGTGGCACGGGGCGAGTCTTCCACCCGCCCGATGAGCCGGGCCACCGAACGTCGGCAGTTTCGCGAAAATTCACGGTTGCCATCGAGTTGGCCGCGTACGTTGGCCAATCATGACTTCCGAGCGCGACCACTGGGAACGTGTCTGGGCTGGCGCGGCGCACGCGCACATGAGTTGGTACCAAGGCACGGCAGAACCATGAGCATCGATTCTGCGTCGCGTGACGGCGCCCTCAGGACGTATAGCGGTGATCGGCGCCGGAGCGTCTCCACTCGTATCTGAACTGATGGGCGCTGGCTTCGCAGTTGTCGCGGTGGACATCTCCGCTGCTGCGATCGAGACACTTCGGTCGACCCTCGAACCTGGGGTGCTGGTCGAGTACATCGTCGCCGACATTCGCAACCTTCGACTCGTCCAGCCCGTTGACGCTTGGCATGACCGCGCCGTGTTCCATTTCTTGGTGGAGCCGTCGGATCAACGGGCCTACGTCGAGTCGGCGCGCGCGACGTTGGCCCTCGGCGGGAACCTCGTCATCGCTACGTTCGCACCTGACGGTCCCGACCGCTGCAGCGGACTACCCGTCGCTCGCCACGATGCGGCGAGTCTGCAGCAGTGCTTCGGCGCCGGCTTCTCGCTCGTCGAGTCCTTCGAACTCGATCACCAGACGCCGAGCGGCTCATTGCAGCGGTTCAGCCATGCCGTGCTGCAGCGCACCGACTCGTGAGGTCAGCACGACGACTGATGAACAACCTGACAACAACGTGGGAAACAGTCGAAACCCGCGTCGGTTTCAGCCGTCGACAATGCGCCTGACGGCGCTGATCCGGCTGGCGCTGGGGATCAACTTGATGCTGACTGGGATGCCGGTGGCGACAGCCTGGATCCAAGTCGAGGAATCGAGGGCGATGCCTACGTGGCCGATCCGGGTGGGATCCACCGACGACACCATGAAGATCAGGTCGCCGGCTTTGATCGACTCGTTGCGAAAGTCGACTTCGGTGCCCACCGTCGATTGCATGCGGCTCTGGTGCGGGAGCGACTTGCCGATCTGCCGGTAACCGGCGACCACGAGGCCCGAGCAGTCGAACGTGTCGGGGCCTGCGGTGAAGAACTTGTACGGCTTGCCGACCTGCTCACGCAGGTAGCTGATGAGTGTGTCGATGGGTGACGATGCTGCGACTGTCGCCGGCGCCGAGGTCGTGTCCGGCGCCATCGCCGCCTGAGTCGTGTTCTGTGCTACCGGCACCTTGATCGCCTGCCCCGGCAGGATCGTGGAACTGGTGGTGAACGAGTTCGCCGCAAGGAGCGAGTTGAGGCTGACCCCATGTTTGCGGGCGATGCCGAACAGCGAGTCACCAGCCTTGACCGTGTACGTGTTGGTCGCTCCGGTGTACGTCTGCGTCGACGCAGCGCTGCTCGAACCCGTGCTGCCGAGAACGTTGCCGCCCGATGTTGTGGAGTTCGCGGTGGTGCTGGTGGCAGGCACCTTCAGCGTCTGGCCGGGATGGATGGTGGACGTGACGGTGATGTTGTTCACAACCAGCAGATCGGCCAGTTTGACCCCGAGCTTGCGGGCGATGACAGCCAGTCCGTCTCCGCTCTTGACCATGTAGGTGCCCGTGCCTGCTGTAGTGCTCGTCGTGGATGTGGCGGAGGGTGGCGTGTCAGCTCGAGCCGCTCCGGCGTCGAGCAGCGCAATCGGAGTGGTGATGGCGAGCGCCAATGCAAGTCGTTGGATCATCTTCACGGCAATTCCATCGGCACGGTCTCAGCGACCTTGACAAATTCTTGATCATTTCCATACCTGCGCCAGAACCTCAAAGCTTTGCAAGACGCGTGACTGATCGGAGCCGACGCTTCCATCGCCGGTGGGTACCCTTTGGACGGCATGAGCCGAGCATTCGAAGAACTCGCTCGCGCTCACACTCCCCTCGGGGAGATCGTGCTGCGGCGTCGCATCGAACCAGTCAGCCAGCTCGACATCGTCGAAGTGATCCTTGCCGGCGATGGGCTCATGTCGAGCCTGTTCACGCATGGCGAGGAGCAGACCGCTCAGCTCGGCCTCGCCGCCATTTCGAACGCTTCGGCGGACGGCATCGATGTCCTGGTCGGTGGGCTCGGGCTCGGCTACACGGCTCGGGCGGTGCTCGACGATGCGAGGGTGCGCACACTCCACGTGATCGACGCGCTCGAGGTGGTCATCGACTGGCACCAGCGGCACCTCGTCCCACTCGGTGCTGGCCTCACCGACGATCCGCGTTGCACACTCGTCCACGGCGACTTCTTTGCACTTGCCGCGAGTGGCCCACGGATGGTCAGTGGTAAGGCACCGTCGCAGTTCGACGCGATATTCGTCGACATCGACCACTCGCCGCGGCACCACCTCAGCCCAAGTCACGCGTCGTTCTACACGCCCGACGGTTTGCGTCAATTCGCACAGCATCTACGCCCTGGCGGTGTGTTCTCCCTGTGGTCGAACGACCCACCCGACCCTGGGTTCATCACAACGTTGCGCACGGTCTTTGAGTCAGCAGAAGCTCGAGACATCAGCTTCTGGAACTTCCTCGTCGACGACCACACCCACAGCACGATCTACATCGCCACCAAGTAGCGACCGCTCATCCAGCGTTCTGTAGTCCGACGATACGACGTTCGAAGTCGTCGGCGAGGTCCAGCAGTCATGGCGGCGGTCACCAACGAACGCGGGGCGTGCATTGGAGCCAGGGTCTCGATGTCGAGTTCGGCGAGGCGCTTATCGTGGCCGCTCGAAGGGTGCAAGCGAGATCACCCTGACGAGAGGTGTCTGACCCCGATCGTCAGGTCTCGCTGGGGCGGCCGTGGCGGGCGAGGGCGGCGTTGCTCCAGCCCTGTTGCCCGGTGACCTCACGCCCGAACCACGTTGGTGGAAGGAAGCCAGTTGCATCGTGCTCCGAATCGAACTCGACTTCTACGACGAACAACCCTTCGAGCTCACCGCCATACACGTCGACTTCGGCGAGAAGCGCAGGCGAATCGTCGAGGAACACGTTGTGTCGCGTCTTGTCGATTCGTCGTCCGTGCGTGTGTGTCCAGAGCTCTTCGGCCTGAGCAACCGTGACGGGGACATCAATTTCGGTGCGAGAGAGGCCAGTACCCGCCTTCACCGTGATGGAGGCGCGGTCAGCGGTGATGCGGACTCGAACCTCCACGCCGTCCTCCTCGGCGAGGTAGCCCTGCCGGATGGGACTTCCGGAGCCAAGACGCTCGACAGGCGGCACTTCGAGCAGGAGAAACTTCCGTTCGATCTCGATCGTCACTCGATCAGTATGGAACGGACTGCGCTACCTTCGACACGGTGACGCGTGTGACCACCTTCCAGGTGACTGGGCAAACGAGCAGTGCAGTCGAAACGCTGATCGAACTCGGATTCGTCTTCGGGGCACCGGTGGCGACGACGACGACACTGCTCGATACCTTCGACGGTCGTCTGCACCGTGCCGGAATGCAACTGCGGATGCTCGAATCCGACCGGGTCGACCTCGAGTTGTGCGGCCTCGACACTCCCACCGCCCACGTCGCGGTCGGCGAGAGCCCCCGTGGGTCCGACGACCTCCCACCCGGCCCGTTTCGAGCACGCGTAGCCGCCGTGATCGACGTGCGAGCCCTGTCGCCACGTGTTCGTGTTCGCTCGCTCCGAACGTGCGGAGCGCTTCGCAATGCCGACGGCAAAGTCGTCTCCCTTGCAGAACTCCACGATGCTCTTCACATTCTGGATCAGCCGGTTCGTCTCGACGCGGAACCAACGGTCGAGATCCACGAAGTCCCGGGTTATGAGAAGCAGGCTCGCCCCATCCTTGAGGCCCTCAGCCGTCACTCGTTCGAGGGGTTCGAGACCGACACGCTCACGTTGAGTGCGGCTGCGACTGGCGTCGACCTCGACGGATTCTCGGCATCTGCCACCGTGCCACTCGACCCAGGTATGGCGGCGGTCGACGGATTCCGTCTTGTGCTCGCCAATCTCGCCGCCACGATCGATGCAAACTGGCTGGGAACGCTCGAGCAGACAGACTCGGAGTTCCTGCACGACCTGCGGATCGCGATGCGACGCACGCGCACCATCCTCGCAGCGGCCAAGAACGTGCTGCCCGAAGAAGTCCTCGACCACACCCGGGCCGAGTTCGCCTGGCTCGCTGGGCGCACCGGCGAGCCACGCGACCTCGATGTGTACTTGCTCGAATGGTCGCGCTACACCGACCCGCTCGGTAGCTCGACGGCAAGTGATCTCGAACCCGTGCGCGTCCTCCTCGAACGACACCGCGAAGAGGTGCACACCGAGTTGGAAAACTCGCTTTGCTCTGATCGCGCATCGGCTGTGATGGTCGAATGGCGAACATGGCTGGCTGAGCCGCTCGGTACCGAGGAGATCCCGAACCGAGGCAATCGTCCGCTCGGCCAGGTGGTCGCCCATCGCGTCTCCCGAGCCCACGCGGTACTGCTCGAACGCGGCCGCCTCATCGGCCCAGACACACCGCCGGAACAGGTGCACGATCTTCGGAAGGACGCAAAGAAACTCCGCTATCTCCTCGAGTGTTTCGGCAGCCTGCTCCCCGAGCGACCTCGCAAGCACTATGTGAAGCGGCTCAAAGCGCTGCAAGACAATCTTGGCGAGCATCAGGATGCGGCCGTACACGTCGAGATGCTCCAAGACATCGCGCACAGGTTCGGCGTTGCCGGGACATCGTCGAACACGACCAACTTCGAGATGATGGTGGCGCTCGGTCGATTGACCGAGCGACTCGACCAACAACGTCTCGCCGCCCGTGCCGAGTTCACCGAACGCTTCGCCGACTACGACACACCAAAGACCCAACACGCCCTCGACGCGGTGATCGAAGGAATGAACGGGTGAAGGTGCTCGCCACCTACAGCATCAAGGGTGGCGTCGGCAAGACGACCACCGCGGTCAACCTCGCCCACGAGGCGGCCGCAGCTGGGTCCCGGGTACTCCTCTGGGATCTCGACCCGCAAGGTGCCGCGACGTTCTTCGTGCGCGTCAAACCCTCGGTCAAAGGAGGCGCCGAACGGCTCGTCACCGATGCACGATCACTCGTCGCGAACATCCGTGCCACCGACGACCCCGCAGTTCACATTGTGCCGGCCGACTTCTCCCTGCGACATCTCGACCTCGAACTCGACAGCACCAAGCACCCCACCCGAAGACTCGCTTCGCTCCTCGAACCCGTCGCCAACCGCTACGACGTCGCTGTACTCGATTGTGCCCCCGGCATCACGCTCACGAGTGAGAGCGTGTTCGCCGCCGCAGACGCCCTGATCGTGCCAACCATTCCTACCACCCTGTCTCAACGCACGCTCGAACAACTCACCGACTTTCTCGCCGCTGAAGTCAATCCGCCGATGGTGCTGCCGTTCGCATCGATGGTCGACCGGCGCAAGCGCCTGCAACGCGAGGTCACCGAACACCTGATGCGCGACATCCCGGGGTTTCTCCCCACCGCGATACCGAACGCCAGTGTCATCGAACTCATGGGAGTCGAACGCGCGCCCGTCGCGCTGTACGCGCCGACCAGTGCCGCCGCATCCGCGTTCAAACAACTGTGGGCCGACATCGCCGGCCGAATCTGGACCTGAGTCCCCGACAGCCGCAAGGAACTGGTCGCTCGCCCGGAAGCTGATCGGGCCGGCGCGGGGCTGATCCGGTTGTCGGCCAGGTCACTCGGCCAGAGCGGGCTTCAGGTCGACTCTTCTCAGCAACTGGGCGTTGAGGGCGACCACGATCGTCGAGAGGCTCATCAAGACGGCGCCAACCGCTGGCGACAGAGTGATACCTGCCCACGCGAACGCACCAGCGGCGAGCGGGATGGCTACCACGTTGTACCCAGCGGCCCAGGCGAGGTTCTGAACCATCTTGCGGTAACTCGCGCGTGACAGGCGAATCACGCTGGCAACGCCGCGCGGGTCGCTCGATGCCAGCACCACCCCGGCCGACTCGATCGCCACGTCGGTACCCGCCCCGATCGCGAGCCCCACGTCCGCCCGAGCGAGGGCCGGCGCATCGTTGACTCCGTCACCAACCATCGCCACTGACGTGCCCTTGCGCTGCAAGGCGCTGACCGCCTGGTCCTTGTCCTCTGGAAGCACTTCGGCAAACACGCTGGTGATCCCGAGGTCCTTGGCCACGGCATCGGCGACCTGCTGGGCGTCGCCGGTGATCATGGCCACCTCGACTCCCATTCGCCGCAGTTCGTCAATGGCCTGTCGCGCCTCCGGCCGTACCTCGTCCTCTAGTGCCATCGCCCCTACGATCATGTTGTCGTTGGTCAGGTAGAGCACAGCAGCGCCGCGCCGCTCCCACTCGCCGACGTCGCCGCGTAGCGACTCGGGCACCACCAGCTCCCGTTCCCGTAGGAGCGCCGGACCACCAACTGCGTACGTAACGCCCTCGACATCGGCGGTGACGCCGCGACCAGCAATCGACCGGAAACTGATCGCCTTCGGCACCCCCTCGGTACCGGCCGCGCCGATGATCGCGCGGGCGAGAGGATGCTCGCTCTCGGCTTCAACGGCCGCGGCGGTGCGCAACACGCGATCACGGTCGAACTCCGCTGTGGCAGCAACCCCGGTGACCGCGTGGGCGCCCCTGGTCAACGTGCCAGTCTTGTCGAACATCACCGTGTCGATCGACCGCATTCGCTCGAGGGCAAGGCGGTCTTTCACCAGGATTCCCGCTTTCGCCGACACCGCGGTCGACAGCGCAATCACGAGCGGGATCGCCAGACCGAGCGCATGTGGGCAGGCAATCACCAGCACCGTCACCGTACGCACGATCGCTTCTTCTAGGTCGCCAACGGCCCACCACACCAAGAACGTCACGAGCCCAGCGGACACGGCGACGTAAAACAATAGGGCGGCGAAGCGATCGGCGAGGACCTGAGCGCGGCTCTGGCTCGCCTGGGCATCGGCGACCAGGCGTTGAATCCCGGCCAAGGTGGTGTCGTCGCCGACGGCGTCGACGCGCACTCTGATCGAGCTGTCGGTAGTGACCGTGCTGGCTACCACTCTGTCGCCGACCGACCGAGCGACCGGCTTGGATTCACCGGTGATCATCGACTCGTCGACCTCGGCTGCGCCGTCAACGATCGTGCCATCAGCAGGAACCCGAGCGCCCGGGCGAACCAACACCACATCTCCAACCTGGAGATCGGATGCCGGCACTGGCCGAATGGTGTCGCCATCGACGAGATCCGCTTCGTCGGGAAGCAACGCCGCCAGGGCGTCGAGCGCATTGCGTGCTTGGCCGATCGCTTTCATCTCCTGCCAATGGCCGAGCAACATGATCGTCACGAGGGCGGCGAGCTCCCACCAGAACTCGAGGTCGAGCCAGTCGAGGCTGGTCGCCATCGAAGCGACGTAGGCAACGGTGATCGCCATCGTGATCAGCAGCATCATCCCGGGTTGTCGGTCCCGGACCTCTGCGAGCCCACCGGTCAGGAAGGGCCAGCCTCCCCACCAGAAAACGAACGACCCGAGCACGGGGCCATACCACTCCATGAGCGGCAAGTCGATGGAGTAGTTGAGCCAACCCATCACCATGTGACTGGTGACAACGAGCGGGATCGTGACTGCCAGGGTCAACCAGAACCGGCGTCGGAACAACTCCGGGTCGTGGCCGGCGTGCTTGTCGTGACCGCCATGATCACCATGATCGCCATGATCGCCATGGCCAGCGTGATGCTCGTGAGCTTCGTCGGCACCGGCGTCGACTGTGTGGTCGGTGTGTTCTATTCGGATCTGTCCGTGGTTCATCTCGACCTCCTAGATCACCGGCAACCATACCCCCAGGGGGTATATTCCGCAAGAGCGATGTTGATCAACCTTGCAGAAGCTGGTCCATTTCGGTGAGCTCCGCCTGTTGCGCGGTGATGATCTGATCAGCGAGGGCAAGGACTTGGGCGTTCGAGCCGCTCGCCTTGACTGTCTGTGACTGTGCGATTGCCCCTTCGTGATGGACGATCATCATCTCGAGCCACATTTGGTCGAATCCGTTACCGGTCATTGCTGCCATGGCGTCCATCTGTTCGGCGGTCATCATGCCTTCCATCGACGACATGTCATGGCCCTCCGACAGATCCATCACCACTGGTTCACCCGCGGCGTCGAGCCACCCGGTCATGAGATCGACTTCGGGGTCCTGACCACCTTTGATCCGCGTGGCGAGGTCGATCACTTCGGCGCTGGCACCGATGTTGGGGTCGAGTGCGATCTCAGCCATCTCGATAGCTTGCTCGTGGTGGGCGATCATGCCTTGGGCGAACTCGATCTCAGCTGCGTTGAGTTCTGCTGATCCGCTCGTGCTCCCTGGCGCATCCGCAGCAACGGCTGTGCTGGCGGTCGGGGCGTCGGTGGCGGTTGGGGCGTCGGAGCCGCAGGCGGCAACGGTGGCCACCAGAACGAGAGCGACCACAGGGAGGGTGAAATGGCGGAACGTCATGGAGTGTGAACCTTTCGAGGTGTCTACTACATTGCGTAGTATAACGGTTCGCTGGTGCTAGCAGACGCGCCCGACTCGACCAGACTCGTCGTCGGCGGTGAAACGACCATGGCAGCAGTGATACCGAGAATCACCAGCCCGATAGCGAACTCGGCGAACACTGCTCGCCGGAGCGGGCTGAAATCTGGATCGAGGGCCGAAGCGTCGGGAATGTGGCTGTTGATGCGGCGCCGGTTGACAGTGGCGATAGCAAGCATTGCTGACAGGGCCACAACCTTGGCGGCAAGGTAACGACCGTGGTCGACCTCGAAAAGGTCTGTCGGGCTCCCGACCAGGCGCAGACTCTGGATCACTCCTGTGGCGACGAGCACACCCACGCTGATTGCTGCAACTCGGGAGAAGTTGCGAACCGCCCGAGCCATGATGTCGGGCGGCGTGTTGGGGATGATGATGAAACCCACGATCGCAAGCCCTGCAATCCACGCTGCGGCCGCCGCGTGATGGGCGACATCGGTCGCGACGCCGATGACAGGCCAGCGCATCGATCGAGCATGCCCGGCGAAGGCCCACGTGGCAAGCAAGCCGAGGCCGGGAAGTGACACAGCAGTCCAGTACACGTCGCGGTGCATGATTCGGTACTGGAACAGCACGATCCACATCGCCAGTGCCAACACGATGCGGATCATGAACGCCATGCCTGCATGAGTGGTGGAAGCGGCGTCAATCGAGGCAACCGACGACCACGGTGCCTTCCCACTGATGTCAGAGGCAACGACGAGCAACTGAACCAGCCCGAACACAGCGGTTGCCAGCAGAGACCAGCTGAGTAGTGGACGCAACAGACGGTCAGTCGCCGCCGCTGGCCACACGTAGGCGCTCGTGAACAAGATCCCCACGACCGCCATGATCGCCAGATACGACACGTAGCGAACGACCCAGCGAGCAGCGGACGAGGTCTCGAACAACCCGTCGTCGGTATCTGCGGCAAACGGATCAATCGCTGCTGGTGCAGTACTCGAGGAAGGAGAGCCCGAGGCTCCGGGCACCATGTTCGCAGGGTTCGCAGGGTTCGCAGGGGTCGCAGGGGTCGCAGTGGTCCCAGTGGTCGCCGATTCGGATGCCGTAGTCGGTGTGGCTGCGGCGATCGTGATGTCCACCCGGCCGGTGATCGGGTGACCGTCAGGGCCAACGAGACGCCAGCGCACTGAAACCGGGCCCGGCTGCAGCAGTGGAAGTGGGGTGATCACTTGCGTGTCGCCAACCGGCCCGTGCGTCGACCCGTCGAGCTCGACGCGCGCACCGCTGGCATCGATCAACGTGACCGTCATCGATTCCAACGGGACCGCGTTGTCGAACAGCCAGGTGATCTGTGTTGGAGCAGGCCCGAGCGTGGCGCCATCAGCAGGATCGCTGGACAACAGCGTGTTGTGCGCCAACACGCTGCCCGTCGACAATCCGAAGGCGGTAGTCACAACCGCTCCCACCAAGAACGCGAACAGGACGAAACGATGGGAACGGGTTCGGGGCATATGCGGTCGTGCGGCAGCAGCGCCCCGAGCGTCAGAGCAACTACACCATGTAGGAGTATATTCGGGAAGGTTCACCGATGGGTAGCACCCTGGAGGCATTGCATGACACGACGACCCGACGGAGCTTTGGAGCGCGACGTGCTGCGTGTGCTGTGGGACGCTGACCGCCCGTTGCTACCAGGCGAGATCAACGATCAGCTCGCTGCCGGATACGCGTACACCAGCATCGCCACGATCCTCACACGGCTGCAAGCCAAGGGTCTGGTGAGTCGAACCCGCGCTGGCAGGGGATTCGCGTACCAGGCGACAGTCGACGAACCCGACCTCGCGGCACGTCGGATTAGCGAACTCCTCGACTCCACGTCTGACCGATCGCTCGTGCTCGGCCGGTTCATCGGCGGGCTCTCAACGCGCGAGGCAACAACCATCCGATCAATGCTCGACAAGCACGAAACGCGCACGCGGTGATGTTCGGCGCACTTGCGTTTCCGTTGATGGTGACAGTCGGAATCGCAGTCCTTGCCACTTCAGTGCATCGCCGCCTGCCACCCCGACTCGCGACACGGTTCGTGACCGTCGCGCTCGTGTTGGTGGTACTGGCCGCGCTCCCCACAGCCCTTGTCATCGCCATGTCGTTCCTCGCCCACGCGCCGTTCATCGGCATCGGCTTTCAATGGTGCGCGCAAGCGCTCGGTTTGCACAGCTCGGTACCAACCTGGCTCGGCCTTCCAGCCGTCATGCTGCTGGTGATCGGCGGTTTACGGTCGACAAGGTTGTTGCGCCAGCACCGCGCGCTGCGAAGCAACGAAACACTTCCGATCTACATCGCCCACAGCCACAAGCCGTATGCGGTCACATTGCCCGGACGCGCTGGACAGATCGTCATCTCCACAGCGTTGGTGGACCTGCTCGACGAACACGAACGTTTCGTCGTCGTCGCCCACGAACGAGCACACGCCAGGTTTCGACACGACCGCTATCTGCTCACGGCCGAACTGGCTGCTGCGGTGCTGCCACCCATTCGCGCGCTCGCCAAACGCGTCAACTATTCGATCGAACGTTGGGCCGACGAGGCCGCCGCCGCCGTTTGTGGAGACCGTCATCTCGTCGCCGTCACCCTTGGCAAAGTTGCCCTGCAGACCCACCCGCGTACCGTCGCGGGGTTTGCCGGCCTCGGGGTCGCATCGCGTATGAGCGCACTCTTGGAGCCACCGGTTCCCCATCCCCACCGGTTGCAACTTGTGGTGCTCTGGTCGAGCCTCGCTGCCATTGCCGGCTTCAGTCTTTACCAACTCCACCACCTCGAGCGTTTGCTCACCGCACTCTGCCCGCACTGATCGCGCCGAGCGTCTCAGAGTTCGGGCGACTCGGCTCTCGTAACGCCGCGACCTCCACAGTGCCTGAGCGCGGAGGATGGCGACCGACCGCAGCGGAACTCAGCACCGGAGCATGCTGAGATATCGTTCCCGTGTGACGAGGTCTGGCGTGTGGAACTGTGCGATCGCCGCAGTGCTCTTCGGTGCCTCCACTCCAGCGGCATCTGTCATCGCCAACGACATGAAGCCGCTGGTGCTTGCCGGGCTGTTGTATCTCGGAGCCGCAGTGGCGGTGGCGCCGTGGTGGATTGCTCGACGCCCAGCGCCCGGCGCACTTCGACGCGACTGGCGCCCGCTGGCACTCGCGATCGTGGCTGGCGGAGCAGTGGGACCCGCGCTGCTCGCAGCCGGGTTGGTTGACACTCCGGCGGCGACAGCGTCGCTGCTACTCAATCTGGAGCTGGCGGCCACCGTGTTGTTCGCTGCGACGATCTTCCGTGAGCACCTTGGTCGCAACATGATCACCGCAGCCGCCCTCGTCACCCTCGCCGGGGCGCTCCTTGTGTGGCAACCGGGCGCTTCGATCACGCCCAGTGCCCTCCTCATCGTGGGCGCGTGCGCGTGCTGGGGACTCGACAACAGTGTCACGTCACGGATCGACCAGCTCAGCCCTCAACACGTGGTGTTCCTCAAAGGCGCGGTGGCGGGCACCGTGAACCTCGCACTCGGTCTTGTCATCACTGGCGCGGGAGACATCGATTGGTGGTCGGTGGGCGGGGCGTTGATCGTGGGGGCACTTGGCTACGGGGCCTCGATCACCCTTTGGGTCCGCGGCGCTCAGCAACTCGGAGCGGCACGTGGCCAAGTCGTGTTTGCCACCGCACCGTTCCTCGGAGCCGCGCTGGCGTGGGTCGTGCTGTCCGAAGCGCTGCAGCCGGTGCAACTGATCGCCATGGCGATCGCAGCGGCTGGCGTGGCGGTGTCGCTGCGATCCACCCATCTGCACCGGCACCACCACCACCCGACGGTGCACACGCACGAGCACACCCATGACGACGCACATCACGATCATTCGCACTCAGACGGATCGCACGCCCGCCACAGCCACACCCATGAGCACACAGAACTTGGGCACGCCCACCCCCACGTCCCAGACCTCCACCACCGACACGACCACTAGCCGATCGATCCGGCCTCATCCGGAACGCCAGCCGTGCGTCGACGGTCACCTCGACGCACGGTCGATCAGGTCGACGACGACGATCTCGGGTTGTGGGACGATCTCGAGTTGTGGTTGGTTCAGCCGCACGAAGCCGGCGCTCCGGTAGACGTTGCCCCGTGTCACTCATCGACCCCGATGGCTATGGCTGGCTATGGCGTCTACGAGGTGCCGGTTCTCGCTTACCGAGTCGCTACGGACCTGAACTTGGACCAGCCGTACCACGATGCAGCAATCAACAGGACAACCCCGATCAGCAGCATCCAGAGAAGCCCTTCTAGAACCGCTCCAACGCCAATGGCTAGGGCAAGTACGACGAGAACGACGAGAATTATCATGGAGACCGGGTACCCGATGCGACGCTAGGGGAAACCTGCGAAACACACCGCTCGCCTCAGGGCGCACACCATGGTACCGTTACATTACGATACAGTCTTGCCACGAAAGGCAAGTTCTTCAGGGCAGGAGACAACTGCGATCTCTGGGGAGCGATAACTCCAGAGTCGGTACTCGCCTGGGCTCACGTCGAGTTGTTGAAAGTTCCCTTCGGCGTCGAAGCCGATCCGCAGATCGTCGGTACTCAGGAGTTGTAGTTCCCCTTCTCGCCGGATGTCTGGCGCGACGCCGTTGGGCACGAGGTACACGTCGGCGAGTGTTGGGAACAGCGCCGAAACGGAGTAGTCGGTGTCGGCAATCAGACCCACCCATGTCGAACCAACCTCGCCGACAGTGAACGCTTGCGATGGGGTATCGATCGTCAGCTTCTCGGCCATCAACTCACGACGCTGATCCTCGCTGCACGCTTCAGCTACCGGTGCCGCCGAAGGGGAGCCGAACCCACACGACGCGGTGGTTGCGACCGCCCCAAACCAGGTGAACCGCACGACGCCAACCGCACGCCGGACTGCCGACCCGCTCGTACGCCCGGTGGTCGGTTCACGCATCCCGCCCATGCTTGCAGATGTGACCAGACCAGTTGAGATCGTTGGGTGGTCGAGGTACAAGACATCCACGCAGCTGGCAATCCTCGACCGCAGTGCCGGAAATCCTCGTCAGTTGGTGAGGCCGAGGTCTGGCCACCGGTTGTCGTGGTCCTCGATGATGCCGGCGTCGGCGAGGAACGAGGTCAGCTTGCCGAGACCGACGATGATGTTGGTTCGGTAGTGCGGGTTGGTCTCCACCCGCAGGTGTTCGATCAGCGCTCGGGGTGAGCGCAGCTCACTTCCGCACACGATCGGTCTCGTACGCCCACATCGCGATCTCAACCCGGTTGCGGGCACCAAGCTTGGTCATCAAGCTGGCGATATGGGTCTTCACGGTGCTCAGGCTGATGTACAGCTCACTTGCAACCTCGGCGTTGGTGAGCCCGCGAGCCACGTTGACCAGCACCTCCTCTTCGCGATCGGTGAGCGGGTCGACAGGCTGGCGAGGTTCAGCGCGGCGCGACGTGGCGAACGCTCCGAGCAGCCGGGCCGTGATGCTCGGGCTGATCAGCGCCTCCCCATTAGCAGCGGCGCGAACCGCCTGCCCGAGCAGCTCCGGGCCTGCGTCTTTGAGCAAGAAGCCGCGGGCACCAGCCTTGAGCGCCGCATAGACATACTCGTCGAGATCGAAGGTGGTGATGACGACCACGGCTAGCGGGTCGGTGACGTCTACGCCGGCCAATCTGCGCGTGGCCTCGATGCCATCGATGCCAGGCATGCGGATGTCGAACAGAGACACATCGGGGCGCAACTGGCGCGCCAAATCCACGGCGTGCAGGCCATCGGCCGCCGTGCCGACGACATCGATATCTGGCTGGGACTCGAGGATCATGGTCAAACCTGTTCGCACGATTTCTTGGTCGTCTGCAACCAGAACCCGGATGCTCACGCCGGCGATCCGTTCCGGGGCAGCACGGCCGTGACCGTCCAACCGCGCTCTCGGTCCGGGCCGGCCTCACACTGGCCACCAAGCAGGCCGGCCCGTTCGATCATTCCGAGCACACCGTAGCCGGGGTTCGCAATCGCCCTCCCGTGGCTCTTCTCACCGTCATCGCGCACCCGAAGCGTGACTGAGATGTCGTCTGCGACGACGTCGACGTCGATGCGCGTGGCGTGTTGGGCATGACGAACGGCGTTCGTGACCGACTCTTGAGCCAGCCGGTAGATCGCAGTCGACACCGACGATGGAATGTCATCGGTCTCACCGGCGATATCGACGGCAACGCGCGGGCCGTCGCCGGTCGCTCGCGCAAGATTCTCGATATCGGCAATGCGCGGGCTCGGTGCATAGTCGGCCGGATCGTCGCGCCGAAGTGAGCGCACCATGCTGCGCATTTCTGTAAGCGCGCGCGACGCCTCTGCCTCGATCACGCGCAGAGCATCGGTTGCTGCCTCCAGACGCATCGCCGGATCCCTGGCACCGCGCTCGGTGCGTTGGTGGGCTTCCGATGCCACAAGACCCGCCTGCGCGCGGATTGCTATTGCCGAGACGTGGTGGGCGACGGTGTCGTGCAGGTCGCGCGCGAGTTCCGCCCGTTCGAAGAGTTTGACCTGCTCGAGTTCGCGGGCACGCGCCCGACCGCGATATCGCACCGCCGCTCCTACAGCGAGGATCGCAATGAAGAAGGCGAATCCACCGATCAGCTCGGCCAAGCCGGTGTAGTCGAAGACCGCCGAGATCGTGGCCGCCGCAAGCATGAACGGCAACCCGAGCACGAACTCACGGCCAGACCCCCAACGCGCCAGCGAGTAGCACAGCAGCATGACGAACAACATCGTGTACAAGGCCAACGGCTTGCCGCCGGAAACCAACCGAGCCACGTCCAGCACCATGATCGTGCCGAACACCACCGCAACGGTTGCCAACGGTGCGACCCGGCGCCACAACAGCGACGGGATGAGCGCGAGGCAAGCGATCAGCCACACGGCCCGCCACGGAAGATCGGGGCGGAGAACCCCCTCGAGCACCGCCGTGGGTACCAGCACCGCAACGAGAACCCAATCCCGCCACACGCGACGGGGCGCGTCTGGCGCTCGCGGCTCGGTCCACACGGAGCGAAAGAAGTCACGCACACCGCCATGGTAGGGAAGATCACCCTCCGTCAGATCGGCCGAAAGCACGAGATCACGCTCGTCACTTCGGCGACCGATCTCTACCCGATATGCGGATGCAACCAGCTGGCGGCTGGGCTCAAGATGACGACGGCCATCCGGCCCCCGCTAGTTGCTGAGGAGCACCCGACATGTCCCATTCGCTCTACCGCCTCGGACGCTTTGCTGCGCGCCACCCGATCGCGACGATCGGAGCCTGGTTGCTCGTGGCTCTCATGGTCATACTGACGTCAGCGACCGTGGGCCGCTCGCTCGAAGACACCACCGAAGTCCCCGGCCTCGACTCGCAGAGAGCGGTCGACCTGCTGCAGGCTGCGGAATCGGCCGACGCGGGCCTGACCGCACAGGTCGTGATCACGCCGATCCCCAGTGGCGCGACATTCTTCGAATCGGCCGAGGCTCGCACTGAGCTTGCGTCGATCCAGCGAGAGCTGGCTGCGCTTCCAAACGTCCTCAGCACGAGCGACCCCGCCGGAGCGTTGCAGCTCGGCAAAGAAGCCGCCGTCGATACCGGCACCGTGTCACCGGACGGGCGTGTGGCACTCGTTCGCGTCCAGTATCCAATCCTCGACGAGCTGGACTCGTCCGATCTTGATCGCCTGAAAGCGGTGGTGGAGAGCAGCAGTAGCGCAGCCCTCCAGGTCGAGGCCGGCGGTGATCTGTTCTTTGCGTTCGAGCAACCGGAGACCGGTGTCGGGGAAGTGATGGGCCTGCTGGTTGCAGTGGTGGTCCTGCTGCTGGCGTTCGGCTCGATCGTGGCGATGGGGCTTCCAATCGGCATGGCGTTGCTCGGCCTCGGCCTCGGTGTGAGCTCGCTCGCACTCGTCACCTACGTCATCGAGATCCCGAGTTTTGCGCCGGTCATGGCGTCGATGGTGGGTTTGGGAGTCGGAATCGATTACGCGCTGTTCGTGGTGACCCGGCACCGAGAACACCTCGCCCTTGGAATGGCAGCCGACGAGGCTGCAGGTCGAGCCGTGGCGACAGCCGGACAGTCCGTGGTGTTCGCCGGCGGCACGGTGGTGGTGTCCATCCTTGGTCTCGCCGTCGCCGGCATCCCATTCATCACCGCGATCGGCATCGCGATTTCGCTGGTCGTGCTCATCATGGTTGCTGCGTCCATCACTCTGTTACCTGCGTTCCTCGGACTGGCGGGTGGCTGGATCGATCGACTGGCGTTGCCGTCGCTCCGGCGCCGCCGCGATGCCCAGCGCCCCTCTGGCCTCGTCGGATGGGAACGGTGGGGCGCGCACGTTGCGTCCCATGCCACTGCGTATGCGCTCGGCGTCACCGCCGTGTTGCTGGCGATGACCGCTCCGGTCCTGGCGCTGCGGCTCGGGTTGCCAGACGACGGCACGCTTCCCGAGTCGCGCACCGAGCGCCGTGCGTACGACCTCGTTGGCGAGGGCTTCGGGCCGGGCACCAACGGCCCGTTGGTGATCGCCATCGACATCTCGCGTGACGCCACTGTGGTTGAGGCGATGGCTGCGGCGATTGCTGCGGATCCAGGGATCAATGCAATCGCGCCGCCGGCTGTGGACTCGGAGAGCGGCGTCGCCGTCATCGTCGCGACCCCGGCCACGGCGCCGCAAGACCGAGCCACACGGGCAACTGTCGAACGGCTTCGAGCCGACGTGTTCCCCGCGGTACTGGAAGGCAGCCCCGCAACTGCCCACGTCGGAGGCCAGACCGCCAGTTTCGCCGACCTCAGCGATCGAGTGCAGGACCGGCTCCTCCTCTTCATCGTCGCCGTGGTCGTGTTGTCGTTCGTGCTGCTGACGATGGTGTTCAGGTCCATCCTGGTGCCGCTCAAGGCGGCGATCTTGAACCTGCTCAGCATCGGCGCCGCATACGGGGTGCTGGTCATGGTCTTTCAATGGGAGTGGGGCGCATCGCTCATCGGGCTCGAAGCGGCTGTGCCGATCGTGTCGTTCATCCCGATGCTGATGTTCGCGATCGTTTTCGGCATGTCAATGGACTATGAGGTCTTCCTGCTCTCGCGGGTGCGCGAGCACTATCTCGCCACCGGCGACAACCACGCCGCCGTGGTACACGGGCTTGCGAGCACAGCCCGTGTGATCACGTCGGCCGCGCTGATCATGGTGTCGGTGTTCCTGGGGTTCGTTCTCGGCGACGATCCGACGGTGAAGATGCTCGGGCTCGGCCTGGCGACGGCGATCTTCATCGACGCCACCATCGTGCGAATGATCCTGGTCCCGGCAGCCATGGAGCTCATGGGTGATGCCAACTGGTGGCTGCCGCGATGGCTCGACCGACTGCTGCCGAACATCGACATCGACGGCCACGCCGCCGGGCCGAACGACTTCGGTGTGGTCGGTCTGGACCTGTTGGCGGCCGAGCCGGCGTCGGTCGCCGACCAGGACCGCGAGCCACCCCGCCAGGCGCCGCGCGGCGCCTCGGATCAGTCGATGGACCAGCTCGAATCGGCTTCAGCTGCCTCGCGCCGCCCGTAGCGCGCAACGCACCGGTGGACCAGTTACACCTCTTGGGTTCGGTAGTCCGCTGGGTCGATTGGGGCGACGTTGCGAAGGAGGTCGACCGAGCGGCGGACACCTTCGACACGGCCGACCAGGATGTCTTCGTGCTCGATCGACAGCCAGCCGTCGTAGCCGGCTATGCGGAGCCGGTAGCAGAACTCGCGCCACCATCCCTCGGGGTGGCCATAGCCGAGGGTGACGTGCCACCACGATCGGTCGGCGACCTCGTCGAGCGGCCCGTTCTCGAGCCTGCTGGCGATCGCCAACACGTCCGGGTTGAGATAGGTGTCTTTGGCGTGGACGTGATGGATCGCGTCACCGAGGTAACCCACGGCGCGGATCGGGTCGCCGCCCATCCACATCGTGTGGCTGGGATCGAAGTTGGCGCCCACGAGCGGGCCGATTTCATCTCGCAGCCGCAACAGGCTGCGTGGGTTGTACACGAGCTGGTTGCCATGGATTTCGATGGCAATGCGTTCGACTCGTGAGTGTTCGACGTGCTTCGCAAAGTCGCTCCAATACGGGAGGAGCCGTTCCTCCCACTGCCATCGCAAAGTGTCTTGCGTGTCTGGAGGCCACGAGCACACGATCCAGTTGGGGACCAGGTCGCCGGGGCCCCCTGCTGGGAGCCCAGACATACACACGACCGTCGTCACGCCGAGCAGCGATGCGAGTGTGACGGTGTCGTACAGGTTCTGTGATTGGCGTTCTCCGTCTGTCGGGTGGAGCTGGTTGCCGTTGGCGTTGAGGGCGTACAGCTCGAGACCACGCGACTCGATCGCTTGCAACAAAGCGGACCGTTTCTGCTCGGATTCCAGCAGACCGACAAGGTCGCAATGCACGCCGTTCGACCAGTTCGAGGTGTTGAGCTCGATGCCTTGCACGCCGAGTTCGGCGGCGGTGTCGAGCATCTCCTCGAACGGGAGGTGAGCGAGCGAATCGGTGACCAGCCCGATCCTCACGGGTTGCCTGGACCTGGGGGATTGGGTCGGAACAACTGCGTGTCGCGGTACGGCGACGGGTCGGCCGTGGCGATCTCGGGAACGCCCATCGCTCCGCGGAGGAACGGTGAGGTGTTGCGATCGAGCGGGATGGCGACCGCTTCGCCGGTGGCCGCAGAGGTG
>JBBREA010000033.1:0-28092 GCA_038203385.1 Acidimicrobiales bacterium | reverse complement strand
TACGGGCACGCTCGCACGTGTGCTCTGTTCGAAGATCTGGGCGCCGGCCGGACCTGTTTGGCCAGGTTTGCATCCGCAGAGCGCCAACTGGCGCCGGCGGCGGCCACTGGGAGTTGCATCATCCATGAGCTGGTGTGATGCCCAACTTACTGGTTGCTAATCGAACATCTGTATTGGGTATCTGCTTGACTCCAGTACCCACTACATCTTGTGTTGCAGGGTGTGGAGCGGGTGGGGGTCGGTGTTGACCGCTTGTTGGACCAATCGGAACCAGAGCAGCCCACGGGAGCGGCTCGTTCGGCGGTTGAAACGGAAGGTGTATTCGTCGAGGTAGTAGCCCAGATTGTCGGGTGAGACGCTGTCGTGAAGGGTGCCGGCGATCCATCGTTTCAGGAGCGAGGCGACGTGATGCACAGCTGGGAGCGCTTCGTGTGCTGGTCGTTTTGTCGCGATCAGGTTGACGGGTTCGTGCCGGATCTGTAGTCGTCTCGTGATCGCTGGGTAAGCGGTCTCGCCGTCGGTCACGAGCACACTGCCGTGAGCAATGTTGGTGCGGATGAACTCAAACAACTCGGCGCTGCGTTCGCTCGAGTCGATCCGGGCCAGTCGAACACGACCGAAGCCGCGCGGGCTCAGACGCTCGACGGCGATCACGATTTCGCTCTTGTTGGCGTACCGGCTGCTGAGTTTGCCCTGCTTGCGGCCACCAATGAACGTTGAGTCCATCTCGACGGTCACGCCGTCGCCGCCGAGCAACTCGCGGTCGGGGCGGACCATTGCGCGGCGCAGCTTGTGCAGCCACGCCCACGCAGTCTCATACGACCCGAACCCCAACACGCGTTGCAGACCGAGCGCTGACACCCCGTTCTTCTGCGAGCACACGAACCACATCGCCGCGAACCAGGTCCGCAACGGCAGTCGGCTGCGATGGAAGATCGTGCCAGCAGCCACCGAAGACTGCCGATTGCACGACCGGCACATCCAAAGCCCGCGACCCGTCACCCACGAGTCACCACCGCCGCAGTTCGGGCACACGAACCCGTCCGGCCATCGCACCCCAGCCAGGAAGACGCGGCACGCCTCATCATCAGGGAACCACGACTCGAACGACTGCCAGGTGCCCGGATAGTCGACACCAGCCTTCGGATGTTCCGATCCCACGAACACAACATACAGTGTCCGCTGGAGTCAAGCAGATACCCAATACTGATGTACGATTCAGCATGGTTCGGATCAGCACTCATCGAGAGACCCGGATGGCGGAAATCGCCGGCGAACTCAACGTGTTGAACGCTGAACTCGTCACCCACATCGCCGACGCCATCGCCGAACACTCCTGGTCCGGGCACGGCATCCACACACCCGCCCACTGGCTCACCATCCAACTCGGAGCATCACCCACCCGCGCCAAACAACTCGTCGAAACCGCCACGGCTGCCGCGTCGTTCCCGACGATCATCGCCGAGTTCACCGCCGGACGGTTGTCGCTCGATCAAACCCATGTCATCGTCACCCGGGCACCAGCCTGGGCCGACCCGTTGCTGGTCAACACGGCGATCTCGGCAACCGTCCCCCAACTCCACCGGATGATCCGCAACGACTACTTCGAGGGACCCGACACCCCCAACCCCGACACCACGAGCGACGCCACCACTGACACGGGTGCTCCGGTCGATACGACCGCCGCCAGCGACACTCCTCCGGTTCCACCGGTAGCGCCGGATCGGTTGTCGTTCGGCTGGAACGGGTCACGGTTCACCGGCACCTTCGACCTCGCCGCCGACACCGGCGCGATCATCGAAGCAGCACTCAACGAAGCCCGCGACACCCTCTTCCGCGACGGTGTCACCAACGTCACCTGGGCCGACGCCCTCACCGAAATCGCCCTCCGCTCACTCGACTCAACGTCACCAGTTCGTCGCACCCAATTCAAAACCATGATCCACATCGCCGTCGATGACGCGCGCGGTGCTGCCCGTTTCAGCGATGGGGTGCCACTCCCCACCTCGATCCGCGACTACCTCACTTGTGACACCAACTGTCAACCAGTCTGGGAAACCGACAACACGCCGATTGGGGTCGGCCGCACACAGCGCACCATCCCCACCCGGCTCCGCAACCTCATCACTTACCGCGACCAAGGCTGCCAAATCCCCGGCTGCACCGCCGTTCACACCCAAATCCACCACATCATCCACTGGGCCAACGGCGGGTCAACCGAGCCAGAAAATCTGATCTCCCTCTGTGCCCGGCATCACCGGGCCCATCACCTCGGCCTCATCGGTATCACCGGCAACGCCAACCAACCGAGCACCATGAACTTCACCGACCAACACAGCAACCCCATCAACACGTCCCCGAAACCCATTGTGACACCACCCACCCCCGCATCGCCTGCGCCGCGCTACGAACATCCATCAGGTGAACGCCTCGACCTCACCTACTTCGCCGGCTGGAACCACCCCTCAGTGAAAGATCGCCACGACACCACCTGGCACCAACATCATCAACGAATCCGGCTCGCCGCAGCAGCCGACGAAGACCACCACGCCGCCTGACTGTCAATGACCACCAGAAGCTGCCCACTGACACCGGACGTGACTTCACCGCGACGAAAGCTCACGGTGGTGAACTTGCGGGGCAACTGTTACTTCGATCGCTGCGTAGCCCGCGTTTGAGGTCGGCGGGCAGCGCGCGGGCGGGAATCTGTGCGCCGTCACTCGAGAAGGCGGTATCGGAGGCAGACGACGCCGCTCCTGAATCGATGCTCGTCGATGAGCTCAAGATCAACGCGCGCGTCGGTCGGCAGTGCGGGGTTGCACCCACCGAGGACGACTGGCCAGACGAACGGGGCGAGCTCTCGACCAGCCCGGCGCCGAGCGCCTGTGCTGCGAGGTCAGGGCCACCGACCAGCCGATCCCTATCGGCGGCGGCCTTCAGCTCCTGTACCGCGCTGGCATCGAAGCGACGTTCGAGCCGTTTTCTCGCGGCCGGTGCGAGGCGGGCACCACGACGATGCTGAGACTGTTCATACGGGGCACCGTGCCGTCGAAACCGGCCCGGAAGGTGCTTGGTTACTTCCGTGCGTTCGAGTTGTTGTCGTACGCGAGGAACAGCGTGGTCGGCTCGCCGATCAGTTCCCAACCCACCTTGTACCAGTGCGAATTCGGATTGAGACTCTCACCCCACCGTGGCAGCAGACAGATGCGGTCATCACCGTTGCGGTCGACGGCGGCTACCAGTTCGGCTTCCAGTTCGAAGACATCTTCGTACGGGTTGACGAGCAGCCCGTCGTACACGATCTGCGCCGCCTGTAGGGCCGTCAGGTCGAGTGACCCGGTGATTGCAGGCGGGCACCCGGTCTTCGGTTCGGCTCCGGCGACTGTCGGCAGGCCGGTCACCGCAGCGGCCGTGAGCACACCGGCAACAAAGAGCTTTCGCATGACAACCCCCATTTAGCGTCTGCCGGGTTGGCAGTTCATGCCGACAGTCAAGTCCCGCACAACACCGGTGTCAAGATGCACGAGACCGTCGTCGGCCACGGCGTGCGTGCTCGGCGACAAGCAGGGCGTCGGGAGGCCACGAATCGTTCCAGCCTGCGACGGTGGGCGTGACCAACACGTCGCCGCGTTCGGCGAAATGCCGAGTGCCGCCGCCTGGGATTCCTGGCTGGGCTGCCGCGAACACCAAGTCACGATTCGTGAAGGAGTTGGCGTAGGGGGTACACGGCAGCTTGCGGGCCCATCTCAGTGTCGAAGATGACTAACCGACAGTTCGCCGCATCGGCACCTTCGTCGTCCGCTCGGTCATCGTCGAACCCGATGGCATCGAATACTCGGCTACAGGAATTACCTGGTCGATGCCCAAGCCGATCTCGAATCGCTGGGCCGACGCGCTCGACTGCCACCTCGACGAACAACCTCGAACGGACGAAACCGTAACGCCAGCTCGCTGGCCTCCACCGCCTCCGAACATTGCGATACGGCACTACTCGATGGACGATTCCCCGTCACGCGACTACTCTCAAGAGCGGTGCAGACCACCACCATGCCCGTCGAGCGCGCATCGCAGCTTGCGGCCCCCGCCGCATTCGTGCGCGAGCCACCAGGCGCCCGATGCGCCCCTGGTCGACTCGCCGGCATCCACCTCCCCCACGGCTCCCGGCGAGATCCACCGCCTCGCCACCACTCGCACTCACGAATTCGCCGGCCACAACGTCACCGGTTGGCCGAAGCGCTCGCGTAACTCGATCAACCCACGGACGGGGGCATCATGAAGACAAGCAGGCGATCGAGGGCATGTCAACGAGTCGCGCTTTGGGGTGCGGTGTGCACGATGATCGGCACGCTTGCGTTCGCGCCTGTGCGTCCCGCCAGCGCAAACGGCGCTGGCGGCGCGGTGCCCGGTTCGCTCCGCGGCGCGGCCGGCGCGGTGGCGGTCGGCAGCGGTAACGTCTGCGCGATCCTCGCCGATCAGCAGGTCACGTGCTGGGGCGACGACTCCTGGGGCGAGCTCGGCAACGGTCCGTCCCTGACGGCAACCCTCACCCGTCCGCGCCTCGCGATCACCTTGCCAGGAGGCGCGACCGCTCGGGCGCTCGCAGCAGGTGACCGGTTTGTGTGTGCACTCCTCGGCGACGGCAAGATCACGTGTTGGGGCGACGACATAGACGGGGTTCTCGGCAACGGTTCGTATGCAGCCGCCGATGCGCCACCTTCGCCGATCTCTCTCCCGGGCGGACGGGCTGCGGTGGCGATCGCCGCCGGCACGCAGCACGCCTGTGCACTACTCGACAACGGCCAGGTCACGTGCTGGGGCTCGGACGCCGAAGGCAAGCTCGGCAATGGCGCGGCAGGGGCGCAGGACTCGCCACCAGTTCCCATCGCACTCCCCGGAGATCGGCCGGCCACTGCCATCGCCGCCGGCCTCAACCACACGTGTGCGTTGCTCGATGATGGCCGGGTGACGTGCTGGGGCGACGACTCCTCCGGCCAACTCGGCAACGGCGCACCGAGCGACGATGTCGACTCACCCCCGGCCCCAATCTCCCTTCCCGGCGGCCGCGGCGCCCTGGCGATCACCGCCGGCTTCGCCCACACGTGCGCGATCCTCGACGACCTGCAAGTGAGCTGCTGGGGCAGCGACACCAACGGCCAGCTCGGGAACGGCCCGGGAGGCTCCGTTGTATCGCCGGAACTGACCGGCCTCAGCTCTGTCAAATCGATAGCCGCCGGCTCGTTCCACACCTGCGCAGTCAACACCAGCGGCCAGACCTTCTGCTGGGGCCGCGGCGCCGCTGGCGAAACCGGCTTGGGAGTGACGACCGACAGCCAGAGTCCGAGCCCGGTCGACCTGCCTGGCGCCCAAACCGCCCGTTCGATCGCTGCCGGGCGATTCAACACTTGTGTGGTGATGTCCACGGGGCGCCTCGCCTGCTGGGGCTCCAACGAAGCTGGGCAGGTCGGCACCGGTACGGCCTCGGGACCTGAATACACCCCGTACGGTCCAATCACCGGTGAACTACAGGTGTATTCAGCCAACCCGGCCAGCGTGGATCCGGCGGTCAACCACTCGTGTGCCGTGATGCTTGCGGGGCAGGTGACGTGTTGGGGCACCGGCTTTCAGTACAAGCTCGGGCGCGGCGATCAGGCCAACCACGCGACCCCTCCGCCCCCGCTGGCGATGCCAGGTGGCCGAGCCGGAGTTGCAGTTGCCACGGGCGACACACACTCGTGCGCCCTCCTGGCAGGCGGTGCCGTCTCATGCTGGGGCTACAACTTCTATGGTCAGGCAGGCACCGGATCAACCGACCCATACGTCCTCACGCCGTCGGACACGATCGCTCTGCCAGATGGGCGGGCCGCAGTGCAGATCACAGCCGGGACAAACCACACCTGTGCGGTTCTGGACGATGGAGGAGTGGCATGTTGGGGCCGCGACACAGGCGGGCAAGTGGGTGACGGGCTTCCCTTTGTCGATGCCGTCCGGGCGCCGGTCCGCGTGACGCTGCCAGCAGGCCGCTACGCCACCGCTGTTGCCGCTAGTGCGAATTTCACGTGCGTACTGCTCGACAACGGAACAGTGTCGTGTTGGGGCATCGACAACGCCGGGCAGCTCGGCAACGGTGACGGGAACCTTCCACAACCAGCGCCGGGGGATCCGCTGTCGATGCCGGAAGGATTCGCTACCGCCATCAGCGCAGGCAACTCGCACGTGTGCGCCGCGCTGAGCACCCAACACATCACGTGTTGGGGAAGCGACTCCGACGGTCAGCTCGGCAACGGCCCAGGCACACCAGCCACCCAGACTGCCCCAGCCGGGATCGTCTCGATCCCTCCCATCATCGAGGGTGCGGTGGGAGCGCTTGCCGCTGGCGGCTCGCACAGTTGCGCAGTCATGCTCAGGCCCGAAGTGTTTGGAGATCCAAGTCCGTGGTTGAGCTGCTGGGGCGACGACCAGTACGGCCAGCTCGGCAACGGCTCGTTGAACAACACCGATCAGCACACTGGCACCGGTGACTTCGCGAACGGGAGGGGTCTCGTTGCCGGCGCCGTGAGTACCTGTCTGGTCGACGTGCGTCGGGAGTTGCGGTGTTTCGGATCAAACAACGGCGGCACGCTCGGCACTGGTGATCCAAGCAATGTCTACGTCGCACAAGCTCCGCCGACCATCCTCACGGGCGACGTCATCGTCGCGTGGCCGGCGAGCCAGCCGACGGCGCCTACAGCGGTGGGCTCGACCGGTGGCGTGAACAGCGCGTCGGTCACCTGGGCGGCGCCGCCAGACAATGGTGGTGCGGCAGTGCAATATTACGTCGTCGAGGCGTCGAGCGATGACGGGGCGACTTGGCCGCTCACCGAATCGACCGACGCTGCTGAGACCTCGCTCACGTTCGCAGGCCTCACCGCGGGGGCCTACCGATTCCGCATCGCTGCCGTCAATGAGGTCGGTCGAGGACTGTGGTCCTCGATCTCTGCGTCGGTTGCCGTCGCGAACCCAGGCGGAGGTGGCGGTGGCGGTGGAGGAGGAGGAGGAGGCGGAGGAGGAGCAAACGCTGTCGTGATTCCGCTCGAGCCAGCGCGGTATTGGGACACCCGTGCGGAGCAGACGTTCGACAACCAGTTCAGGGCAACCGGGCGATTGGCCGGTGGCACCACGTTCGCCATCCAGATCGCTGGGCGCGGCGCGGTACCGAACGGCTCGGCCGGGGTGATCGCCAACCTCACCGTGATCTACGCCGACGGCCCGGGGTTCGCGACCATGTTCCCGTGCACGCCCACTCCCCCGCAGGCCTCGCACCTCAACTACTTCGCGGGTCAAGTGCTCGCCAACAACGCCGTCGTACCACTCGATTCCAACGGCAGGGTGTGCGTGTACACGTTGCGCGGAGCCGACTTCGCTCTCGACGTGAACGGGTACGTTCCCGCCAGCTCACCGGCTGGGCTGATCACGCCGACCCGCTACCTCGACACGCGCGACGAGGCGACGTTCGACGGGCAGTCGCGAGCCGGTGGACGCGTGGCTGCCGGCGCGTTCGTCGAGGTGCAGATCGCCGGGCGAGGGGCGATTCCAGCAGATGCGAAGACGGCGATCGTGAATGCGACGGCGGTCTTTCCCGACGCACCGGGGTTTCTCACGCTGTTTCCGTGCGGAGCGATACCGACCACGAGCACCGTGAACTATTTCGGTGGTCAAGTCGTGCCGAACGGAGCCGTCATCGAACTCTCCCCCACCGGCAGCCTGTGCATCTACACCCTTGCCGTAACCGACGTCGTGCTCGACGTCGCCGGATACGTGACGGCGTCGGCCACCCGACTGACCACGCGCACGCCAGCCCGCCTCGCCGACACGCGACCGGGCGAGGCACTCGTCGACGGCGTGTCGACCAGCGCTGGTCGCGTGGCGGCTGGGACGAACATCGAGGTACAGATCACCGGCCGCGCCGGCGTGCCCACTGGCGCCACGGCTGCTCTCCTCAACCTGGTTGCCGTGTATCCCGGTCAGCCAGGCTTCGCCACGATCTACCCGTGCGGCCCGCTACCCAACGCCAGCAATGTCAACTACGCCCAGGCCGGGCTCGTGGTGGCCAACAACGCAGTGGTCAAACTGTCGCCCACCGGCACGATCTGCATCTACACGCTCGCCGAATCGGACTACGTGCTCGACATCACCGGTTGGACCACCTGAGCGCGCCCGCTCTGTGCGCCCGAAGTTGCGTGTCGCCAGCGCGCATCATGGACCCCCAGGGCTACCAAGCACTCCATTGCGAACGTTGAACGACGCCCGGGCGCTCGACCCGGGCGTCGTGTCGACGACTCAGCGTTGTGCTCGACGTTGCGTGCTCGGCGTTATGTATTCAGCGGGCTTGGAGGGCTTCGATGAGCTTGGGCAGCACTTTGTGGACGTCGCCCACGATGCCGAGGTCGGCGATACCGAAGATCGGCGCCTCTTGATCTTTGTTGATGGCGATGATGTGCTTCGAGCCCTTCATGCCGACCATGTGCTGCGTCGCTCCGGAGATACCGGCGGCGATGTACACGTTCGGCTTCACGACCTTGCCGGTCTGGCCGACCTGCATCGAGTACGGCACCCAACCGGCGTCGACGATGGCACGCGATGCGCCAGCGGCACCCTTGAGCAACTTGGCCAACTGATCGACCATGTCGAACTTGGCGGCCTCGCCGAGACCCCGGCCACCTGACACGACCACAGCGGCCTCGTCGAGTTTCGGACCGGTGGACTCTTCCACGTGTACAGCGACGACCTTGGCGGAGCCAACCGTGCCGAGATCAGGCACCGGTGCCGACACAACTTCACCTGCGGCACCGCCGCCGGCTTCCACCGGGAACGACTTCGGACGGAACGCAGCGAGGTACGGCGCCGATCCGGTGAACGTGGTGGTGACCAGCGTGTTTCCACCGAAGACCGGTGTGGTGACGCTGACCGAATCGCCGTCTACAGCGATGTCGATGTTGTTCGTGAGGACGGTGCGGTCGAGAGCGACCGACAAGCGACCCATGACGTCGCGTCCTTCGTAGTTCTGTGGGAACAACACGAGGTCGGGGGCGTCGCCGCCGGAGATGACCGACTCCATCGCAGCCGAGACGGCCACGCCCGGGAGGTTGCCACCCAAGTCGCCGGTGGAATACACCTTCGCTGCGCCGTACTCGCCGAGGGCACTGGCGATGGAGGTACCGTCGCCAGCGACGAACGCAGTGACGCTGCCACCGAGCGTGCGGGCCTTGGTGAGAAGTTCGAGGGTGGCCGTGGTCGGCGCACCACTGTTGCCTTGGGCGAACACCCAGATGTTGCTGATTGCCATGATGATTTCTCCAGTCGTCTTTGTGTGTACTCGTCTGTCAGCCGGCTCAGATGACCTTGAGATTCTCGAGGAACGCGACGATCTTCAAGTGGCCTTCGCCATCGTCTTCCACCACTTCGCCAGCCTGACGGGCGGGCGCTTGCGTGACCTCGGTGATGCTTTGGTTGGAGCCCGCCCAGCCGACGGGCGTGACACCCAAGTCGGCAGCCGTGACGGTGTCGACCGGCTTGGACTTGGCGGCCATGATGCCTTGGAAGCTGGGGTACCGCGGCTCGACCACGCCGGCCGTGACGCTGACCACTGCGGGGAGCGAGCAGGTGACTTCGTCGTAACCGTCTTCGGTTTGACGATTGACCTTGAGGGTGTCGCCGTCGACGACGACCGACTTCGCAAAGGTGACCGACGGCAGGCCGAGCACGGCCGCCATCTGCTCGGGCACGGTGCCGGTGTATCCATCGGACGATTCGGTTCCGGCGATGATGAGGTCGGCTTGGCCGAGCTTCTGGGCAGCCGCTGCCAACACTTTGGCGGTGGTGAGCGAGTCGGAGCCGGCCAGCTCGGGGTCGGAGATGAGTACCGCTTTGGCAGCACCCATGGCGAGAGCCGTACGAAGACCGGACACCTCACCGTTTGGGGCCATCGAAACGAGGCTGACCTCGCCGCCACCTGCCGCGTCGACCAGTTGCAGCGCCATTTCGACGCCGTAACTGTCTGATTCGTCGAGGATGAGTTTGCCGACGCGCTTGAGCGCGTTCGTCGATGGATCCAGCTCGCCCGGCAATGCCGGATCAGGGATCTGCTTCACGCATACGGTCACGTTCATAGATTCACAAGCTACCGACCGGTCACTTCCGCGAGACAATTCTTGAGTACCGTCGGCGGCTTGCGAATCTTGTTGATCGTCAATTCGTTTGCGTCGTCGGTCACGGCACGCAACACGGTGGTCGTTCACCGACGTCTCGCCCAAGGTCATCAAGTCGAGGTGGTGGAAACGAACCGCCGCGGGCACGCCACGCGGTTCGCCCACGATGCGGCGCGCCGGGGTGTCGACGTGGTCATCGGTTACGGCGGCGACGGAACGCTCAACGAAGTCGCCACCGGAATCGCCGGCAGCGACACCGCTCTGGGGGTCCTACCAGGCGGTTCCACCAATGTGTTCGCTCGCACGCTCGGCATGCCGAACGACCCGGTTGCGGCCGCGGACCTGCTGGCGGGCGGCATCGACGCTGGCGACTTCAGGCCGATCGGGCTCGGGCGTGTCAACGGTCGTTTCTTCTGTTTCCACACCGGGATCGGGTTCGACGCCGCCGTGGTGCGCGCCGTCGAGCAGCACGCCTCGTTGAAACGGTGGCTCGGCCATCCGCTGTTCATCTCAGCCGGCCTCACCACCTGGCTTCGCGGCTACGACCGCAGCGAGCCGCACTTTCGGGTGGAGCGCTTGGATGGTGGCAATCAGACATCAGGCGAGCTGGCCGGCGCCCGCTCGGTCGATCGGGTGATCGACGACGGGTTCTTCTCGATCGTGCTCAACACGAACCCGTACACCTTCCTCGGGAACCGGCCACTCGATCTGTCGCCCGCTGCCACCCTGGACCGAGGGCTCGTCGTGCTGACATTCCGAACCCTGCAGGTGTTGCCCATTTTGAGGGGACTCGGCTCCGCATTGCGCGGTGGCGGCGTGACGCCGAGCGAGCACCTCGCCGAGTGGCGCGATGTCAGGCGGTTCGTCATCGAACACGCCCAACCGTTTCCGTACCAGGTAGACGGCGACTATCTCGGCTCCGTCAATCGCCTCGAGTTCGACCACATCCCCAACGCGGTTCGACTCGTCTTCCCGGCTGCTCGTCAGACACCGTGACCGCTGCGCTGACGACGAACGTCGAGCGCTGTGTCTGGCACGTTGGTGCAGATGCCATCGACGCCCCAGCTGATCAACTCGCCAATGCGTGCCGGGTCGTCGCACGTCCAGGTGTTCACCGCCAGACCGCAACGATGCGCGTCACGAACGTGCTGCTCGGTCAGCTTGGTGACCCACGGGTGAACGGCGTAGTGGCCACCGTCGACGCACGCATCGAGCACGGCGTCGGTGGCCTCATACACCAGCCACGCGGTGCGCGCCGATGGCAGCAACTGATGCACCCGAGTGATCGTTTCCCAGCGGAACGATGAGATCAGCCATCGCGGCCCGCCGCCACGTCGAGCCAGACGACCGGTCACCGAATGTGCCACCCAATCGGTGGCGTCGAAGTCGGGCTCGTCTGATTGGTTCTTGATCTCGATGTTGACGAAGAGCCCAGCGCACGCCTCGAGTGCCTGATCGAACGTGGCGACGCCGGTGGGCAGTTCGCTCGCCGCTGTTCTGGCGATCACCCGGCCATCTGGCAGGAAGGCATCGTGATGAACGACCAACTGACGGTCGGCGGTGCGCCGTACATCGAGTTCCACACCGTCAGCCCCTTGCGCAGCGGCAAGCGCGAATGCTTCGACGGTGTTTTCGGGGGCGCTACCCGAAGCTCCACGGTGAGCGATCACGAGCGTCACCGACACAGATTGGCACGCTCTCAGAGCAGACGCGCGATATCGATACGCCCATCTGTTTTTCAGATAGCCATGTATGTTCTATCTGATCTACTTGCATTGGCGGTGTAGCTGTCGTAATTTGCATTCGGCCCTCAGAACGCTGAAGAGGCCGACACTTACCCCACCGAGGAGCTCCCGAGTGACGATCCTTGTTTCCAGCATGACCCCCGCCGAAGATGCCGACGCGTGGCGCGACCACGCTTTGTGCCGCGACACTGACCCGGATCTGTTTTTCCCGGTCGGCACCACCGGACAGGCACTGGTCTCGATCGACTACGCGAAGCGGGTTTGCGGTGAGTGCAAGGTCACGCAAGAGTGTCTGGACTTTGCGTTGGACACCAACCAAGACTCAGGCGTCTGGGGCGGGCTGTCGGAAGAAGAGCGTCGCGTCATCCGTCGTCAGCGCGCCGCCGCCCGGCGCGCATCTCGAGTGAGCTGACCGTCTACCGCTCGTTGAGCGCTCGTTCGGCACGGCTCACCAAGCGGCTGCGCATGCGATCGTCGATGCCGTTGGCGGTTCGCACCTCGACCTCGACCTCACCCGTCACCGGCTGATGCGCGGCGAGGTCGCCGAGAAACACCAGCTCAGTCAGGCCGTTCGATCCAGCCAAACCCCGCAACAGATCACTGGCATCGTCGGGATTCGTGTCCTGAGGCACGTGCAAACGCAGGGTCGAGATCGCCGCGCGTTGCGACTCATTGCGAACCCGATCGAGCTGTGAGTTGCCGAAGTGGTACGTGCGTTCCCCATCATGCAGTCGGGTCGAGAACAACCCGACGTGCTCCACGACGGCGCGAACCATGTTGCCGCTTCCGCCCTCGACCACGATCTCGTCACCAATGCCGTAACGGTCTTCGAAGTGAACGCTCAGACCCGTGAGGTAATCGTTCACCTTGTGCTGACCACCAATCGCCAGACCGGCCCCGATGAAGCCTGCGCTCGACAGGAAGAACGCAGGATTCACGCCAAGCAGGTGGAACACCACGATGGTGCCCACGAGCCAGACCGCGACCGACACCAGATGGTTCACCATCCGCGAGGCTGCTTCGATGCGCTGCCGACGGCGCTGTTCCCACACCTCGGCGAAGTCTTCATCGCCACGAGCCGCACGCACCCGCCACAAGCCGCTGGATCCCGGCCGCACGCTGCGCGATGCAAGCGTCCGAATGGACCGGCGCACGATCACTCGGGACAAGCGCGTGGTGACGAACGCAACGAGCACGACGCTCACGACCACCAACAGCGGTTCCGGCCAGAGTTTCACGAATTGCACGAGCTGATCCACGCCCTTCAGTGTGGCGCGACGAATGCATATATTACAGTCAGGTGACGAATATCACAGCTCTGAGTCCGGTGACCTGTCTTCCGTCACCCGTCCAGACAACGAGATCGGCCTGCCGGGTCTGCTTCGAGACCGAAAATGCCGATTGGGCTTTCACCGACGGACCCCAACAACACCTGCTGTGCGGCCTGGTCGGCGAGGAGACACTCCAACGAGGGGCCCATCGCCACCGCCAAGACGGGCTCGCTCCCATCTGGCGGTGGCAAGCGGAGGCCGAACTGGGAACTACGCACTTCGCGACCCGCGCGGTAGGCCACGACTACCACCTCATCCTGCGCGGACGCTCCCACCATGTCGAGGCCCGCTACCTCGACGGTCCGCCATTCGGGATGGTCATCGAGAAACCGCATCACCGCCGCGTCGACCCCCAGCGCACGACGGGCCGCCGATTCGTGGTCGTCGACTGGTACGAAGATGAACATGCCGACGCAGAGGCAAGCCAGCACGGCGCACACCGCGGCTGACGCGGCTGCCGACGCTCGCCCCGGCGCGAGCCGAAGCAACGCACCGATCGGCCAACACGCCAGCACCGTGAGAGCGAACACCGCCACCGCCTGCAACGGCCCGAAGAGATAGCGGAACGGTGGTGGGGCGAATGCGGCGATGGTGAGCACAGCGATCGTCAGGGTCGCCAGCGCGACCAGTGCGCCGCACCACACCGTGTCGGACTCGACGGACGCGTCGCCGTTCGACGTGTCACCGTCAGGAACCGTCCCGTCAGCTGCTAGGTGCCCCAGTTGGTTCCGGCGTCGAACGGTCCACCACGCCGTTCCCACCAGGCCGGCCGCCAACGCAATGACCCACAGTCGACTGAAACCGACCAGCGACGCTGCACTCGGACGAATCGACAGACCTGTGGCACCGGTCGGCGGCCACAACAGGCGACTGACCAAGCCGAGCGAGTTGCCGAGGCCCAACGTCGAGTTGGCACCCGTCTGCACGAGATCGACGAGATTCGACGACCCGAGCTTGCGGAGATCGATCAACACTCCACTCCACAACAACAGACCGAAACCGAGTGGCAGGCACGAGCGCCAATCCAACCGCGACCATGGGTGAACAACCGGAAGCAGGACTGCGCAGACGAGCAAACTGCCGGCCACCGGCAGCGCCGAAGCGTGCAGTTGCCCGGCGAACGACGCTGACGCCACCGCAAGCAACGCCAGCGACAGGTCCCGGTTTCCTCCGCGGCACAGCAACGTCACCGACCAGCACGCGACATACAGCGGCAAGATTGCGAGGTGCGGGTTCCACGGGCTCGCCAGGTTGGGGCCCAGCCCGACCACCAACAGCGTGGCCCCGCCCAACAGCGCGATACGGCAACCGCCGCGCCCACACCTCACCGCCAACCGACCACACGCCAGCAACCAAGTGGCGTTCAAGACCAGCGCGGTCGCTGGCAGGGTCGCAGCGCGACCGCCGCCCAGCGCATATGGCCCGACGAACACCCACTCGCGCAATGGGCCGGGGTGGTATACGCCAAGACGCGAATACGTGCCGACAACAGGAATGTGCCCATCGAGCGCTCGTTCGAGCGACAGCCGCATCACTGCGAAATCGTTGTGGGCTACCCACGGCCGAAAGCGAAAGACCCACGCCACCCACAGCAACGCCAACAGTGATGCGATCGCAGTGACGAGCAACGGCCGTCGGCGTCCAATTGCTGGCCGGTCAGCTGGGTTCCGGTCAGCTGGGTTCCGGTCAGCCGCGGTCCGGTCAGCCGCGGTCCGGTCAGCCGCGGCCACGTCAATCGTCGCCGGTAGGGACCGACAGTTCGACCACCGTGCCGCGCACCGCAGCGACCGGGGGCAGGCCAGCCCGCTCGAGGTCTGGCGCGGTCAGTGGTCGCATTTCGATGGTGCCGTTCAGTTCGGTGGTGACCAGGGTACGCACGATCGACAGCCCAAGACCCTTCGCGTCTTCCAGACGGAATCCACTGTCAACGCCACGCCCGTCGTCGACGACTGCCAACCGCAGCTGGTCCTCCTCGTTGCGGAGGTCGACGACGACCGAACCCCCACCGCTACCTTCTGGAAAGCCGTGATCGACAGCATTCTGCAGTAACTCGGTCAACACCACCGAAAGCGGCGTGGCGATGGCGGCGGGAATCCGACCGCCGTCGCCGCGGACGGAGAATCGAATTGGACGGTCGGGCGACTGCAATCCCTCTTCTGCCAAACGCAACAGTGGACGCACGATCTCGATGAACGTGACGTCATCTCCCGGCTCGCGTGACAGTGCCTCGTGGACCAGCGCGATCGTGCGAATCCGCCGCACCGACTCTCCTACCGCGGCAATGGCTTCCGGGTGTGTGAGCCGGCGTGATTGCAATCGCAACAGCGACGAAATGGTCTGCAAATTGTTTTTCACCCGGTGGTGAATCTCACGAATGGTTGCGTCTTTGCTGAGCAGCAACCGATCCCGTTTACGCAGTTCCGTGACGTCTCGCAGTAGCAACACGGCGCCCGCGATCGAGGTGCCGGTGAGTAAGGGAACGCACCGGCACAGCAATGTCACGTCGGAACCCTGTTCGAACTCCTCGATCACTGGCACCTGGCGTTCGAAGGCTTGGCGCACCGGGCCGTCGTGAAAGCCCAGTTCCGCCAATCGCATGCCGACGGCCGACGCCTGAATGCCGACGCGGTGGAGGGCTGAGCTGGCGTTGGGCGACACGTACCGAACCGTGCTCTGCCCGTCGAGCCACATCACACCGTCACCGACACGCGGCGCAGAGCTGGAATCTCCGACACGTTGGGCGAACGGGAAGGCGCCGGCGGCGATCATGTCGGCGAAGTGGCCGAAGATCTGGTGGTAGGCGCGCTCGAGATCGCCAGGGCGACGGCCGTGCCGCTCGACCCATTCCTTGGTGAGCACGGCGATCGGAACACCCCGGTAACACACGGGAATCGCCAGCATTCGTACTTCATCGGCGGTGGTTTCGGTATCGACCTCATTCTCCACGGGCACACCGCTGTCGAACGCTCGTTGCAACACGACCGCTTCACTCGAGGAGGCTCGTGAGCCGACAAAGTCGGCGGCGTACATCGTCTGAGCCGTTGCAGGACGAACCTGGGCCAACACCGTCCATTCGCCGAGCTGCGACGGTGAGTACAACAGCATGTCGGCAAACGACAGGTCCGCCAGCATGCCCCATTCCGATACCAACCGGTTGAGGTGCCCTACTTGGTCACGGTCGAGAACCGTTTGTTCGCGGGCGACTTCGGTGAGCTTGGACACGACCCAGAGTCTGCCGCAAAAGTGCCGGTTCGATGGACGATCCTCGCCCCTGGTGGCTCAGGGCTAACATTTGGAAATGTCCGACACTGCCCAGCGCGCCACGTTCACGTCGTTCGAGGAGTCAACCGCTCAGGACTGGGCGGGAATCATGTCGCACATGCCCCATACGCAAGGGTTGGCAGGAGAGAACGTCATTGTCCAAATGCGACTGTTGGCTGCCGACACCGGTGGGTTCCCGGTCACCCGACTCGAACACTCGCTGCAAACCGCCACACGCGCCGAGGAAGATGGCCGCGACGAGGAGTACATCCTCTGTGCGTTGCTGCACGACATCGGTGACACGCTGTCGCCAATGAACCATCCCGGGGTCGCCGCCGCCATCCTGCAACCGTTCGTGTCACCGGCGAATCATTGGATGGTCGAACAACACGGCATGTTCCAGGGCTACTACTTCTGGCACCACTTGGGCGGCGACCGCGATTCCCGCGAGCAACACCGCGGCCACGACTTCTTCGATTACACCGAAGAGTTCTGCGCCAAATACGACCAGACAGCCTTCGACTCCACCTACGTCAGTGCGCCGCTGGAACACTTCGAACCGTTGATCCGCAAATTCCTCGTACCGGCAACGAGTTGAGCGCGCCAGACGATCGCGCTCGCACACTCGCCCGGTTGGTGCTCGGCCTCCTGCTCGCCGGCGCAGGGGTGGCTCACCTCACCGTGCAACGTGAGGAGTTTCGAGCGCAGGTGCCGGATTGGTTTCCGATCGACGAGGACCCCGTCGTTCTCGCGTCGGGTGGTGTCGAGATCTTGCTCGGGTTGGCTCTTGTGTTCACCGGCGAACGCCGGGCATTGGCTGGCGTCGCTGCGGCCGGTTTCTTCGTGCTGGTCTTCCCGGGCAACGTCGCCCAGTTCGTCGAGAAAACCGACGCATTCGGTCTGGACACCGACGCGAAACGGTTCGGTCGACTGTTCTTCCAGCCAGTGCTCGTGGCGTGGGCGCTGTGGTCAACCGGCGGCTACCGGTGGCTGCGCGACCGGTTCCGGTGAAGGATCGCCGACCCGCAACAGATCAGGCGCGGGCGAAGATCGCCTTGAGATAGCCGCCCTGCTCGAACCCGATCGGGTGGTCGATGGCGTGCCCGGTGCGACGCTGCACTTTCAAGTACCTGCCAGCGTGCTTGGCGGCCTCGTGCACGGTGTCGAAGAAATCGTCAGGCGTCACACGGCTCGAACAGGAGCATTGCACCAGCATGCCGCCGGGCTTCAACACGCCCAATGCCGATTCGGTGAGCTTGCGGTACGCCTTCAGCGCCCGCTCCACGCTGGCTTGATTCTGAGCAAACGAAGGCGGGTCGACGATGACGACGTCGTACCCGTCGATGAGCGGGTCGGCGCGCAGTTGAGCGAGCACCTCGAATGCGTCACCCACGCGAGTGTTGACGCGACAGTCGCGCACCTCATGTAACCCGCTGTTGTGTTGGAAGTTTCGTCTTGCAGCGTCGATTGCCGGGGCTGACAGGTCGACCATCGTCACGCTCTTGGCGCCGCCGGCGGCGGCTGCGAGAGAGAAGCCACCGGTGCTGGAGAACACGTCGAGCACGTCGAGGCCTTCGGCCATTCCGCGCACGAGTTGCCGGTTGTCGCGTTGGTCCAGAAAGTGACCGGTCTTCTGGCCGTGGAGCACCTCGGCTTCCAGCACGAGGCCGCGTTCCTTGAACCGGATCGCAGAGGTAGGCGTCGTACCCACGATGACCGCACCGTCGGTGAGACCGAACGACCCAGGCGACGGGAATCCGGACAACACATTGCGAGAAAACCGCAACACCACTCGGGCAGCGCCGGTGACAGCGACCAGGGCATCGATCACCATCGGTAGATGCGGAAACCACGCAGGTGTGTAGATCTTGACGACGATCGTGTCGTGGTAGCGATCGGCGACCAATCCCGGCAGGAAGTCGTTCTCTCCGTGGATCACGCGATATCCGGTGGTGTCCGGGTCGGCGACCAGGCCCGACCGACGCTCGAGCGCGTTGCCGATGTGGTGACGCCACCAAGCGTCGTCGATTGTCTGCGGGTTGCCCTTGTGGAGCACTTTCAACCGAATGGGCGAGGCGGGGTCCCACAAACCGATCGCCGCGAACTTGCGATCGTTGTCGAAGACCACCGCGAGATCACCAGCTGTACCCTCGTGCGACGCGCTCACGATCGAGCCGTCGTAGACCCAGGGGCTGCCGCCGCGGATTTGTCGGAGGGCGTCGGGCGTGACCTTCACCGCCAAACGCTTGGCATTGACGGGGGGCAGTTGGGAGAACCACTCGGCGCTCATGTGCGCAGCTCCGATGCAAGGTCGTAGAGATCGGCGATGTCGTTGACGTCCCGGTCGAGCATGGGCGCAGCGACGAGCAGCGGCGCCAGTATGGCCAACTCGGCGCACCGTTCACCCTCTCGGGTAGCCACCACCGCAACGTCGTGGAAACGCGTGCCGATTTCTGCGATGACTGCAGCAGCGACGGAACGATCGATGTCGGCCTTGGTCGTGCCGCGGTTGACCGCCGCCGCGACCTCGTCGGCCAGCGGGCCATCGGCGAGTTTGGTCAGTTTGCGCGCGCTCGTGGCACTGGCAGCGGCAGTGAATTGCGGAGGTAGCACACGATTGGCAACGATGGCTCCCAAGTGGAAGTTGCGCCGCACCAGCTCGCGGGCCAGGTACGCCGCTTCGTGGCTGGGAGCAGCTTCCAGCGTGGACACCACGATGAAGGTGGTCCGCGGATCGCCGAGCAACTGTTCTACCTCGTTGGCGTGGCGCACGAAACCGGGCTCCATTGCTTGGAACAACATGAAGAACTCGGCGACGTCTTGGAGAAATCGCGATCCCAGGACCCGGTCGGCGAGTTGGTAGAACGGTTTCGAGGCGAACGTGAAGAGGCGCGACCGGTATGGCACGGTCAGCCACTTCAACAGTCGCGAGCCGAAGAATTCTTTCATGCGGCCCGGGGCATCGATCACGTCGAGTGCGTTTCGTGACGGCGGGGTGTCGACGATGATGAGGTCGAATCGGCCTGACGCATGCAGCTCGTGCAGCTGCTCCATCGCCAGGTAGTCGTGGCTGTGCACGAAGCGGCTGGTGATATTCTGGTACAGCGGGTTCGCCAGCACCGACTCACGCAGCTTGGCGTCAGGCGCGTGCCGATGGATCAGTTCGTCCCAACCGGCTTTGGTGTCGAGCATCGCCGCCCACAGTTCACCTCGTGGTTCCACACCGTGCTCGGCAAACGCCTCGTTCGGCACCCGACGCGCCGTGTTGCCCAGCGCTCCCACGCCGAGTGCATCCGCCAGTCGCTTGGCCGGATCGACCGTGAGTACGAGTACGCGGCCACCGATTTCCACTGCCGCAGAAACCGCCAACGCTGCTGCCATGGTGGTTTTGCCAACCCCACCAGACCCGCACACCAACACCATTTCCTTCGCCGCCAGCAGAGAAATGATGTCGCTGGCCGGGGCTTTGGACGCACTCTTGTTTCGCGTGGATTTGGTTCGAGCGGCCATCAGCCGGCACCCCGGAAAGAGTTGGACTCGGGTTGATCGAACTCGAGGGTGAGGTTGAGTTCGTCAGCCAACGCATCGGCAACGAGCGCGACGACCCGCCGCCCCGTGGCGCGGGTGAACAACTCGGGCACGATCAACATGGGCAGCTCACCGGCTCCAGCCCTCAACGTGTCGAGATGCCGACTCCCGATACGACGTCTGGCATCGGTGATTCGGGCGGCTGCGACGACTGCTTCGGCGCCTTTGCCAGCCGCACCGACGAGAGCGGGCATCGCCAGATCGAGCCGCTCGACGACCGCGGTTTCCTTGCGGTTGAAGAGTGCGGGGAGCACTCGGTTCGCCACGAGGGTGGAAGGGTAGACACCGGTTTCGGCCGGCAGCCGTTCCAACAGGCCGAGGGTCTCGGTGACCGGCATCTCTTCGGGCGTGGTGACCACAGCAACACCAGTGATGTCGGGATCCTGCAGGATGCGCAGCATCCATTCGGTTTGGTCGTGCACGAGGCCGACCTTCACGAGATCGCGGATCACCAAGGGAGCCCCGATTTGGGCGACGATGTGGCCGGTGGCTTCGGCATCGACGATGACGAGGTCGTAATGGCGTTCACGCACCTCGTAGCACAGCTTGCCGACAGCCAGAATTTCTTTCACACCCGGCGCGGCATCGGCGACGAAGTCGAACGTGCGCGCCAGCGGAGTGATCTTGCCGAGGAGCGGCACCTTGACGAACAACCGCAGGTATTCACGCAGCGCGTCCTCGGTGTTCATCGCCATGGCGAAGAGATTCGGCGAGAGCTCGCGCGGCTCGAACCTGAGCGGTGATGCGTCGAAGGAGGCCGCCAGCGAGCCCTTTGCATCCATTTCGCACACCAGTGTGCGTTTGCCCAGCTTGGCACCGAGCAGCGCGAGTGCGGCAGCCACCGAGGTCTTCCCTACGCCACCCTTGCCGGTGACGAAAACGAGGCGTCTGTCGAGGATCGACGACGCGACCCCCGGGGCGGGCATCAGCCGCCGAATCCGATGCGACGCTCGCCCTCTGCGGACCCAATTTCGACGTACGCGATCTTGGCCGATGCGATGGCGATGTCGCGACCGCGCTTGTCGGCGATCCACAGCACGTCTGAGGCGCCAGCGAGCGCCGCCTCGATGCGTGCCTTCACGTCGTCGCGGGTGCTGTCTTCTACATCGATCGAGATTTCACGGGGGGCTTGGGTGACACCAATGCGTACGTCCACGACAGTGAGCGTAACGGGGCGCACCGATTGCCCGACGCCTGACGTTCCTCGCTCGGCACCTGAGTGGGTCTGGATTCTAAGATGGCTCGGTGAGTACTTCAGACACCGGCACCACTGTTCCTGCAAGCGAACAGATCTCGAAGCGAATCACCGACCTCGATGATTGGCGCGGCGCAACCCTCGCCACGGTGCGCAGGGTCATCACCGGGTCCGACCCTGACGTGATCGAGGAATGGAAGTGGCGTGGGGTCCCGGTCTGGTCGCTCGACGGCATGATCTGCACCGGCGAGTCCTACAGAGAAGTCGTCAAACTCACCTTTCAGAAGGGTGCGGCACTAAACGACACTTCGGGGCTGTTCAACTCCAGCCTCGACGGAAACGTTCGTCGGGCGATCGACATCCGTGAGGGTGAGACCATCGACGAGGCCGCTCTCACAGACCTTGTCGTACAGGCGATTGCACTCAACAAGGCCAAGCCCGCCAAAGCTGCAAAGAAGACGAAGCCGTAGCGAAGGCTCTGACGGCGTACGACGCGTGACCGACGACATCACCCACTACGACGCGATCGAGGCGTACTGCAACGAACTGAGCTACTCGCCCGGGTCGATCGCTGAGCTGTGCGTCCACACCCGGGCTGCAACGTTCGATCTCGTGGTCGAACGCTGGGGCGGAGATCGTGAGCGGGTGTGGTCGGCTGAAGGTACTGCTGGGGTCGATCAGACCACACCAGCAGACGCCGATGCGTTCGGGTGCGGTTGGTCGGTCAGCGTCGAAATTCCCGTCGACGTCTCGTGGCGCAGCGGCTTCTACCTCGTCACGCTGACGACCAACGACAACACCGACACCGACACCGACCCCGACACCGACCCCGACACCGGCGAGAACTCCGAGAACGACGACGATCGACGCGTCGGTTACGCCAGTTTCGTGGTGACCGCCCGAGACCAGCACGCGGCCAACCGAGCAGCGCCCGTGCTGTTCGTCCTCGCGACGAACACGTGGAACGCATACAACTCGTGGGGTGGTCAGAGCCTGTATTCCGGCGGCACGCAGGTGGCATTCCGGCGTCCGTGGGGGCGGGGGATGTTGGTACGACCAGCCGTAGCGCGCGACGACCGAAAGTCGCGCCCGCGTTACACGGGCGAGGTGCCCGACGCTGATGGCGAGATCTACCAGCGGTACCGCTTTGCTCACGGATTTCCGGGTTTCATGGGTTCGGCCGGCTGGAATACTCACGAGCGCCGGTTCATCGAATGGGCCGAGCGTTCCGGCTACCGGTTCGACTATGCAGTGTCGTCCGATGTCTCGCGGCTACACGCTTCGGGAGTTCTCTCGCAGTATCGGGCGATCGTGTCGGTGGGTCACGACGAGTACTGGTCGGCCGACCAGCGGGACGCAGTCGAAGAGTTCGTCGCCGGCGGCGGCAATGTGGCGTCACTCTCGGGAAACACCATGTTCTGGCAGGTCCGCCCGACGCCACTCGAACGAGGCGGCACCACGATGGTCTGTCACAAGTACACGGCTCACCTCACCGACCCGGTGGTCGCTTCGGACCCCACGGCGATGACCGGCATGTGGGCTGACCCGCTGGTTGGCCGGCCTGAGAGCAATTTCCTCGGTGCGGCTTCGCTCTACGGTCTGTACCACCGGTTCGGCCAGGCAACGGCGCGTGGAGTCGGGGGTTTCGTCGTGCATCGTGACGACCATTGGATGCTCGCCGATACCGGCCTGCGCTACGGCGACGTGCTCGGCGCCGACTTCGGTGTGGTGGGTTACGAAACGGTCGGATGCCTGCTGGCATTCGACGACGAACGGTTGCCTGTCGCAACTGCCGACCCAGCGTTGGTCGGGTCCACTCCCCCCGCTGACACGTGCGTTGTTGCGTACACGCAGTCGAGCAACCTCGGCGTCGGCGAGTACCCAAAGTCGATTTCGGCAGTCGACGACCAGGGCGACCTGGAGTTCATCGCCGAACGCATTTTCGGCGGTGGCCCCAGAGCCGTGGCCAAGGTACGCCACGGCAACAGCGTCATGCTCACGTGCCGCCCGTCGGGGTCGTCCGGCGGTGAAGTGGTGGTTGTCGGTTCCACCGACTGGGTGTTCGGTCTCGCCGACCCGGCCGTCGCCCAGGTAACCCACAACATCCTGAACCGCATCAGCAACTAGAACTCTTCTGGCCGCGCTACTCGAGAGGATCGACGTCATGTCCAACCAACCCGGCGAACGGCAGCTCGTCGCCGCGATCGCCCTGTTCCCCAAGTTCACCGCGCTCGATGCGATCGGCCCGTATGAGGTACTGCAGCGGATTCCGTCGATCGACGTGGTGTTCGTCGGGCATGAGCTCGGCGAAGTTCGCTCCGAAAACGGCTTCCTCGGCGTCACGTGCGATGCCACGTTCGAGGCCGTGCCTCACCCTGACGTGCTCGTGTTCCCAGGTGGCGTCGGCACCCGTCCGTTACAAACCGATGCTCGGGTCATCGATTGGGTTCGCGCTGCCCATGAAACGTCGCTGTACACCACGTCGGTCTGCACCGGCTCGCTCGTGCTCGGAGCCGCTGGGCTGCTCGATGGGTTGACCGCCACCTCTCACTGGGCGACCTACCGCGAACTGGAGGCACACGGTGCGGTCGCCACATCGCAGCGTGTGGTCGAACACCTCGACCGGCGCATCCTCACGGCGGCGGGGGTGTCCAGCGGAATCGACATGGCTCTGCGGTTGGTCGAGCTACTCGTCGACCGGGTCGCCGCCGAAGCGTCGCAGCTGATGATCGAATACGACCCTCAACCCCCATTCGACTCCGGCTCGCCCGACAAAGTCAGCGAAGCAGTCATGACAAGGTTGATCGAATACACCCAACTCCGAGACTGACCGATAACGCCGGGTGCCATCACCAGGCGTGTCAGTGCAGGTCAGGGGCTGTTGAGGCGGTAGACCAGGCAGTCGTCTTCGCCGAAGGTGCGGGGGCCGACGAGTTGAAAGCCGAGGCGTTCGTAGAAGGTGTGCGCTCGGGTGTTCGAGGCGAGCGGGTCGATCACGATGCCGTGCACGTCTGGGTTCAGGAAGCAGTCGTCGATGACTGCGTTCATCATCTCGGTGCCGTGGCCGCGACCGAGGTCGTCGGGCTCGCCGATCCAGATGTCGAGAGCTCGCAGCCCCGGTTCGATGTCACCCCAATAGTTCGTGGGTTCGAGGTGAGGGTCGATCACTTGCACCGCGCCGATCGGGCGGCCGTCCACCTCGGCGATGAGGATCTGCCATACGCCAGGCCCGTGTTCTTCGGTGATCGCGAAGTCTTCTTCCCACTCGAGCCCGTCGAACGCGGTTTCGGCATCGGGATCGTCGGTGGTGGCGGAGATGACGTGCGGCAACGTACTCCAGTGGTCGAGCAGCGGAATGTCATCGCGAGTTGCCGGACGCAGCGTGATTCTCGGCCGATCAGTCACGCCCAAATCGTAGTCAGCCAGCGCCTCGGTGAGATCGAACACGCAGCCGTGGCAAGCGTGCGGGTGGTCCAGGGCGGTGCGGATGGGCGTCTTCTGATCCAGAGGCACCCACGTGCAACGCGCCTGTTCCTCACTGACCTACCACTGACGTCGGTCGACGATCGCCTCGAGTTCCTCGCGTATCCCGAGTCCGATGAGCGGATCGGATGGCCACCCAATGCCACCAAATGTTCGCCGGGCGAAGGGCCGGCGCCTGATTCTGCTGGATCTCTTAGTTCTTGTCACGAACTCAGACGATAGTGGTCGCAGGTGGATCTGTCAAGAGAACTCAGATAGCCTGTGACGATGGTCACACCCAATCCGGCGCCCAAGGCTCCACTGCCACCGATCGATCCGGCCAGCTGCTCGATCATCGGCGCCGTCGCGGCGCTGGGCGACGTGTGGTCGATCCTCGTGTTGCGCGAGCTGTTCCTCGGGGTTCATCGATTCAACGACATCCAAAGCGATCTTGGTATCTCCCGCAGCGTCCTCGCAGCCCGTCTGGCGCGGCTCGTGGAACTCGGCGTCGTTCGTACGGTCCCCTATCAGGAACCGGGCGATCGTGTGCGTCAGGAGTATCGGCCCACACGCAAGGGGGTCGGCTTGCTGCCGTTGCTCGTGACATTGAAGACGTGGGGAGACGAGCACCTCCACCTCGGCGTCGAGACGGTTCGCATCACCGAGCGCGAGTCTGGCGAGGATGTGCGACTCGAATTTCGGACTCCGAGCGGAAAGCAGGTGCAACCCAATCAACTCGTTGTCCACCTGGTAGCACCCGCAGTGGCGGCGAAACCCGCTGGAAGCGATGACTGAGCCCGACCCGACTCTGTACGCCCTGCGAACCGGTCGCTCGGCGGCGGGCAACGAGTACCGGGACGATTGGGATCCACGCTGGTAGCGCTTCGCAACCCGCTGATCGGCTACGCACTGCGACCCCAACGATCGCAAGCACCCGATCCGAACATCGAGCAAGGTGGGCGCTCGGGGGTGGGTGTTCAGGCTGCGTTGAATCGTCGTGTGGGTGGGGGGGTTTCGATGATGGTCTGTCCGGTGTTGTCGGTGATGGTGAGGGATCGGTCGGGGTGCTGAACGAGTCGCCATCGGAGTGTGTGGATGAGGTGGTGGTGTCTGGAGCAGACTGGTAGGAGGTTGTCCAAGTCTGTTCGTCCGCCTTTTTCCCAGGGGATGATGTGGTGGATCTCGGTTCGGTTGAACGGTGTGTCGCAGTCGCCGATGGCGCAGTTGCGGTACTGCTGTGCGAGTGCTCGGCGTTGTTTTGGGGTGGCGTGGCGTGACGTGCGTCCAACGGCGAGGGCTGTGCCGTGGGAGTTGACCACGACGCTGGTGAGGTTGCCGTCGCATGCGAGTCGTTGTGCGACTTCGGCCGGGATGGGTGCTCCATCGCTGGTTTCGCAGACGCTGTGGTCGTGGAACTCGCCTGAGGCCAGGGTGGTTACGTCGATGATGACGGTGATATCTGCGAGGGGTGCGCCCGATGTAGTTGTGTTGTGGGTTGTTCCGATGATGTCGCCGAGTGACTCGGCGGCCAAACGATTGCGATCGATGCGTCGTTCGACGAACTCGGTGTCACCGCGGGCCTCGCCGGCAGCGATGGTAGCGGCGACGTGTCGATCGATTCCTCCGAAGACTTTGCTGGCGAGTTCGGGATGGAAGGCGAATCGTCCCTCGGTCATTCCGGTGGCGGGGTTGAGGCGTCGCGACAGGAAGGTTTGGCGGCGGCGTTGTTCGTCTTGGTCGACGCCGTGGTCGCGTTCGATCTTGCGGATGAGTGCGTTGACGGTGCGAGCGAATCGTTCCGGCGACAATGATGTTGCCTTGTCGAGCAGGTCATCGACTCGGCCGAACAGCTCGTTACGAACAGTGTCGTCGAGTTTCGCGGTGGCGTTGGCGAGGGCGTCGACATGGGCTGTGCCGATCTGGCCTGATGAGAGCGCATCGCCGAAGGCGGGCGCAGCGTCGATCACATCAGAGCGGCGTTCGTTGTCGTGGGCTTCGCGTGTGCTGCAACCCGGGGTCTGCGAGTGCAGGTCTGCCGGCGGCAGTGATTGACCGACACGGTTGAGTTCGCGTACCCGTGACGTGAAGCGTGCCTCGGTGGCAGCGGTCCAGCTTTTGAGTCGCCCGAGTGTGGCGAAGGCCTCGGTGCAGTGGGATGCGTCGGCAGTGGCAGGATCCATCGAGGTGATCGCGGAGATCGCTGCAGAGAGCTCTGCGGGAAAAGGGCCTGAACTCATGAGTGAATGATAGTGCGAACAAATGTTCGATGCACGCGCAACGGGAGGGTAGAACTCCCCTGTATTCCGCTGAGCCCGAGAACGAGGCCGATCGCAAGCCCGATCGGCGCAGCGCAGCACACCTCCCTGTGCAGACTGCCCTGAAAGGCAAGCTCTGCGCGCAGTTCTTGTACAAGTCGGGATCGTCGCGTGCCTGCGGTCGTGCAGCGAGACGTCTGCTCGGCTGGTGGGGTAGGAATGAGGTATGCGCCACGGCCGCACCCCCCGTATCGGGCAACGATCAGGGCCATCCACGGCACGCGGCCTGGTCGCTGCATGTCACGCGCAGCCGACGATCGCAGTGACCGCGTTCACCGCAGCGCTCGCCGTCGCTGAATGTGGCGGACGCAAGGCCCTCGCGGTCGGTGCGGCCGCACTGAGCGGTCAACTGGTCATCGGATGGAGCAACGACTATTGGGACAGGTCCATCGACGCTCGTGCCGGACGGCTCGACAAGCCAATCGTGACGGGAAGCGTCTCGGCCGATCTCGTGCGCAACAGCGCCATCGTCGCCGCTGCAGCGTGTGTGCCGCTGTCGCTCCTCAGCGGACGACGCGCTGCGGCAGCCCACCTCGCGGTCGTCGGCGCTGGATTGACCTACAACGTCAAACTCAAAACCACACCGCTCAGCGTCGCGCCTTACCTCGTCGCATTCGGGGCCCTCCCCGCGTTCGTTGCGCTCTCGGCCGAGCCACGTCTCTTGCCACGGAGCCACACGATGATCGCCGGAAGCCTGCTCGGAGCGGGAGCACACTTCATCAACGTCCTCCCCGACACCGAAGCCGACGAGATCACTGGGGTGCGAGGACTCCCACAGCTGCTCGGGCCCACCCGATCCCTGTACGCCGGTGCCACTCTGCTCACAGCATCAGCGGTCCTCGTCGCCGCGTTCGGGCGGCACCCGTCTACGTCATTGCAGCGGGCGCTGCTCTCCACGAGCGGCGCCGCCGTTGCCGCAGTCATCTTCTCCGCCCGAACGGGTCGGCAACACATCGCCCGGTCGATGTCGCTCATCGCCGCCGCATCAACCGTCACGCTCTACGTCACCCA
>JBBREA010000032.1:0-28144 GCA_038203385.1 Acidimicrobiales bacterium | reverse complement strand
TCGAAGGTTTCGATGATGTCGCCCGGCTTGAGGTCCTGGAAGTCGCTGAGCCCGATGCCGCACTCGAATCCGGCGCGCACTTCTTGCGCGTCGTCTTTGAAGCGCCGCAAGGACTGGATGGAGCCCTTCCAGATGATCGTGCCGTTGCGAAGGAAGCGCACCTTGGAGCCGCGAGCGATGACACCGTTCTGCACGAGGCAACCTGCGATCGCACCGATCTTCGGCACCCGGAAGATTTCACGGACCTCGGCATCGCCGGTGACCACTTCTTCGTACTCGGGTGCCAGCATGCCGATCATCGCCTGCTCGATGTCTTCGAGCAGTTTGTAAATGATCTCGTAGGTACGGATCTCGACGTTTTCCTTGTCGGCCAACTCGCGCGCCTTGCGATCCGGCCGAACGTTGAAGCCCAAGATCGTGGAGTTCGTGGTGGCCGCGAGGGTGATGTCATTTTCGGTGATACCACCAACAGCGCGGTGAACGAACGTGAGGCTGACCTCGTCGCGCCCGAGCTTGCGAAGGCTCTCGGTGACTGCTTCCAGCGAGCCCTGAACATCAGCCTTGAGGATGATGTTCAACGCAGCCGTCTCACCAGACTGGATCTGGTTGAAGATGTCTTCCAGCTTGACGCCCGTCTTCACGCGGGCATCGCCGCGCTGGTCGCGAATACGACGGTGATGCTCGCGGGCCTCACCGACGACGCGAGCCGTCTTTTCGTCGGGAGCCGAACGGAACTCGTCGCCAGCTTCGGGCACTGCCGACAAACCGAGGACTTCGACGGGCATCGATGGGCCGGCGACCTTGATCATCTCGCCCTTGTCGTTGATCATCGCTCGGACTTTGCCCCAAGCAGGGCCAGCCACGATGGGGTCGCCGATCTTGAGCTCGCCCTTGTCGATGAGGATGGTGGCCACCGGGCCACGGCCCTTGTCGAGGTTTGCTTCCAGCACGATGCCTTTGGCACGGCCGGTCGGGTTGGCCACGAGCTCTTCGAGTTCGGCCACAGCGATGAGCTGGTCGAGCAAGTCGTCGATGCCGAGATCTTGCAGTGCCGACATCTCGACCACGATGGTGTCGCCACCCCATGACTCGGGAACGAGTTCGTGCTCGGCGAGCTGCGTGAGCACCCGCTGTGGATCTGCGTTGTCTTTGTCGATCTTGTTGACCGCAACGACGATCGGCACGTCGGCCGCGCGAGCGTGATTGATCGCCTCGATCGTTTGTGGCATGACGCCGTCGTCGGCCGCAACCACCAGCACCACGATGTCGGTGGCTTGCGCACCGCGGGCACGCATTTGGGTGAATGCGGCGTGACCCGGGGTGTCGATGAACGTGAGTTGATGCCCGTTGCGATGCACCTGGTAGGCGCCGATGTGCTGGGTGATGCCTCCCGCTTCACCGGCGACCACGTTGGCCGAACGAATCTTGTCGAGAACCGTGGTCTTGCCATGGTCGACGTGACCCATGACGGTGATGACCGGGGCGCGTGTTTCCAACAAGGCTTCGTCTTCGTCATCGCTGTCGTCGAACATGGCTTGCAGCTGGATCTCCTGCTGCTGACCTGGGTCGACCAGCAACAAGTCGGCACCGAGTTCGAGCGCGAACAGCTCCATGTGGTCGTCTGACAGACCCATGGTGGCCGTGATCATTTCGCCGTGATTGAGCAGGAACTTCACCACGTCAGCCGCAGTGCGATTCATCTTCGGACCGAACTCCTGGGCCGACACGCCGCGCTCGACTACCACGGTGCCCTCGGGCACCGGAGCGTCGAACGCGGTATAGCTCATCTCGGTGGGCTGCAAGTCGTCTTGGTCACGACGACGACGACGCTTGCTGCGGCGAGGAGGTCTGCGCCCGGCGTTGGGGCGGCCACCAGGGCCACCGCCGGGACGAGGGCCGCCACCTGGGCCGCCACCACCTGGGCCGCCACCACCGGGGCCACCACCAGGACGGTTGTAGCCACCTGGCGCTCCGCCACCGCCGCCACCACCGGGGCGACCTGCGTAACCACCGCTACGGCCACCAGGGCCGCCGGTACCGCTAGGTGGACCACCGGGACGACCCGCAGCAGGACGGGCCGAGCCCGGAGGCGGTGGAATGACCTTGCCAGTGGCCGATGTGGGCCGACCGGGGGGCGGCGGGATCGGACGGCCACTCGGCGTTGCGGGCCGTGGCGGTGCTGCTGGACGAGGCGCCGCCGCAGGCGCAGATGGGGCGCCGACGCGTGCTTCTGCCGGGCGGGGCGCTTGTTCGGGGCGGCCGCTGGAAATGATCGGGCCGTGGCTCGAGATGGTGCGCTCGCTGGAGGTCGGCGCAACCGCTGGTGCTTTTGCGGTGGCGGTTTCCGGTGGGGCGGTCACGCGTGCTGGCGCCACCGGAGCCGCTTGTGGTGTTTCGGCAACTGCTGGCACGGGCTCGCCAGCAGGCTCGGCGGCGACTGGCGCCGGCTCGGGAGCTGGCTCCGACACGACGACCGGCTCTGGTGTGGCGACCACAGGGGTGGCCTCGACGACTGGAGTGTCGACGACAGGGGGTACCTCGACTGGTGCGACGGGCGTTGGTTCAGCCACTACGGGCGCTGTCGGAGTCTCCACCGGCGCGACATCTGCGACAGCTGCAACGTCGGGAGTGTTGGCTTGCTCGGGGGGAGCCTCGACGGAGGCATCGTCGGTTGCGGACGAGGAAGCGGCAGCTTTCTTGGTGGGTTTCGTCGCCTTGCCGGGCTTCTCAGGCTCTGGCGGCTGCGCCTCTCGGGTGAGACCGTCGCGCACAGCGCGTCGACGCACCATGTCGGCATACGCCTCGGCCAACGACGATGAGTGGCTCTTGACAGGCACGCCCAGCGCTTTGGCGAGATCGACCGTCTCGGCATTGGTCATGCCGAGCTCCTGTGCTAGTTCGTGTACCCGGATGTTCTTCGCCACGTTGCGATTCAACCTTTCGTTATGTGCAGTCTCGCAGGGGCGGGGACGATCCCCACCCGCTCAATTTGTCAACTCATGTCGGAGTTGAAGCTTTCTTCGAGCACATCGATCCACTCTGGGGAAACCGATGTGCGAAATGCCCGATCAAATCCGCGCCGCCGACGTGCTGCATCGATGCAACCCCGGCCACACAGCCATGCTCCCCGTCCGCGCACGGCCCGGCCGACGACGATGACGCCATCGACCAACCCACACCGAATGAGTTCGGTGTGCGGTCGCCGGCTTCTACAGCCGACGCAGGTACGGACGGGAACATGCGGATCACTGTTCAGCGTCGCCCGCTTCGAGAGTGGCGACTTCTTCGAATTCTTCGATTTCTTCGGCTGCTGCTTCCGCTGCTGATGAGACTTCGTCGGTTTCTGCTTCTGCGACTGCGGCGATGGCCTCGGGCGCGGCGGTTTCCTCGGACGAATCCGCGCCGGTGGGTGCCTGGCCACTCCACTCGGCTTGGCTCATCACCGAACCGTCGGCAGCATGAAATTCCATCTCGCCAGTGTCGGTATTCTCGCGCCATTCGCCCTCGGCGTACTCGGTGTCGTCGAGATAGCCGCCTGCCGGCACGCCATCGGCGACCTGGGACTCGGAGCGGATGTCGACACGAACGCCGGTGAGGCGCGCTGCAAGCCGGGCGTTCTGCCCTTCGCGCCCGATCGCCAGGCTGAGCTGATGATCGGGGACGATGACGTCGGCCTGCGTGCCGTCGGCGGAGATGTTGACCTGGTTGACCTTGGCCGGACTGAGCGCCTTCGCCACGAAGTCCGGCAGATCTTCGCTGAACGGAACGATGTCGATCTTTTCGCCGCGCAGCTCGGTGACAACCATGCGAACGCGTGAGCCTCGCGCCCCGACGCATGCGCCGACAGGGTCGACATTGTGGTCGTTCGACCAGACAGCGATTTTGGTGCGGTGGCCGGGTTCACGGGCACAGGCGCGGATCTCGACGATGCCGTCGGCGATCTCGGGCACTTCCAGCTCGAACAGCCGCTTGATGAGGCCGGGGTGCGTTCGGGAAACGACGATCTGTGGGCCCTTGGCGGTCTTGCGGACTTCCACGATGTACGCCTTGGCACGGTCGCCGGGGGTTGGGCGCTCGTAGGGCACCTGTTCGGCTTGCGGCAGCAGCGCTTCCACACGACCAAGGTCGAGCAGCGTGTAGCGGGTGTCGGTCTGCTGGATGATTCCGGTGACGATGTCGCCCTCGCGGTTGGCGTACTCCTCGAACTTGCGATCGCGTTCCACTTCGCGGATTCGCTGGCTCATCACCTGACGAAAGGTCTGCGCTGCGATGCGACCCAACTCTTCCTTCTTGGGTGTGTCGTCGCGCTCGTTGATCCAGTTGCCGTCTTCGTCGAGGTCGTACGCGATGAACTTGAACTCCATCGAATCGGGATTGACCTCCACGATGACCTCGTCTGCCGCGCCTTGGCGGCGCTTGTATGCACTCGCCAGCGCGTCGACGAGGACGTGCAACAACGCCTCCTCGGTCAGACCCTTTTCCTGGGCCAGCATTCGAATCGCCTCGGTCATATCGAGATTGCTCACGATGGCTCCTTGCTCTCGTCGTCGTCAGTTTCGTCTTCTAGATCGTCTTCGTCATCAGCGGCGTCGTCGTCATCGTCGTCATCGTCGTCATCGGCATCATCGTCATCGGCGTCGTCGTCATCGTCGAACTCGCTGTCGAACTCGTCGTCGTCGTCGAACTCGTCGTCACCTTCGAGTTGGTCGAACATGCCGTCATCGAGTTCGTCGTGAACCGCAGGCACCACCGCCGCGCCCTCGCCACTCGGCGCGGCGGCTGGTTTGACAGCTGGGTTGACAGCCGGGTTGACCGGCGCCTTCTTCGTGCCCTTACTGCCCGGCTTGGGTGCTGGGCCCCAAACGAACACGGTCTTTGCTCGGTCGATGCCGGAGATCTCGACGATTCGGTCGGTTGCCGGGGTCTTCTTCGTGGCCGCCATCCGCAACGTGATGGTGGTGTCGTCGGCGGCGATGAGTTCGCCTTCGAGGCGGCGTTCGGCAGCTTCGACGTTGGCGAGGCGAACGGTGACCGACTTGCCGATCTCGCGCTTGAAGTGCTCTGGCAGCCTTAGGTTCCGTTCGACGCCGGGGCTGGACACCTCGAGGGTGTACTTGCCGGGCATCGGATCTTCGTGATCGAACTCACGAGAGATCAACCTCGTCGCGAGCGCCAGTTGTGCCAGGTCGACGCTGCCGGGCGAACCCGGGAAGGTGTCGAGCGTGATTCTCAGCGTGCCACCACGTTGTTCGATGTCGTACAGGTGCAACTGGAGGTCGGAGGCAATGGGTTCGACGATCTTGCGCACGCGCTTCAGGACGGGCGATTCAGCCACTTCTTTGCCTCCTTTCATAAAACAAGGCGTGGGCCAGGGCCCACGCCTTCTCGGTTGTCACCAATTAGCAGTACGGCAGTATAGCCCGCTGGTGGGCGAGTAGGCCCGGCGATGCCGCGTCGCGATCTGGAGTGATGGCGCCACGAAACGCGACACAGCCCGGGGCCTTGCGCGCCGCGTCGCGATCTGGAGTGAATGGCACCAGGAAACGCGACGCCAGGATCAGACCGGGCGGGGTTGGGCGGGCAGCGGTAGGTTTCTTGCGTGCTGCGAATGTCTCACCTCTTCCTCCGAACGCTCCGCGACGATCCCTCCGACGCCGAGGTCGCTTCGCACCGGTTGCTCGTTCGTGGCGGGTTCATTCGACGGGCTGCTCCCGGCGGATACACCTGGCTTCCCTTGGGATGGCTCGTCTTCCGCAACGTCGAGCGGATCGTCCGTGAGGAAATGGACGCAGCGGGTTTCCAAGAAGTGCACTTCCCCGCGCTGCTCCCCCGCGAGCCGTACGAGGCAACGAACCGGTGGACCGACTACGGCCCGAACATGTTCCGCCTGCGTGATCGCAAAGACGCCGAGTACCTCCTGGCACCCACGCACGAGGAAATGTTCACGTTGCTCGTCAACGACCTGTACGGGTCGTACAAGGATCTGCCGGTGTCGCTCTACCAAATCCAGACGAAGTATCGCGACGAGGCGCGCCCTCGCGCTGGGCTGCTCCGCGGGCGCGAGTTCGTGATGAAGGATTCGTACAGCTTCGACATCGACGATGCCGGGCTCGATGTGTCGTACCAGAACCATCGCGAGGCGTACATCAAGACGTTCGACCGGTTGGGTTTGCCGTACGTCATCGTGTCGGCCATGTCGGGCGCCATGGGCGGGTCGGCCAGCGAGGAATTCCTGTCACCGATGGAGGTGGGCGAAGACTCGTTCGTGCGCTGCCAGCAGTGCGGGTACGCCGCAAACACAGAAGCCGTACAGGTCCCATCTCCCCCCGCCGCGGCACTCGACGGACCGGCTGCGCAACCGATCGACACTCCCGGCACCCCCACCATTGCCACGCTCGTCGACTATTTGAATCAGGCCGCCCCCCGCACCGACCGTCCGTGGCACGCCGCCGACACCCTCAAGAACGTCATCGTCAAGTTGCGCCACACCGATGGCTCCATCGAAGTGCTCGCCGTTGGTGTGCCCGGCGACCGCGAGGTGGATTCCAAGCGGCTCGAAGCGCAAGTGGCGCCGGCTGAGGTGGAACCGTTCGAGGAGGCGGACTTCGCCGCCAACCCGTTGCTCGTCAAGGGATACATCGGGCCCGGCGCGTTGGGCTCCGCAAGCCCGTCCGGCGTTCGGTATCTCGTCGATCCAAGGGTCGTCGTCGGAACTCGTTGGGCCACCGGCAACGACGTGTCGGGCCAACACGTCGTGGACCTCACGGCCGGTCGCGATTTCACTCCCGACGGCACGATCGAGGCCGCCGAGGTGCGCGCGGGCGACGCTTGCCCGGCGTGTGGCTCGGAACTCGAGATCGCGCGCGGCATCGAAATCGGCCACATCTTCCAACTCGGCCGTCGTTACGCCGAAGCGTTGGGCCTCAAGGTGCAAGACGCGTCCGGCAAGCTCGTCACGGTCACCATGGGCTCGTACGGCATCGGTGTTTCCCGGGCAGTTGCCTGCTTGGCCGAAGCCAACCACGACGATGCAGGGCTGATCTGGACTCGCGAGGTGTCGCCGGCCGACGTTCACCTGGTGATCGCTGGCAAGGAAGGTGGCCCACAGCGCGACGCCGCCGAAGCACTGGCCGCCGACTTCGAGGCAACCGGTTTGCGGGTGCTGTTCGATGACCGTGAAGGCGTGTCACCCGGCGTGCGTTTCAAAGACGCCGAACTCATCGGGGTGCCGGTGATCGTGGTGGCCGGCCGCGGCGTGGCGAACGAGGGCGGAGCCGAGTTCGAAGTGAAGAACCGTCGCACCGGCGACCGCGCCGACGTACCGGCCGCCGAAGTGGTGCGCTACGTGACCGACCTGCTCGCCACCCTGCCGTAACGGTCGCGGCCGCGATCAGTACTCGGCGTCTACGACTCGCCCGGCCTCCAGAGTTCGAGGCCGGACCCATGGAATCACCGACCCGCTCAGTACGTCACTATCGTCAACCGGCACCAACTTGGCCCCCGGGCAACCATGCTTGGTCACCAGGATCTCCTCGCCTGTGGAAGCAAACTGGTCGAGTAGCGCCGAACACGCGGCCTCGAACTCGCTCGCCTGCATTTCAATCGTCTTGCCGGCAAGCGTCGACCGGAGGGCCGTGGTGTCATCCGGCCACTCGAAGGGTCGTGTTGCGATCGATACAAGTAAAGGGTCGTATCCTTGCCATGTGGTGATGAGCGAGAAACCCGTCTCGACGCAGGCCCCTGCGGCCCGTTCGGCCGAGCGGGGCACCGTCGGATACTGGTACGCCGGGATGATCCTCGATCTCGTCCACATGCCGCTTGTGATCGGCATGGTGATCTTCGGCGCCACGATCTGGCACGGCGCCACGTACGTGTATGTGGTGACCGCCGTCGTGGTGCTGCAGGTCGCGTTGCTCGGCTGCCCGGTGATGTGGCTGACCGGCTGGCTCAAGCGCAAACACGACCCCGACTATCAGGGACAATGGTCTGTCACTGTGTGGATCTACCAGCGCTACGGGCGCCTAGTCGGCGTCGCCGTGTTCGCGTTTTTCCTGGCTTTGGCGATGCTGATTCGCTGGCTGTTCGTCGCGTAGAACGAAGTCAGGCTGCGCTCAGTCCTCGTAGTCGGATGCGGTGAAATCCGGTACCGGCCGGGCTTCTGCGTCGGACTCGCTGGTGACCGGGCCATTCTCCGCAATGTCGTCGAGCAGCCAATTCATCTCGGCGATCTCGCGCTTCTGGGCATCGATGATCTCGTTGGCGAGCTGGCGCACCCGGACGTCATCGAACTCAGCTCGAGAACTCGTGAGGATCGCAACCGAGTGATGCGGGATCATCGCTCGCATGAACGACGAATCCTGCACCGTCGTCTGACTTCTCACCAGCCAGAGCGCGAGCACGAACACGACCGCACTCCCCACATAGATCACGACGTTCATCATCCTGTTGCGGTACATGCCGAGCATGAACGACAGCATGATCACCGCCATGGCAGCACCCATCACGAACGCCATGAAGAAGCGGGTCTCGCTCCACTGCACGTCAGCGCGCCGGTACGTCGTCACGTAGGTCAAGATGAACATCGCCACCATCGACGTCGCAATCATCGCGGCGAACCGCCAGTAGTGCTTGTTCTGATCGCCGTTTCCTTCCGGGTCCGACGAGTGCTGATCTGGCTGGTTGCTCGCCGAGTGATCGGCGGCAGCGGCACGGTCGGCAGTCGTGGTGTCCGCCGCAGGCGGATTTACATCCAGCCCTGGCGCTGGTTCATGTGGATTCGACATTGCTCCTCCTCGAGTCTCCTCTGGTTCGTCTGTCAGTGGCTGCGGCTACGACTCCCATCGCATCAGGGCAGCGAGCGGGCTTTCGAGCATGGCAAGGTTCGGCACGACGAGGATCTCGGCGTCGGTCTGCAGCGCGGCCACGATGGCGCGGTCCACCAGGCGGCCCTCTGGGACGTTTGATTGCTCGTCGGAGCCGTCGTCGTGCACGAGCAGCATGCGCACCCGGCCTTGGCCGAGTGCATCGATGATCTCCTCCGCGTCGATCGATGCGGCGCCGCTCGGCAATCCGGACCGAACACGGTCTGCAGCTGCGACGACGCGCTCCGAGACGATGGAAGACAGCAGTTTGACAGTCTCGTCGGCTATCCCCTCGGGTGATCCAGCCTCGATCTTGACGGCTCGATCGACGAGATCGGCGGGCAACGATTCGAGGATGAGCGTCTGTGCCCGAACGTCGCCCGAGACGGCGATCAGCTGAGCGTCCACTCGCCGTACGAGCTGAGCCACCGCGTCCGACACGAGCCGGGCATTGGCCTCCCAGGTGTTCTCCGCACGTTGCTGGAAGCGGCGCTGCGACCATCCACCTGCTTGGCCGCGATGAATGTGCTCAGTCGCACCGTCGATGGAGTCGGTCTCCAACACGGTCCCCCCGTCGAACGCGGTCAGGTCCGCTCCGACACGGTCGGCTTCCACCATGACATGTGCGATGACGCGTTGGCGGGCTTCGATCACGGTCGCCCACCGCGGGAGTGGACCTTCGTGAGCGGTGGTGCCGGTGACGGGTTCGTCCATGACTTCGACGAACGTCGGGCCTCCTCGTCCGGCGACGAGCACCAATGACGCTCCGTCGTCGTGACGCAGATCGCCGACCGCCTCGTCGAGCGGTGCCAGGTCGTCCTCGCTCCACACGTCGGTCAACTGTTTGCGAGCGTTTTTCCACTCCACCCCGAACCTGTCCCCCGGGTGATCGAGGTTGCTAGGCGTGGGAATGGTGACGGTGACGAACCGATCGGATCGGGCGGTCAGCGCTTTGAGGTCGTCGTGCTCGCTCATGGGAGGACACCTTTCGTTGGTTGGGCGGTTGTTGGTCGGTTGGTTGGTGGGGCTTCATGTAACCGCCGGGTCTGTTGCCGGTCGTGCTCGCAGCAGCTGACCCTACGGACGGAAGCGCAGTTCCGGAGGCACATGCTCTTCCAGCACCATAGATCCGACGATCCGTGCCGACAACGCCGGAGCGGGCGGTGCGCGCCGTCTGCGTCGACGGATTTCATCGTGGACATTCTCGGCTACTACGCCTGAGCAGCGTGGCCTGACAAGCGGAGGGCGGATCACCGTCGCCGAGACATGAGGGAAACGCGTGTTCTCGGTCTCCGAAGGTCGGCCCGGCGATCAATTCGACCTCTAGTGTCATCGACATGGACGACGGCACCGTAGACGAGATCGACACACCCGCAACTGCCGCCGTGTCGAGCGCGGTCGATCCGGTCGACCCGTTGGCGGGCCTGTCGCCGCTCCAGCGCAAGACGCTCTCGGTGTTGCGAAAGACCGACCCACCCGTTGAGTTTTCGGCCGAGTTCGTAGACGACCTCCTCGCTTCGGTGAACGAAGCGTTCGAGTCGTTTCACGACCGCATTGCAGACGCGCAGCCTGGCGGCGAGATCACGGCAGCCACGGAGCGCATCTTCGTCAGCAAGTACTCGGTTGCTGGCGTGTTGGGCTGCGAGGTGCAGCATCTGCACGACGACGGCTTTCAGTGGTCACCGGCCAACGCAGGCGGCCAAATTGCCCACCGAGCCATCCAGCTCATGTTGAACTGGCCGGGTGAGCCCGTGCCCGCCCACCTGGTCGGTGAAGCGATCGCCCGCCTCACCGATGGCGACAACTCACTCGCCGACTGGCTGGCCGGCATGTCCGACGCTGACGTGGCCGACCTGCGAAGTATCGCCGTCGACAAAGTTGCCAAGTTCCAAGAGTGCTTCCCGCCGCTCCCGGTGTCGGCCGCCCCACGAACCGAAACCCGTGTGAGCTGGCCAACCGACGGCCCCATCGTGCTGTCTGGAAAGTACGACTTGGTCCTCGGGCGCCCCAACGGCCGTGAAAGCACCAAGGTCATCATCGATCTGAAGACGGGGTGGTCCAACACCAAGCATCGCGAAGATCTTCGGTTCTACGCGCTCGTGGAGACCCTTCGCTCCGAGGTACCGCCACGCAAACTCGCTTCGTTCTACCTGGACTCTGGCGATCCAGTCGTCGAAGATGTGATCGAGGCCACACTTCGCACCGCGACCCGCCGCACCCTCGATGCCATTCACGCCGAGATCGAGTTGCGCTTCGAGGGTCGCGAGCCGGTCAAACGGGCGGGTACGTCGTGCCGCTGGTGCCCGCTTGCCGCAGAATGCGATACGGGCGCCGCCTACCTCAGCCAGCGGCGGACTAACGACGAATAGCTGGGTCCCAGGCTCACTGTCGTCAATCGGTGTGCGGTCACGGATGACGTGCTGAGACAACAATCGCTCAGGCCGTCTTGCGAATGTGCCACCGATCGGGCCGGCGCTTGGGTAAGACTGTTCGTACCGGCAACACGACCGGCAGCGTGCGGCTACACCCCCGGAAGGAATGCCCGTGTCGACTCGACGACAACTCATCAGTGGCCTAGGCGCGCTCGCAGCGAGCGCATTGGTCGGCTGCAGCAGCGGCGACGACGTCGCTGCACCAACGACCCCAACCCCTACCCCAACCCCAACCAATCCCCCGACGACTCCTCCCACCACCACCGCCACCACCACACCAGCAACGGCGGTGCCACCCACCACAGTGCCACCGGCCACGACCGCAGCACCGGCCACCACCACGGCGACCACGTTGCCAGCGATCCCGCGCCATCCGCTGACCGGTGTCATCCTGACCGACCCGAGCGAAGTGGACACCCGCCCTGCGTTGATCGTCAAGATCGATAATGCACCGGTTGCGCGAGCCAATCACAGCGGGTTGGCCAATGCCGACATCGTGTTCGAGGAAATCGTCGAAGGAGAGATCACACGATTTGCTGCGGTGTTCCACACCCAGGGCTCCGACCCCGTCGGTCCAATCCGCTCGGGCCGCTCGCAAGACGTCGACATGCTCAGTTCCTTCAACCGCCCCCTGTTCGCATGGAGCGGTGGCAACGCCGGCGTCACCCGGTTGATCTACGCGTCGGACCTCGTGAGCATCAGTCATGGGCAGCAGGGCAACGCCTACTACCGCGGGCCCGGGCGGGCGCCGAACAACTTGTTCAGCAGCACCGATCGGCTGTGGGCGCTCGCCTTGTTCGGGCACGTCGGGCCGCCCAGCCAGCAATTCGAGTACCTCCTTCCCGACGAAACGTTCGCCGGTCAACCGGTGTCGGAGGTCGACGTCAAGATGGGCGGCGTCGACGTCACGTGGGAGTGGTCACCCGAATTCGGTGTGTTCGTGCGCTGGCAAGGCGGTTCACCCCACAACGACAAGGTCAACGGCCGGATCGCCGCCGCCAACGTGGTGATGCCCGTGGTGCGCTATCAGCCCAGCCAGGTCGACGCTCGCAGCCCTGAAGCGCAAACGATCGGCAATGGGCCGGTCTACGTGATCTCCGACGGCAAACAGATCGCCGGTCGGTGGAGTCGGGAGACCAACTTGTCCCCGTTCGTGCTGACTCTGGCTGACGGGAGCCCGATCAAGCTTCGTCCCGGGAAGACCTGGGTCGAGTTGGTCAGGGCGGTTCGCAGCTTCGACGAGGCGAATCCGTTCGCCGACATCACGTTCCGCTAGGCACGGCTGCGGCGAGTTGCCACGAGAAGAACGACAGAACGTCGGCCGCTTCGGCGGCGCGCTTGCCAACTGGTTTGCCGACACCGTGCCCGGCGCGACCCTCTTGATGCAACAGCATCGGTCGCTCTGCCTGATCCACAGCCGCGCGTTGCAGCATGGCTGCCATCTTGCGGGCGTGCATCGGGTCAACCCGGGAATCTCCCTCAGCCGTGGTGAGCAACACAGCGGGGTAGCGCTCACCCGCAACAACATGGTGGTACGGCGAGTACGCATGCAGCCACGCAAACTCCTCGGCCACATCTGGGTCGCCGTATTCGCTCGTCCACAGCTTGGCGATGAGGAACTCGGGGAACCGAATCATGTCGAGCAGAGGCACCGCACACCAAACGGCCCGACACAGATCTGGCCGTTGTGTGAGGGCGACACCGACCAACAGCCCCCCGTTGGAGCCACCGGCAACGGCGAGGCGGTTGCGCGATGTGCGCCCAGTGCTGACCAGCCAGTCGGCCGCAGCATGAAAGTCGTCGAAGACGTTCTGCTTGTTCTCGCGACGACCAGCTTCATGCCACGCCTCGCCGTGTTCGTAACCGCCGCGCAGACCAGCAACGGCGTACATGCCGCCGGCGTCGCACCACGCAGCAATGGTCGGTGACCAGGTGGGCGACTCCGAGATGGCAAAGCCGCCGTAGCCATTGAGGATCGTCGGTGTCGACTCGGTGGGGGTGACATCAGATCGGTGAATGAGAAATAACCCGATCGGTGTGCCGTCGAGCGATGGATACTGCACCTGGCTGACGGCAAGGTCCGGCAACGAGCTGGCCGCGAGGGGGTGCAGAAGTGCGGGCACGTTGCCGTCGATTCGCCACAGCGCCGGCGGCGTTTGGAAGCCGGCGAGTATCGCGAACACCCCGCCCTCCGAGACGTCGGTGGCGAACAGCGAGAGGACCGAGGTGAGCGGCGGCGTCGGCACGACTGAGGGCCCGTCACCGTCGATCGTCCATCGTTCGATCGTGTCGACGCCGGCCGTCGACACGGGCACGTACACCTCAGTGCCCACCGCCACCGGCGAACCGAGCACCACATCGCGTTCGGGCACGATCGTTCGCCAAGCGGCGGGATCGGGCGCTGCGCCGGCCGCCTCGACGTACGCGACCAACTCGGCGATGTCGAGAGCGACCAGTCGCCCGAGCGGAGCACCCACCGTGGTGGAGCCGACAAGGGCAGGCTGTGAGGCATCGCCCGCAAACACGAATGAAGACACGGCGTCGGTGTCTTCGATCAGCGGCAACCAGGTGCCGGACGATCTGTCAGGCGATCTGTCAGGCGATCTGTCAGGCGAACGAAGCAGCAGGTGCTGGTCCACTCGGCTCCAACCGACCATGACCGACACGAGCAGGTACATGCCGCACGGCGACAAGTTCACATGCGGCCATGCCTGAGGGTTCGGGTGTTTCGCCCATACGACCGGATCCTCTTGCCACCGGGCGCCGAGTGCGTGGTGGTGCACGGTGCGGTGGTACTGGTCGCCGTCCGGATACCGGGTGTAGAAGAACCCGCTGCAGTCCGGCTCCCAGGCAAGGCTGCACGCACGGGTGCCAGGAATTTCGAGGGGTAGCAACGAGCCATCGGCGGTGCGTGCGATGCGCAGAACCGAATCCTCGGTTCCGCCTTCGCTGACTCCGTACGCAACGAGTGAGCCGTCGGGTGAGAGCTCGAACCAGTCGATGGCGATCGCGCCGTCGTCGGCGTCGCTCGACGGGTCCGCGAGGGCCACACCGCTGTTCGGCTGACCGATCTGTCGGGCGACGAGCCGAGCCTGTTGCTCCCCAGCCCCTCGCTCGAGCAAGACCAACAATTCCCCGGCAGCCTGGGCTGCCTGCACGACGGGAAGATGCATCAACGCGACAAGGCGCTCGTGCCACAACCCACGATCGGGACGGGCATCGAGCGCCGCTCGAGTGAACGCGTTCTGCGTGGCCACCCATTGCTGCACCTCCGGATCGTCACCGTTCTCCACCCACCGATAGGGGTCGGAGACGTCGATGCCGTGCAGCGTGTCAACCACCGGTTCACTTCGTGTGAGCGGTGGCGTCATCGTTGGTTCAGCCGCGACCCATGTTGGGGCGCTTACCGTGGTTCGCCTTGCTGCGGCGCATACGGGCCTTCTTCTTGCTGGTCTTCTTCGACATAGGCCGCCACGCTAGCGGCCCAGGGATGCCTTGACACCCGACCCGGTGACTCTACGGACAGTCGGCTCCAGGCGGGATCTGGATGGTCGCTCCGACCAAGAACCACGTGTTGAAGTCGCGATTCGGATTGACGGCTTGAAGGATGTCGAACGTGATGCTGTACGCCGCGGCAACACTGGTTGGATTCTCGCCGCCGCTGATGGTGTGCGGGCACCCAGCGCTCGAGGTGACGGCATTGGTCGCCGTCTGTGTGCCGGCCTGCGGGTTGGCGACGGTGCTCGGCCTCACCGGTGATCCGATGAAACGCACTTTGCCGCCCGGCGGCACCCGAACGATGTCGCCGGGATGCAGGACGTGCCCGGTGTGGCTGAACTGGTTGTACTCGATGAGTTGTTGGATGGTCAGGTCGAACAGGCCAGCAACTTTGGACAGCGAATCGCCGGACTTCACCAGATACTCCTGCTCCGTCGGCGAGATCCCTCCAACGGGCGGGGAAGTGGTTGCGCTCGGCGGAACCGTGATGGTCGTCGACGTGGTGGCCGGAGGGATGGTGGCGTAGCTCGTGCCGCGCGGCTGGTCGAGCAACTCCCTCGCGCTGGTGTCGTCCCCCATGGAGCACGATGCGGCGACCAAGGTCATGGCCGAGGCGCACACGACGGCAGGAACCGGCAGCCGGATCCAAGTCATTGATGCAGATTACGTGCCCGAACACCGCCACGCAGCAATCTGGGCTGCAGGAATGTGGGCTGCAGGAATGTGGGTTGCAGGAATCTAAGCAGCGGCCCAGTCGAGTAGCTCGGACGCGCTCCAGGTGTTGACGATTCGTTCCAGCGGCACCTCACGCTGCGCAGCTCGATCGCAACCGTGCGGCTGCCACTCCAGTTGCCCGGTTGCGTGAGCGTCGGAGTCGATCGAGAACCAACACCCGTACTCAACAGCCAGATCGATCAGCTCGCGCGGCGGGTCCAGCCGTTCTGGTCGACAGTTGATCTCGACAGCGGTACCGAACTGGGCGCACGCGGCGAACACATAGTCGGCATCGAACGCGGACTCCGGTCGTTTCCCGATCTTGCGGCCGGTGCAGTGCCCGAGAATATCCACGTGGGGATTGGCAACGGCCATGACCATGCGTTGAGTCATGGCTGCGGACTCCATTCGAAGTTTCGAGTGCACGCTGGCCACGACCACGTCGAGCCGGGCGAGCATGGCGTCGCCGAGATCGAGCAACCCATCTTCGAGGATGTCCACTTCCATGCCCGTCAAGATCCTGAACTCGATGCCCGCCCCGGCGATGTCGTCGTTGATCTGAGCGATGTCGTCGAGCTGGCGTCCGAGGCGCACCTCGTCGAGACCATGCGCCACGGTCAATCTTGCAGAGTGGTCGGTGAGCACCATGTATTCGTGCCCGAGGGCGATCGCAGTGGCAGCCATGTCTTCGATCGCTGCGCCACCGTCGCTCCACGTGGAATGCAGATGACAGTCACCGCGAAGGGCGTCGCGGTACAGCTGGCCCTCATGAGTGATCGACACCTGCGATTCGGATTCGATCTTCGCCAGGTATGAGGGCACGATGCCCGCGAGCGCTTCGCTGATGACCGAGGCGGTGGCGTCTCCGATGCCCTCCAACGCACCGAGACGTCCGTCGCGGGCGCGTTCGGCCAACTCGACTGGGTCGATCGACCGCACCACGTCGAGCGCTCGCACGAACGCCTTGGTCTTGTAGGGCGACGCCAATGCACGGTCGAGGCAGTGGATCACACGAGCCAGAGCGACCTCTGGCGACATGGGCGCTTCAACTGACGGTGAGGTGGCAAAACTCATCGCAGATCAGATCGCGGGGATGTCCGGAAGAATGGTGGCCTGCACCAGTGGCGGCACGGCAAACGAACCGTCTCCGACCAGCACCACCTCTGGCACCCCGGCAATCACCGGCGGCACGATGAAATGCACGTAGAACGCATAGGGCGTGCCCACCGGCACGTCTGCATTGAAATAGTCGCCGTACCCGGCCGCCTCGATCGCCGACAAGTCGCACGAGCTGAAACCCTCGGAAACCTGTCGACCATCGACGACGATGCTCAACGTCGGGATGGAATAGCCCGCAGCGGTCGGCTCGTCTGACAGCGTGGGAGTGGCGATTCCCACCGCCGTGAAACACCGACCTTCTGGCACTGGCGCCGATTCGATAAGGCCGCGGACGACCACATCCCATGCGTTGCCGAGCCCGTCGTCGCCGGAGTTGACCAGTGTGCCCGCTGGCAACTGGTCGCCGCCGACAGGATTTCCAGGGGTTGGGACCACGGCTGGGGCGGCTGGGGCAACGTCGGGCCCGAATGCGTACGCAGTGCTGCCGAGTCCGGAATCGCCGACCAACACCGCCTCGATGCTGCCCGCAAACCGCTCGGGAACGAAGATCTCCCTGTAATACGGAAAGGCCGTGCCTGACGTGACGGACGCGTCGAACATGTCGCTGCGACCGGCCAACGCCTCCACCTCGACATCACAGTCGCTGAAGCCGCCCTCGAGATACCGCCCGTCGGCGACGATGCCGATCCTCGGTGCGTCGAAGCCACTCGAGATGACGCCGCGGATCACCACCGGTTTCACGGTTCCAACTGCGGCGAAGCACACCCCCGGTTGGTTGGTGAACGAATCCACTGGCACAGAGACGAGACCGTCGTAGGTGATCTCCCACGTGGACGATTCGAACGGATCGTCGTAGGTGTACACGGCGCCGTCGCCGATGGGTGACAGCGTTGCGCCGAGTGGCGCACCGGGCCTGGCGGTGGGTTGTGGAGTTTCGCTGACCGGGCCGCGGAAGAACGTCTGACCGGCTTCCTCGACTCCGACGACGAGCAGTAGGTCGTTCAGATCGATCGAGTCGGGCACCTGGAACTCGGTGTACACCGGAAATTCGGTGCCGACGGTTCCCGACGTGTGGAACACGCTGGCCCATCCGGCTGCTTCGATCCCTTCGTACTCGCACGATCCATAGGCTTCCTCCTGTTCCTTTCCATCGATGATCAAATTCATCGGCGGCGCGTCGTACCCATTCGAAACGAGCCCTTCCACGGCGGTGGGAGTGAGCGTGGCGAACACGATCAGGCAGGTGCCGTCAGCTGGTTCGTAGGCGGTTCCCTCGCTGATCGCAACGATCGACCCGGTCCAGGCGGACTCGCTGTACGGGGACTGGTAGCTGAAGACAGACACCGATGGGTCACCCAAGGGAAGGGCCGTTTCCGGCGACAGGCCGTCGGCACCCGCTGGCGCCGTGGTGGACGGCACCGTGGTTTCGGGTGCGGTCGTTGTTGGTGGCACAGTGGACGCGACGGTTGTGGCTGCCGCCACCTCGGTCGTGGTTACTGCGGCGACGGTGGTGGACGAGGAGGGCAGCGGAATCTCGATGGCGACGTTCTCGTCGTCGCCGCCGCCGAGCACGACAGCGGCGATGATGCCGACGGCGGCAACGGCCGCGATCGCAATCCAGCCGATCACCGGCAGTTTTGCGACCTTGCGCGTGAGAAGCGATTCGTCGGGTGTGGTGTTCGCAGCGAGTGGGACGGTGGGAGGTTGCAACGGCATCGGTGCGACGGTCGGAGGCGCAAATGGTTCGCCCGCTGCAACCGAGGGCGTCGGTTCTGTGAGGCCGATGTCGGCTGGCGCATCGCCAAACCCGGGCGGAGGTGGCGTTGTGTTGACAGCGTCACTTACTGACGGCGGGGGCGGGGGAACGGCGTCACCAGAATTTTCGACCGGTTGGTCGTCATGCGCACCCTCATCGTTCGACATGCCCGCAGCCTAGAACACCACTCAGGTTCCCCCGTGCGAGTTCCGCCACGCCCCCACGACTCGCCGCGAACGGGAATATTCCCTCCCACCAAACCGTTCCAACCACTGCACCGCCGGCACGGCGGCGCCACCGCGAATCATCGCCGAATACGGGAGTAGTAATGACAACCACGTTGAACATGAAGAACTTCGAGTCGACTGTCACCGGAGAGGGAATCACCATCGTCGATTTCTGGGCAGAGTGGTGTGGCCCGTGTAAGCGCTTCGGCCCAGTGTTCGACCAAACCGCCAGCGAGAATCCCGACATCACGTTTGCGAAGGTCGACACCGAAGCCGAGCAGCAACTGGCCGGAACGATAGGCATTCAGTCGATTCCGACGTTGATGGTCTTCCGTGACGGCATTCAGCTGTTCAACCAGGCCGGAGCGTTGCCGAAGTCGGCCCTCGACGATCTGTTGAAGCAGGTACGCGAACTCGACATGGATGAGGTGCGCAAGCAACTCGCCGATGCGGGCAGCGGCGTCAGCTGACGCACTCTGCCCGGTGTAGGCCGCCTGGTGTGCGCCGTCGTACTATCGTCGGCGGTCGGTGAGAACCTGCAGCATCGGGGCCACTGGCCACCGTCGGTTCGATGACCCTCTCGGCCCGCCACTCATTCTCGATGCCGCCCTCGCCGAGGCAGTCAGCGAGTGCGATCCCGTCGATTTCTGGACGCGCCACCGCAGATCGACCTCGCTCCACGTGACGCCGCGCGCTTCACGCAGGCGCCGCAACCGCGTAAACACACGTTTGACCAACTCGTCGTCTCGCTCGAGCTGCATGTTGCGAAATGTCGATGAGATGAACACGAAGATCGCACGTTGATCACAGCTCGACCACCAGCTCGATCACCAGCTCGATCACCAGCTCGATCACCAGCTTCGATCACCAGCTCGATGACCAGTTGGGACGGCGGGAAAGTCGTCGGTAGCCGGCACGGGCGACTGTTGGTACGACTGGGGCGATCGGTGCGCCAGGTAGTCCGTGTGCCGGCTTCGTATCGATCTGCTCTGGTTCATGTCAAACAATGTTCTGGGCGATCACCCATTTTTCGCCAAATATTGTTAAGGGATTCGCAACTTTAGACGATACGTCTATGCCGTGCCTATGGAGGCAGGCACGCCACCACGAATGGCGCTCTTACCAAACTGACTTGGAGCAACTCATGAAACGTCCGAACAAGCACCTCACGATCGGAGCGGTCGCGGCAGGCGTCGCTCTGTTCGCCGGGTCGGCAATTGTGTCCGGGGCGGGTGCTGGCGACGGCACTGTCCTCGTACCCACGGTTCCGGTTCGCATTCTCGATACCCGCCTCATCGGCAGCCCGATCTTCACGCTTGGCGCTGACGATGAGGCAACGGTTTCGTTCGCTGGCGCAGTTCCCACTGGGACACGCGCCGTCGATATCAACGTCACGAGCACTGGGGGCACCGACCCCTCGTTCCTCGCCGTCTACCCCACCGGCACCGTGCGACCGCTCACCAGCGTCGTCAACTGGAACGGCCCCACCAGCCAGGCCAACGCCATCGCCGTGAAGCTGAACGCCGACTACGAAATCGACATCTACAACGCGTTCGGCACCGTTGATGTGGTCATCGACATGATGGGTTACTACGTCGATGCCCCCAGCAGCACCGGCAGCGTCAGTGGCCCAGCGGGGCCCGCAGGCCCTGCAGGTTCGAAAGGTGACACCGGAGCTACAGGCGCACGTGGTGCTATCGGCCCCCAGGGAATCCCCGGCCCAGCTGGAGCCGACGGCGTCAACGGCATTGACGGTGAAGACGGAGCCAACGGCGTCAACGGCATTGACGGTCAGGACGGAGCCGACGGAGTCAACGGTATTGACGGTGAAGACGGTATTGACGGTATTGACGGTATTGACGGTATTGACGGTATTGACGGTATTGACGGTGAAGACGGAGCCAACGGAGCCGACGGAGCCGACGGTATTGACGGTGAAGACGGAGCCGACGGCGTCAACGGTATTGACGGTCAAGACGGAGCCGACGGATCTGCGGCCATGAGCGGCTACGAGGTCGTCACCGCTGCCCTCACTAGCAACGGCAACAACATGAATGAGACCGCCGTCTGCCCAGCTGGCAAGAAGGTCCTGGGCGGCGGGGCGAGCGCCAACAGCAGCAACCTCTCTATTCTCGCATCGGCGCCGTCGGGCACGCTCAACCAAACCGCGTGGACAGCGCAGGCCGCCCGGATCACGCAAAACGGAGGCACGCAGTACACGCTCACCGTGTACGCAATCTGCGCCGACGTGTAAACCGAGGCATTCCCGAGTCGCTTGACTCATCCGCACGCGGCGCCACCCCTTTCGGGGCGGCGCCGCTTCGCGTCCTGACGGCTGTCATGATCGATGAGGACGCTGCGTTCAGCGAGCACGGGGCGACCGCGTGGGGCTTCTAGACGCAGTGTCACTTCAACTGGACGTTGCCCCTGTTTGCGTCAAGCCCGTACCGCGCGTTGGCGATACATCGCGCAGCATGCCCCCCAAGGGCAGCTACGACTCGATCTCAGTCGGGCCGCCAGCACCATCGGAGGACATATGAAGCATCCAAACAGGCACCTCGCAATTGGAGTGATCGCCGCAGGCATCGCCCTGTTCGCCGGTTCCGCATTCGTCGCCGGGGCAGGCGCTGGCAACGATGGCACCGTCCTCGTCCCAGCGGTTCCGATTCGAATCCTCGACACCCGGCTGGGCAGCAGCTCCATCCGAACACTGCGTGCCGGAGAAGATGCGACGGTGTCATTCGCTCAGGCAGTTCCTGCAGGAACCCGCGCTGTCGACATCAACGTCACCACCACCGGTGGCACCGAACCGTCGTTCCTTGCGGTGTACCCAACCGGTATGCAGCGCCCGATCACCAGCGCCGTCAACTGGAACGGCCCCACCAGCCAAGCGAACTCGATCGCTGTGAAGGTCAACAACAACTACGAGATCGACATCTACAACGCGTTCGGCACCGTCGACGTGGTCATCGACATGATGGGTTACTACATCGACGCCCCAATCGGTGGCCAAGTCGGAGACGACGGAGCACAAGGAATCCAAGGAACCCAAGGTGCGCCTGGCAGCACCGGCCCGCAAGGCCCAGTCGGAATCCAAGGAGTACCAGGAGTCACCGGTCCCGCAGGCGTGAGCGAACTGCAGATTGTCCCCGGTATCGCATCGGCCGACACCTCGGCCCTCAGAACTGTGGTTGCTACCTGCCCCTCGGGCAAGGTCGCAGTGGGCGGCGGGTACGAGACCTCGAACGTCTCAAGCGCATCCAATATCGCAATTTTCAATAGCTACCCGAGTTCGCCAACAGAATGGACCGCATCGGGCACGACCATCGTCGTCGGCGGAGACACCTCGTACTCACTCACTGCGTATGTGATCTGCGCTACCAGCACTCCGATTCCGTAATACCGCTTCGCGTGACGAGTCGTGCTAGGCACGTCTCGTCACGCCGGTAGCCTGCTTCACTTCATGGAACGGTTCGGTCTCGTCGGTCTGCCCAATGCGGGTAAGTCATCTTTGTACAACGCACTCACGGGCGGCGGTGCTCTGGCTGCGCCGTATGCATTCGCCACGAAAGACCCCAACATCGGGGTGGCACGAGTTCCCGATGACCGGCTCGAGCGGCTGTCGGCCATGTCGCACAGCAAGAAGACGGTGCACGCAACGGTCGAGGTAGTCGATATCGGTGGCCTCGTGGAAGGCGCCAGCAAAGGCGAGGGTCTCGGCAACAAGTTTCTTGCCAACATCCGCGAGGTCGATGCGATCGTGTTCGTGCTTCGTGCGTTCGAAGACGACGACGTGCCGGGCCCGTCTGATCCCATCGAGCATCTGCGAATCGTGGAACTCGAGCTCGCTCTGGCCGACCTCGAAACGGTCGAGAAGCGGCTCAATCAAGCCACCCGGCAGTCCAAGCTCGACAAGACGCTCGGCGACGAGGTCGAGGCGCTGCAGGCTGCGTACGCCGCGCTGTCAGAAGGGCTTCCCCTGTATCGCGCCGGGTTGAAGGCGTACCACAAGGAGGCGCTCGCCCCTCATTTCCTGTTGACGAATCGGCGTGTGCTGGTGGTCGTCAACGTTGGCGAGAACGAGCTCGACGACATTCCCGCTGCCGAGGCGTTGGTGGCGGCCGAGTTCAACAACGCTGGCGACAACGTCGAGGTCATCGGCATGTGTGTGCAGCTCGAGGCTGAAGCTGCCGCCATTACCGACCCGGTGGAACGAGCAGAGATGCTCGAAGGTTTCGGGCTGGGCGAGGGTGCCCTGTTCCGTATGGTGCGTTCGTCGTATCACCTGCTCGGGCTTCGCACGTATTTCACCACCGGCGAGAAAGAATCCCGTGCGTGGACGTTCTACGAGGGATCCACCGCGCCGGTTTGTGCCGGTCGCATCCACTCCGACTTCCAGCGTGGCTTCATCAAGGCCGAGGTCATCGGCTGGGAAGAGCTTCTTGCGCTGGGTTCATGGCACGCTGCAAAAGAGGTCGGCAAGATCCGCGTGGAGGGCAAGGACTACGTCGCCCACGACGGAGACGTGATGGAGTTCCGCTTCAACGTGTAGTCCGCTGCACACGATGGGTTGATCTGCTCGCACTCTTCGACGTTCAGAGGAGCCCACCGTGAGCGACAACGTCAATCGAGAAGTGCCAGCTACCGCCGGCCGCACCACTGGTGCGGGCGGTCAGTCGCAAAGCGAGAACACCACCACCGTGGCAGACCTCGAGCTGTCGCCGAGACCTTTGCAAACCTCGCCAACCCAGCCGTGATGAGCCACACTTGGGACAGTCAAGCGTGTGGCCCCTGGCTCCTCGGGTCGGGCACTGACGGATTTGCGATTCCGTTCCTCCTCCGCTGCGTGGCACACTGCTGTTGTGGCTTGGTTGGTGACCGAAGACGCTCGGGTGCTCGCTTCAGCGGAGCTGGCCGACAGCCGCGCCAGTCGCCGGAAGGGACTGCTCGGCCGCGATCACCTCGATGGCGCCATCGTGTTGTCTCCGTGCCGTTGGGTGCACACCATGCGGATGCGGTTCCCGATCGACGTTGCGTTCCTGGACTCCGAAGGCACCGTGGTGAAGACCATGCAAATGCGACAGCAGCGCATCGGCGTACCGGTGTGGCACGCACGCATCATCGTCGAGGCCGAAGCTGGAGCATTTGCCCGCTGGGGGTTGCGAGTGGGCGACGTGGTGCATGTACGCACCGACGACGAACACGCGCAGCATCAGCGCGGCGACGCCTCATGGCCGGCACCATGACCGGCTCATGATCAGCACCGTATGAACGAGACGCTGTGAGCGGCAGGTTGTGGTTGGTTGCCACTCCGATTGGCAACCTGGGCGATCTGCCGCCTCGCGCAGTCGAGGTGCTGGCTGCATGCTCGTTGGTGTGTTGTGAAGACACCCGACGCACCGGGAAGCTGCTGGCGCACGCCGGCATTCGGGTCGAGCGCCTTGCCGTGGCGAACGACCACACCGAGATGAGTCGCATCGGCGACGTGTTGAGCGTGCTGGGTGATGGCCACGACGTCGCCGTCGTCACCGATGCCGGCACACCCGGCATTTCCGATCCCGGCGAACGGTTGGTGCGGGCGGCGCTCGACGCCGGCTACGCGGTCAGTGCGGTGCCCGGCCCGGCTGCGGTGATCATGGCGCTCACCATCAGCGGGCTGCCGGCAACGCGATATGTCTACGAGGGTTTCATCCCTCGGTCCGGCCGTGACCGCACCGACCGGCTCGCCGACATCGCTGCCGAAACTCGCACCGTAGTGCTGTACGAAGCGCCGCACAGACTCGAGCGCACCATGACAGATCTGTTGATTGTGTGCGGGCCAGATCGGCCCGTGGCGGTGTGCCGTGAACTGACCAAACTGTTCGAGGAAGTCATTCGCGGCACGCTCGGGACGGTCGACATCGGCACGCCGCGCGGCGAGTATGTGCTGGTGCTGGGTGGAGCGATTTCATCGCAGCAGGGCGATGCGTCCGATGACGACGTGCGGTCAGCGCTTCGAGAAGCCATCGCTGACGGGTCCAGTACCCGCGACGCAATCGCGTTGGTCAGCGATCAACTCCGGGTACGAAAGAAGCGGGTCTACAGCTTGGCAATCGACCCCGCCATCACGCTGGAGTGAACACGACCGGCCGTTGCCGCACCGAGGTCACCAAAGCTGGATCCGTCCCGGAAACTGGCGTGGCACTTCGCGCACGGCGCACCGCACAGCTGTGGCACACCATCTGGTCAGCTAGCTCGCGATCCTCATTCGGATCCCGCGGTCGTTTGGGCGGACGTGGCACCTGGTCGAGTGCCGGACCGAGCCCGACCATGTGGCCGACTTCGCCTCGACGCGGGTCCCATGCGTTGCGCAGTACCGCCGACCCCAGCCGTCGCCTTGCGTCATGATCGCGAGTTTCGTCTGCGGTGTGGCCTCGCAGATTTCCACCAGTGCGTCGAGCCCCGTTGCTGCGTGCCAGGCATGGTTGCTACGCAGACCGGCTGGGTGTTAGCCGTGTCTACGTGAGAATCCGCAGCGGCGTGCCTGCGGGCGTCACGGTTGCAGAGCCGGTTCGGCGCGATCGGTGCCGACCAAGATCAACAAGTCGTACTGGCCTGGCGGTTCGATTTCCGGTGCGAGCGCCATGGCGAGGAGTTCGACGCCATCCCATGCGATATCGGCGGTGACGAGGAACGACTCACGGTCCAGACCCGGCCCGAAGTGGATGGCGCTGGTGGAGCTTGGTTGCACGGCGGCGACCTCCGCCACGTCGATGTACCCAGCCGCCTCGAGTTCAGCGACTATCGACGCGGACACCCCGTCGATGCCAGAAGCGTTCGCCACGGCTACCAACAGGGTGTCGCGATCCCGCAACTCATCATCTGAGCCGCCCGGGTCGTCCGGCTGCGTGGCGGTGGTCGCGGCGATCGGCCCAGCAGCTGCGGTGTCAGCAGTTGTGGGTGGAGTCGGGGCTAGAGACCCGCCTGAGGCAGTGATCGTAGTTGGGCTGCTGTTGGGCACTGCACGCTCGCGAATAGAGACGTCCGGCACCGTCGTCTCGGACGCAACCGACACGGCCACCGAAGTTGATGCAGCGGCGTCGACCTGCGCGATCGTGTCCGAGACGATGACATCGCTCCCACCGCCACTAAAAGGCACGCCACCGATTGCGAGGGCTGCCGCGACGGTCAACAGCACCCCAATCAAAATGACGAACCCTTCCTGCCTCATCGCGTCATCACGTTACTCACCTTGTGCTCGTCGGCTGCCCGCCGTTGCGGACGTAGCGCTCGTGCTGCCCCTTTAGCTGGGGGCGAGTCGATTCTGGTTCGGCCACGCAGCGGCTCTCACCATCGCAACGGCGACACCGACCGCAATGCCACGCCGTTTGCGAAGAAGTCGAGTAGCTGAGGTGATCGGGTGGGTACCCGCTGCTGGCCGATCTCGAGCAACCCTTTGTACGCCCACAATCAGAAATGCCATCGCTTTGCGAGACCAAGTCGCGTGGCGAATCGCCATCCACAAGACGAAAGCGTCTACGAACCAGAGCAACACGTGCACGTCGACGTTCGAGCTCCCAACGCGTGCCGGCACGAACGACGCGCCGACGGCTGTGAGGCCGGACCGCGCCGCTGACGAGCGATCGTTCCGCCACCTCGAGATGCCAGCCGACCACGACTCCACGGTGTTGGTTGCAAGCACAACGACGAACAACACCCACCACCGCATGCGCCACCAACTGTCCGTCGCCGAAAAGACGATACCGGCCACACCAAGAGCCATTTCGCCGGCACCCTCAACCCTCGATTCCGACGTTGCCCCGAGAGCTGCTATCTCAGATCGAACAACGCCGTTTGGGTGGTGGCCTCGGCGAGGTCGATACTGAACTTGTAGCAGCTCCTGCTGGACGGCGGTCCCAGTCGCAACGGCGTTTCCCGGTTGAAGCAGAACGTCCGGCGTGCCGTTGTTTCACATCCCAGTTGCACACGATGCGTCGGGTAGTCCCAGGTGATTGACACCAAACAACTCTGTTACACCCCCCACGTAACGTGCGTTCATGAGTTCGGTGTCCACACATCAAGCGGCGTTGACCGCGATCGATCGTGCCGATATCGACTCTGCATCAGTCGGCGAGTGCGTCGAACTCCTCGGTCACGCACGCCGCTTGCAAGGCTGGCTCCACGCCAGCGAGGCCCGGCTCACCAGCAAACTGACCGAACACCACGCCGCTGGCCAGTCCGCATCGGCAGCAGATTCCCACACCGCCACCGGTGGTGTGTCAGCAGCCGAGGCGCGCCGCAAGGAACGCCGCTCCAAAACCATCAAGGACACACCATCCTTCGGTGAAGCTCTCTCCCACGGCCACATCGGCTCCGAACATGTCGACCAGCTCGGGGCCGCTACCGCATCGTTCGACAAAGACGTCAAAGAAGCGTTGCTCAGCCTGCACGACGAACTGTTGGCCGCCGCTCGCAACCAAACACCCGAGAAGTTCGGTCGCACGTTACGTGCCAAGGCACGCACGATCGAAGCCGACCACGGCATCGAACGCAACCGGCAACAACGCAAGCAGACGTTCATCTCTCACCGCGTCAACCACCATGAGCATCCCCCCGTTGGGCGGACACTTCGTATAGGAGGAAGTCCATGTCCAACAAGAAGAGTACGGGGCGGCCGTCGAGGTATCCGCCAGAGTTCCAGCGTGACGCTGTCGCGATGGTCCTTGATGAAGGCCGATCGATTGCTGATGTCGCTCGGTCGATCGGGGTGATCGAGGGCACGCTCGGGAACTGGGTCGCCAAGGCCCGCAAGGGACGTGAGCAGGGCTCATCGCTCACGGTCGATGAGCGTGCTGAGCTCGCCGGGCTACGCGGCGAGATCACGCAGTTGCGGATGGAGCGTGATCTTCTCAAACGATCTCTGGCCTTTTGGGTGAAGGAGTCGACATCGTGAGCCGCTACGCGTGTGTCGCCGACCAGAAGGCAGCCGGGTTCCCGGTCACGAAGGCGTGTGAAGTGGCGGAGGTGTCGACGTCTGGGTTCTATGACTGGGCAAAGCGCGAGTCGGCGCCACCAACCGAGCGTGAAATCGCCGAGGAAGCGCTGGTCGCGTTGATGCGCGAGATCTTCGATGCTGCCGACGGCAACTACGGTGTCCCACGGATGCACCGTGAGCTCCGCCGCGGCGGCGTTGTCGTCAACGAAAAACGGGTGCGTCGCCTGATGCGCCTGCATGGCATGGCCGGGCGATGCATCCGACGGCGTATCCGCACCACGGTCCCTGGCCCTGACGGCTACACCATCCCCGATCTGATCGGCCGCGCCTTCACACCAGGCGCACCGGATGTGGCGTGGTGCCAAGACATCACCTACATCGCGACCAGTGAAGGCTGGCTGTACCTGGCGTCGGTGCTCGACCTCGGCAGCCGCCGGCTGCTCGGCTACTCGATGGCTGACCATATGCGCACCGAACTCGTCCTCGACGCGCTCACCATGGCCACCAGTGCCCGTGACGGTCAAGTGGGCGGTGTCATCGCGCACGCGGACCGCGGGTCCCAG
>JBBREA010000031.1:0-28204 GCA_038203385.1 Acidimicrobiales bacterium | reverse complement strand
GAAGGTACCGGGTTCAGACTCGTCGGCGTTGCAGACGAGGTAGTGCGGGTAGGCGGGCTGCGACCGAACTGCCTCCCACTTGCGGCCGGTGGGGAATGCAGCGCCGCCGCGCCCGGTGAGCCCAGACGCCGACACCGCCGCGATCACTGCGTCGGCCCCCATGGTGCGCGCCGCTTGCAACGCGCTGAAACCACCGCTGGCAAGAAACGCTTCGAAGTCGAGAGGGTCCGACATACCTGCGCGGCGCAGCAGCACGAGCTCAGCGGACCCGAACTGGGGGACCGCAGCCTCGGGCGGCGCCTCGGCATCCACGCTTCCACCGACGATGATTCGATCGAGTTCTAGCCGCCGAACTGGCGCAACGAGCGCGTGAGCGGCTGGTTCGCCAGGGTCGGTGACCAGTGCGGCGGGCGCTCGTTCGCATGCGCCGAGACACGGAGAGGCGACGCTGCCCTCCGGAAGATCGGCGATCAGCGATGGTTCGGCGGCGCGGCACGCCAGGTCCACGCAGACCCGAACCTGCCGGCTGGTGCGCTTGGCGAAAGTGAACAAGTCGTAGAACGATGCGACGCCGTACACCTCAGCAGGGGAGATGTCGAGTTGTTCCGCAATGGCATCGATTGCGGGTTGGCTGAGCCAGCCAACCCGGTCGTTCACTGCATGGAGTGCTGGCAAGAGCAAGTGGCGACGCTCGCGGTGGCGTTGCCCGCCCGTTCCGACGTGCGGCTGACGAACTGCCGGTGGCCCGAGCACCGACGTGATCGCGTGGCGCTCGTCGGCGGTGGGCGGTACACCTCGGGTGCGGACTTCCATGCAGCCTCAGTCTCCCGCACCAGCCGGGTGGGGCGCGAGTTCCGCGATGAACTTCTCTACTCGGACCGCCGCGGCTTTGTACTCGGCAGTTCCGGCTTTCGGATCGGTGGCATCGATGGTGAGCACGTTCGTGTCGATCTCGTCGGGAAAGTGGTACGTCATGAAGACCAAACCAGCGCGTAATCCGGGGTCGATGCGCGCAGGTGCCTCGATGCTGCCCCGGGGCGATGACACGCGCACCGTTTCACCGTCGGTGATTCCGAGGTGGGCGGCGTCGTCGGGCGACAGGTCAAGCGTCTCGCCCGACCGGTTCGGGCTGCGAAACCCACCCGACTGCACGCCCGTGTTGTACGAATCGAGTCGTCGTCCGGTGGTGAGCCGAAGTGGAAACTCTGTCGAAGTCGCTTCGACCGGTGGGTCGTCCACCACGACAGAGAAGGGGGCGAGCCGGCCACGATCGGCTGGGTCGCTCGCCCACAAGCGACCGTGCAAGAACGGCGGCTCGACCGTGTCTTCTGTGAAGCACGGCCACTGGATGCCGTCGAGCTCTTCGAGCCGCCGCCAGGGCATGCCAGCGTGCATGGGCGACAGCGAGCGGACCTCGTTCCAGATCTCTTCGTGTGATTCGTACTCCCAGCTGTGGCCAAAGTGGGCAGCGAGGGCGAGCAGAATCTCGATGTCGTCGCGTGCATTTCCTGGCGGTGCGAGCGCCTTGCGAACCCGTTGTACTCGTCGCTCGGAGTTGGTGACCGTGCCGTCAGACTCGCACCACGACGCGGAACCAGGGAGCACGACATCGGCCAGCTCAGCCGTTCGAGTGAGATAGAGGTCGAGGACGACCAAGTGGTCGAGGCCTTGCAGTAGCCGGATCGCCTTGGCGGAATCTGCTTCCGACTGGGCTGGATTCTCACCGATGCAGAACACCGATCGCAGTTCGCCGTGCTCCATGGCTTCGAACATCTCGGTGAGATGGAGACCGTCTTCGGCGGGAATCTCGGTACCCCAGCACGCTTCGAACTTGGCGCGGGCGACGGGGTCGGTGACGTCTTGGAACCCGGGCAGTTTGTTCGGCAGTGCACCCATGTCGCCGCCGCCCTGCACGTTGTTCTGCCCACGCAGCGGTGTGAGGCCAGCGCCGAAACGACCGACCTGCCCAGTGAGCAGCGCCAAATTGCAGAGTGCGAGGACGTTGTCGACGCCGTTGTGGTGTTCGGTGATCCCGAGTGTCCAACACAACTGCGCGGCCTGCGCCGTTGCGTACGAGTGGGCGAGCTCACGAATGGCGGATGCAGGTACACCGGTGACGCGTTCGCCTCGCTCGAGGGTCCAAGGCTCGACCGACGCTCGGTACTCGGCGAATCCGGTGGTCGATCCGGCGATGAAGTCGCCATGTTGGAGACCCGCGTGGATGATCTCTCGTGCAAGAGTGTTCGACAACGCAATATCGGTGCCGACGTTGAGCCCCAACCACATGTCGGCGAACTCGGCGGTTTCCGAGCGGCGCGGATCGATGACGAACAACTTTGCACCGCGCCCGATCGCGGTGAGCACTCGGTGGAAGAAGATGGGATGGGCATTGCGGGCGTTCGATCCCCACATGACGATGACGTCAGCGTGCTCCGCTTCCTCGTAGGACGACGTGCCACCGCCCGCTCCGAACACTGTGGCCAGACCGACCACCGAAGGAGCGTGTCAAGTTCGGTTGCAGGAATCGATGTTGTTGGTGCCCAGGGCAGCGCGTGCGAACTTCTGGGCGATGAAGTTCATTTCGTTCGTGGACTTCGAGCACGAAAACATGCCGATCGAGCTCGGGCCGTATTGCTCGCGGGCGGTCTGGAACCCGGTCGCAGCGCGGGCGAGAGCTTCATCCCAGGACGCTGTACGGAGCGAACCGTTCTCACGGACGAGCGGTTCGGTCAGGCGTTGCAACGGTTGGTAGCGGTGACGACCCATCGCGTCAGGCTAACCAGCGGGCGAATCAGCCGAGCGCCCCGAGCCCGCTCTCGGGTGCCTGGAATCGTGAGGTTCGGCGTACCTCGCGAGCGACCTTCGCCGATGCCATGATGAGTCGATGAATTCCCCCGACTCCACACTGTTCGATGTCACGCCCGGCGGGGCGGTGCTGATGGATGGCAACCGGCTTCGAGATGAGACGGTTGCACGTATCCGCGCTGAGATCGAAGCGCTGGGGAACCCAGCCGTGTGCTTGGCAACCGTGTTGGTCGGAGTCGACAAGCCGAGTCAGGTATACGTGCGCATGAAGCACCGCAAGGCCACCGAGGCAGGTTTGGTATCGCATGGTGTCGAACTGCCGATCGATGCCACCCAGGAAGACGTCGAGGCAGCTGTGGCGGAGCTGGTTGCCGACACCTCGGTGCACGGCATCTTGGTGCAGCTGCCACTGCCGGCCCACCTCGACCCGGAGCCCGTGCTGGCGTTGCTACCGCCAGAAAAAGACGTCGACGGACTCACCGAGCGATCGATGGGCCGTCTCGTCCGCGATCTCCCCGGGCACGTTCCCTGCACGCCGCTCGGGGTGATGCGTCTTCTCGATCGGTACGGGGTCGAAACCCGTGGCAAACGCGCCGTCGTCGTCGGTCGTTCCACGCTGGTCGGTCTGCCGCAGGTGCTGCTGTTGGCCAGGAAGGGTGCCGACGCCACCGTGACCCTGGCCCACTCGCGAACCGTTGATCTGGCTGGTGTCTGTCGGGAGGCAGACATTCTGGTGGCTGCAGCGGGTCAGGCGCACATGATCACCGCCGACCACGTGAAGCCAGGCGCTGCAGTGCTCGACGTGGGCGTGTCGCGTTCGGCTGACGGGATCGTCGGTGACGTCGACTTCGATGCGGTGCAGGCAATCGCCGGAGCCATCACCCCGATGCCGGGCGGCACCGGCCCCATGACGATCGGCTGCCTACTCGAAAATACTCTGGCCGCGGCCAGGCTGCTCGGTTCGCTCTGACAGAACGCCTGACATCACTCCTCGAGGATGTGTGGTTTTCCCCGATACGAGCTTCGGTAGGACCGCTTTGCGGTGACTCGCAATCATGACGCATCACGTCACGCAGAGGGTGGAGGCACCGGCCATGAATCTGAATCATCACACCCGTCGGAGGCGGGCGGCGCGCTTCGCAGTCGTCGCGACCGTCACCGCCGTGTACCCCGAGGGCCCGGGTTTCTTTGACGGTGTATCCTGGACCTCGCGGTACCGTTTGACTCGATCTGGTACCGCGATCTAACTTGGGCGTGCATGGGAGACATCGTCACCGGGCAGAGGCGTCGATGAGTGTCATCCGGTCACGACTCGATGTGAGGTCTGAGGCGTTTCAACACAATCGCAACGCCATGCAGGCGCTGTGGGACGAGGTCGAGTCGTTGATGGCCACCGTGCCGACGATCGGCGGTCAGCGGTACGTCGACCGTCATCGTCAGCGAGGCAAGATGCTGGCCCGGGAACGCATCGAGATCCTGATCGACGATGACTCGCCGTTCCTCGAGCTCAGTGCGCTTGCGGGGTGGGGTACCGAGTTCCCGATCGGCTGCGGCGTCGTCAACGGCATCGGACTCGTCGCAGGCGTCGAGTGTGCGATCAGTGCCACGGACATGACCTACCGCGGAGGCTCGACGAATCCCAGCACCGTGACCAAGGGCGCGAGGTTTCAAGAGATCGCCCAGTGCAACCGATTGCCCGTGATCAACCTGAACGAGTCGGCGGGGGCCGATCTGCCGCACCAAGCCGACATCTTCGTGCGCGGCGGGGCGAGCTTCAAGAATCTCACCCGCATGTCGAAGATGGGAATCCCGTCGATCACCGTCGGCTTCGGCCCGGCCACCGCCGGCGGCGCCTACACACCCGGCATGAGTGACTACACGGTCTTCGTTCAGGGGCGCGGCACTGCGTACCTCGGCGGCCCTCCCCTGGTGAAGATGGCGATCGACGAGATCGTCGACGAGGAGACGCTCGGCGGCGCAGAGATGCACAGCCGCGTCAGCGGCCTGTCCGACTACCTCGCAGTCGACGAACTCGATGCACTCAGGATCACCCGCGACATCGTGACCCACTTGCGTTGGACCAAGCTCGGGCCCGGCGCCACCGAGCATGGCGACGACCCGCTCTACGACCCAGCAGAACTGATGGGATGCGCATCTGCCGACGTGCGGGTGCCGTTCGACATTCGCGAGATCTACGCCCGACTGCTGGACGGGTCTCGGTTCGAAGAGTTCAAGCCGTTGTACGGCGACAAGCTCGTGTGCGGTTGGGGTTCGATTCACGGGTTCCCGGTCGGTCTCATCGGCAACAACGGCATTCTGTTCTCAGAAGAATCGGCGAAGTCGGCGCAGTTCATCCAGCTCTGCAACAAGTCCTCCACGCCGCTGGTGTTCCTGCACAACATCACCGGGTTCATGGTGGGTTCGAAGGCCGAACGTGGCGGCATCATCCGCAACGGCGCCAAGCTGATCAACGCCGTGTCGAACAGCGAGGTGCCACACTTCTGCTTGATGGTCGGGGCGTCGTACGGCGCCGGCAACTACGGCATGGCCGGCAGGGCGTACGACCCCCGGTTCATCTTCTCGTGGCCGAACCACAAGATCGCTGTGATGGGGCCAAAGCAGCTGGCAGGCGTGATGGACATCGTGGCCAGAAACGCCGCCGCCGGGCGCGGCGTCGAGGTTGACGAGAATGCCCTCACCGCTCAGAAGGAAGGCCTCGAGGCGCTCATCGAAGGTGAGTCGTCGGCGTTGTATGCAACCGGCCGAGTGTGGGATGACGGCATCATCAATCCGGCTGACTCCCGAACCGTTCTGGGCCTCGCTCTTTCGGCTGCCCACAGCAATCTCGTGCAGGGCGCCGCTGACTACGGCGTCTGGAGGCACTGATGATCGCCCGCCCGATCAACCGGTTGCTCATCGCCAACCGCGGCGAAATCGCCTGTCGCATCGCGCGCACCGCCCACCGCATGGGAATGTCGACGGTTGGCGTGTACTCCGAACCCGACAAGAACGCCGTCCACGTCGACTCGGTCGATGTGGCCGTCGCATTGGGCGGCGCGACGGCCGCCGAGTCGTATCTGCGCGGCGACGCCATCGTCGCCGCGGCCCTTCGAGCAGGCGCTGACGCGATTCATCCCGGTTACGGGTTCCTCGCCGAGAACGCCGAATTTGCCGAAGCGGTCACCGCGGCAGGGCTCCTGTGGGTGGGCCCGACGCCTGCACAGATCCGGCTGCTCGGTGACAAGATCGCGGCGAAGCAAACGGCGTTGGCCGCAGGTGTGCCCACCACCTCGGTCGTCGCAGTCACCGATGGGGTCTGGCACGACCCCTTGCCTCCGTTTCCGTTGCTTGTCAAAGCCGCGTCTGGTGGAGGCGGGCGTGGCATGCGCGTCGTTGCGGCCGAGGAGGCGCTGCCCGAAGCGGTTGCATCAGCCTCCCGGGAAGCCGCTGCCGCATTCGGCGACTGCACGGTGTTCATCGAGCCATACATTGCGCGTGGGCGCCACGTCGAAGTTCAGATCATGGGCGACATGCACGGCAACGTCATCCACCTCGGCGAACGCGAGTGTTCCCTCCAGCGGCGCAACCAGAAGATCGTCGAAGAGTCGCCGTCGCCGGGAATCAACGACGCCACGAGATCGGCATTGCACGACGGTGCCGTCGCGCTCGCCAGGTACGTGGGGTACGTGGGTGCTGGCACCGTGGAGTTCATGGTCGGCGAACCCGACCCGATTTCCGGCGAGGAGCTGATCACGTTCCTCGAGGTCAACACACGCCTCCAGGTGGAGCACCCGGTCACCGAAGCGGTCACCGGCTTCGACCTGGTCGAGTTGCAACTCTTGATTGCCCAGGGCAAAGCACTTGCGTTCACGCAAGACGACGTCACGATCACCGGGCACGCCATCGAGGTTCGCGTCGTAGCCGAAGACCCGGCAGCCGGGTGGCTGCCGTCGGTCGGCACGCTGACCGAGTTCTCCATCGGCGCGGGCGTCGAGGGCGTGCGAGTCGATACTGGTTTCCGTGCTGGCAGCGAGGTATCTGCCGACTACGACTCGATGCTCGCAAAAGTCATCGTCCATCACACCGATCGGCGTGGTGCAGCCGCTCAGGTTGCACGCGCACTGCGCACCGGTTGCGTCGCTGGTGTGCGTACCAACATTGCTTCGCTCATCGAGATCATGGGCGAGCCCGACTACTTGGCAGGCAACACGCCCACCGCGTACCTGGCCGAACATCCCCACGTCGTGGCGGGCGGAGGGCCAACTGGCGACGAACGGCTGGCGCATCTGCTCGCCGCAGTCTTCGCGCTCGAGCAGCAACATCGCACAGCAGACGACGTCACCGGCTTCGCTCCGTCGGGTTGGCGCAATCTGCGCACGCAAGGGCAACGCCGTTCGCTGGCCGCTAACGGCGTTGGCGACCATGTCGAATACGTGTTGAGTGGGTCATCGGCGGACGTGTTGGTCGGAGCGATTCCCATCGCAGATGAGAGGGGCGTGTTGCCACCCGACGTGCGCCGGCGAGTGGCGGTGCGACTCTTCGTACGGTCAGCGGATCGCCAGGTGCTCGAAGTGAACGGCGTTCGTCATGGCGTCCGCGTGCGCGTGAACGGAATGAACATCGTCACATCGAGCCCTGCAGGTGCGCTGGAGTGGTCGGTGCCACCCAAGTTCGACGAACACGACAGATCGGCGATGCACGGAGGCCCGGTTTCGCCACTTCCGGGAACGGTCATCGCAGTCCACGTCGCGGTCGGCGACGAAGTCACCGAGGGCCAGCTCCTGATGGTCGTGGAAGCGATGAAGATGGAGCATCAGATCACTGCCGCGGCCGACGCCACCGTCAGCGAGGTCCGGTTCGATGTCGGCGACCGAGTCGATCAAGGCGACCTGCTCGTCGCGCTCGAGGCACCAGTGAAGAGCCACTTGCGATGACAAAGCCGATTCGCATCGCGAACTGTTCTGGATTCTTCGGCGATCGTCTCAGCGGCGCCGCCGAAATGGTCGAAGGCGGGCCGATCGACGTGCTCACCGGCGATTGGCTGGCCGAACTGACGATGCTGATCCTGGCGCGAATCCGCGCCAAACGCCCGGGTGCAGGGTTTGCCGGAACGTTCGTCACCCAGATGGAGCGGGTGATGGGCACCTGCCTGGACCGAGGCATCAAAGTGGTGTCGAACGCCGGCGGTCTCGACCCGGGTGGCTGTGCCGAAGCGGTGCAGCAAGTGGCCAACCGGCTGGGCCTTGCGCCGACCATCGCGTACGTCGATGGCGACGACCTGTTGGCGCGCATCGCTGACCTGGCTGCCAGTGGTGATCTACAACGTTTCGACGACGGCAACCGTTGCGAAGGTGGGCTCGGGGCTGAATCGGGGCTGGGCGACGTGTCGCGCTTCGTGTCAGCCAACGCCTATCTCGGCTGTTGGGGCATCGTTGACGCGCTGACCCGTGGGGCCGACATCGTCATCACCGGTCGTGTCACCGACGCCGCCGTGGTGTGTGGTCCGGCGGCTTGGCACCATGGTTGGGGTCGCACCGACTTCGATCAACTCGCTGGCGCGGTGGTGGCCGGGCACCTCATCGAGTGCTCGGGTCAAGTCACCGGTGGCAACTACTCGTTCTTCACCGAAGTGCCCGGGTTCGAACGGTTGGGCTTCCCGTGGGCCGAGGTGCACGCTGATGGCTCGACGGTGATCGGTAAGCACGACGGCACCGGTGGCATGGTGTCGGTGGGAACCGTCACATCCCAGTTGCTCTACGAGATCGGCGGCCCTCGCTACTACGGCCCCGACGTCACGAGTCGGTTCGACACCGTGCAGCTCGAACAGGTTGCGCCAGACCGGGTTCGGATCTTCGGTGTCACAGGAGAGCCACCGCCACCGACGTTGAAAGTGGCGATGAACTCGATCGGTGGTTACCGGAACCATGTGTCCGTGGCGTTGACTGGGCTCGACATCGAGGCGAAAGCGGCAGCTGTCGAAGCGGCGCTGTGGCGGGCATGTCCGTTTCAGCCGACCGACTACGCCCACGTCACGACGCGCTTGATTCGCAGCGATCACCCTGACCCCACCACGAATGAAACGGCCACAGCCGAGTTGCGAATCACGGTCAAGGACCCCGACCAGCGCAAGGTCGGTCGGGCGTTCACCAATGCGATGGTCGAGACCGTCCTGTGCAACATCCCGGGCATGTACGCGCTGTCCGGGGCGCCAAGTGATGGAACCCCGTACGGGGTCTACCTGCCCGCGACCGTTCCTGCGCAGCTCGTGACCCAACGCGTCACGATCGCCGATGACACCACGCATCTGTCAGCGATGAGTGATGTCACGCAACCCGTCGACGACTCCGTGGCGGTTCGGTCGGCCGCCCCTCTGCCGGTCACAGGGTCATCGGTCCCAGGGGCGTCGCAGGGGCCAGTTCGTAGCTTGCCGTTGGGCACCGTGATCGGTGCGCGATCGGGCGACAAGGGCGGCAACGCCAACCTGGGCGTGTTCGCTCGTAGCGCCGAAGCGTTCGTCTGGCTGGCCGGATTTCTCACGGTCGATCGCCTACAGGATTTGCTGCCCGAAACTGCCGACCTCCGGGTGGATCGCTACGAGCTGCCAAACGTGCACGCGTTGAACTTCGTCATCTGCGGATTGCTGCAAGAAGGTGTCGCCGCGTCAACGCGGGTCGACGGCCAGGCAAAGAGCCTCGGAGAGTGGTTGCGGGCGCGTCACGTCGACATCCCGGAGTCGCTGCTCATCCCGTGACGGCCGCAACGAGTTGAGGATGGGTCTGAGAGACCCCATCCAGCACGATGGCCGACCTATCGTCGGCGCGATGGCGTTGTGGATCATCGACGGGAATAATGTCTTCGGTTCCCGCCCTGATGGTTGGTGGAACGACCGACCGGCCGCGATGGCGCGCTTCACCCAGTCGGTTGCGGAGTGGTGCCGCACCCACGGCGACGACGTGATGCTGGTCTTCGACGCACCGGTTCCCAGCTCGGTCATCGACCTGGCCGGTGGGAATCTCGTCATCGCGGAGGCGCCGCGCCGCGGTCGAAACGCGGCCGACGACCACATCGTCGATCTCACCGGCCAACACGGTGCCGAGTTCGTCGAGCACGAGCCGCAGGAGTTCACCACGGTGGTCACCAGTGATCGAGGGTTGCGCGATCGACTACCTGCAGCCGTCACGGTTCGAGGCGCTGGCGCCTTTCGTGAACTGATCGGGTACTGAGTGAGCGGCCCCGCACCACCCGGGATGGGTTACCAACCGAGCCTCGACGGGTTGCGTGCCATCAGCGTCCTTGCAGTGATCGCCTATCACACGAGCGCGCCCTGGATGAGGGGTGGGTTTTACGGCGTCGAAGTGTTCTTCGTGGTGTCGGGTTACCTGATCACGACGTTGCTGTTGATCGAACAGCAACGAAGTGGCAGCACCGACCTTCGCCAGTTCTGGCTGCGTCGGGCCCGACGCTTGCTCCCGGCGCTGTTCGTCATGCTGATCGCGGTTGCCGGATGGGTCGCGCTCTTCGGCACTGCCGAACAACGATCGACGCTGCGCCGCGACCTGCCATGGTCCATCTTCTACGTCAACAACTGGGGCCAGATAGTCGGATCGACGCCCTACTTCGCTTCGACGGATCCACCCGTCCTGCGTCATCTGTGGTCGCTGGCGGTGGAAGAGCAGTGGTACGTGGTGTGGCCGCTGGCGTTCGTTGTGCTGGTGCGCCTGGCCCCTCGGGCACGGGCTGCGACCGTGTTGATCTCCTCGTTGGGGGTCATGATCTGCACGGCGTTGCTGTATGGGCACGTAGTCGAGAACACGCTGTATTTGTCGACCCCCACTCGGGCGAGCGGGCTGCTCCTCGGCGCCGGTGCCGCAATGGTCTGGAGACCGTGGCAACGTCAGTCGCAATCGTTGTCGGTGAAAGCGGCCGCCGCAGAAGTGACGACCGAGTTGGTGGGCTGGTTGGCCATCGGCGGCTTGATCGTTGCGCTGGTCGTGGGGGATATCACCGCACCATCCACCTACCGGTGGGCGCTCGCGCTGGTCTCGGTGATGTCGGTTCTGGCGGTGGGCGCTGCAGTCGCGCCGTCGTCGACGAGCTTGCGGGCGACGCTGTCCTGGCGACCGTTGGTCGCTGTTGGTCAACGCTCGTACGGGCTCTACCTCTGGCATTGGCCCGCGCTGGTACTCGCGGGCGCAACCGGCGGAGGGTCGGCGGCTCGGGTGGTCGGAGCGCTGGTGGTTGCCGCAGCGCTCAACGAGCTCACCTATCGGTACGTCGAAATTCCGGTCCGTCGAGGTCGACGATCCGACACAGCGGCAACCGCTGTACCGCCCCGACGAATCCAAGCGATTCCCGTTCCGCTCGTCGTAGTGAGCGCAACTGGTCTGGCGGCAACGATCGGGCTCGCGTTCGTCTATGCCAACGTCGGTCCGTACGACCCGGCTGTTGGTTCACAGACTGCGAAGTTCGACACGCAGGTGTTCGAGATGGCCCAGACGTCCGCTCCGGCTGTCGCCACGTCAACCGTGGCGGCGGCACCTGGCGCTGTGGTCCCGCAACTCGCACCTGCCAGCTCAGCGGCGACCAACCCCAGCAGTTCGGTTGGCCAATCGACCCTGCCGTCGACCCTGCCATCGACCCTGCCGTCAACCACGTTTCCAGCGACGACCACCACGGTCGCGCAGTTGCCGCGCAGCGTAGTCATCGTCGGTGACTCCCAGGCCCACTCGTTCTTCGTCAATCTCCCCGATGGAACGAGTGACTATTTCACTGTCGCCGATGGCTCGGTCGACGGGTGCGGGGTGCATGACCGAGGTGAAGTGCGGTCGGCGCTCAGCGGGTTCGGGCGCGACCTTGCAGATTGCACAGGTTGGGCTGAACGGTGGGGTGAAGACACCCAAACTGCCGATGCAGATGTGGCGCTCGTCATGTTGGGGGCCTGGGATGTTTTCGATCTGGAGATCGACGACGAACTCGTGCCGTTCGCGTCACCCGCACTCGACCACCTCTGGTTGACGAACCTGCTTCGGGGGATCGACGCCATCACGGGCCACGGCGCACAAGTGGCGCTGCTCGAAGTGCCGTGCATGCGACCGGTGGCCAATGATGGAGCGCGAGTGCCGCCTCTGCCTGAACGCTCCGACGACGAGCGCGTCGGCCATCTCAACGACCTGTTGCGTTCGGTCGCAGACGCGCACGACAGCGTGTGGTTTGTCGAAGGGCCAGACGAGTGGTGTGACGACCCGGCCATCAGCACCGACGTCGACTACCGCTGGGATGGCGTGCACGTGTTCCAGCTGGGCGCCAACCTGATACTTGCCAAGATCGCCCTACCGTTGCTGCAGATACCGGTGTCGCCCGGCACCTGATCAGCCCGCTGAGCCCCCGGTGCTAGCAGGCGCAGTCGTCACCGGGACGGTCTGGGCTGGTACCGGATCTTGAGGAGCGATCGTGGTGATCGGTAGGTCGACGCCACAGTTCTGGTTCAGCCACACCTTGACTTCGTATGCAGAGCGTTCTACCGCATACGCCGTCGTTGCGACCTGTTGAGCAGACGCCGGGTCGCCGGGAACAATGGCTGCGGCAGTCTCCATCGCACCAACCAATCGGTCCCATTGCTCCGCAATGGCGATCGGAGCCAACTCACCCATGAGGCGGTAAAAGTCCATCGTCTCAGCCAACTCGGCTTCGGTTGCCAGAGGTGGGGACACGATCAGCGCGGTGTTCGAACGCGCCTGCTCACAGAACTGGACCGCATCACTAGCGGTTTCGTCGTCGCTGCACCCCACCAGCAACGTCGACCCTGTGACCACCACTGCCACGGCGGTGTGCAGCATCGAACGCGTTCGCGCCCGCGTTTGCTGTCGCATGTCTTGGCGCGCCACCGCCTGCACCTCTCCGTTCACCGCAACGAGTGTGCCACGCCGATCACGAACAGCATCAGCACCCACTGCACCGAACTGCGAATGCCGCCGGTTGGACTGCCATACCTCCTTGGTAGCTTGGTGGTTGCTGTCGAGGGGCAGGTCCACTCCCTCCGTTCCAAATCGGCGATTGCCAGACCACTTCTGGGCGCCACGGTTCCGGAGGTCAGCATGATCGCAGCCATTCCATCCGCCACCATCGTGGGGGCCCGTGGCCATCCGGTCTCGGTCGAGGTGCATGTCGGGAAGGGTTTGCCGGGGTTTTTGATGCTCGGCTTGCCCGACGAGTCGTGCCGTGAGTCCCGCGACCGCGTCCGAGCGGCCGTGCTGTCGTGCAACTTCGACTGGCCCGACAAACGCATCACGGTCAACCTCGCACCACCGTTGTACCGCAAGGCCGGCTCTGGGCTCGACGTAGCCGTCGCAATCGGTCTACTTGCGGCATCCGGAGTCATTCCCGTCGAAGCGCTGACCGGTCTGGCGTTTGCGGGCGAGTTGGGACTCGACGGGTCGATTCGCCGTATCCCCGGCGTCGCCCCGATGGTTGGTGTGCTGCCCGATCTCGACTGGGTGGTTCCGGTCGATTCAGTGCCCGAGGCGCGAGCGGTAGCGCGCGGGCACGTTCGGCCCGTGGCCCACTTGAAGGAACTGGTCGAGGTGCTCACCGGCCTCACTGGGTGGCCTCGGTACGAGTCGGTCGCGTACGAGTCGCTTGCGGAGCCCGACCTCGCCGATCTCGCCGAGGTGAAGGGTCAACCATACGCGCGGCTCGCGCTGGAGGTGGCCGCAGCAGGTGGGCATCACCTGTTGTTCGTCGGTCCGCCGGGGTCCGGCAAGACGATGCTCGCTCGGCGACTGGTGGGGTTGTTGCCTGATCTCACGCCCGACGAAGCGTTGGAAACCACCATGGTGCATTCGGCCGCTGGATTGCAGATGCCCTCGGGCGGCTTGGTGGTACGGCCACCGTTTCGATCGCCGCATCACACCACGTCCATGGCCGCGCTGGTCGGCGGAGGCGGGCACATCATCCGACCAGGTGAGGCGTCGTTGGCGCACGGCGGCGTGCTGTTCATGGACGAGATGGGCCAGTTCGCTCCAAAGACACTCGATGCACTGCGCGAGGCCATCGAAGAGGGTTGCATCATGGTTGGTCGCGTCGAGCAACTGCGGGTACCGATGCCTGCAAGGTTTCAGCTCGTCGGGGCCACCAACCCGTGCCCATGCGGCGGCGGCGGGCCGGGCGATTGCGTCTGCGATGAACGTACCCGGCAGCGCTACATCGGGCGCCTCTCCGGCCCGCTCCTCGACCGGTTCGACCTACGCGTCGCCGTGAATCGGCCCGACATCCACGACCTGCTCGATGGCCCACCGGGCGAGTCCACTGCCACCGTGGCGGCTCGAATCCACCGGGCGCGGACGGCCGCGCTAGCTCGGCAGGGAATGCTCAACGCCGGGCTCAACGACACCGACCTGGGCACCTACGCTGCGCTCACGTCGCAAGCCGAACGTCTGTTGCGATCAGCGGCAGAGCGTGATCACCTGTCTGCACGTGGGTACCACCGGGTACGACGGGTTGCCCGCACCATCGCCGATCTGACCGGCGATACTCAGCCGGCAGACGGTGTCGACGAGGGCGCAGTAGCGACGGCGTTGGCCATGCGATCGTCGCTCGGCCCGATGTCGTTGGGGCTCGCAGCATGAACGACCCGGAACTGACCGCCTTGGCGTGTCTTCCCGGCATGAGCCCACACCGGCTACGTCACCTCTTGCGGCACCACTCGCCCGCAGATGCATGGGAACGGCTCCGTGTCGGAGCGCCGTTGTCAGCGATGTCGGAACGTCACATTTCGTCAGACGGCGTGACTGCCTTGCAGAGCCAGGCGGCCATTGCGACGGTCCAGCATGCCGTTGACCGGTGTCGGGAGGCAGGCATCTCGGTGGTCGATGGTCGCGACCGCGGATGGCCCTCGGTGTTCGAAACCGATCCTGATGCGCCGGCTGCGCTGTTCATTCGTGGCGATCTGACGTCGCTGTCCGCCCGTCGCGTTGGCATCGTCGGCACGCGGAACGCAACCGCTGCGGGCCGCGCTTCGGCGCACGAACTGGGTCGTGATCTGGCCAGCGCTGGCATCACGGTGGTTTCAGGTTTGGCCCGCGGGATCGACGGTGCGGCGCACAACGGTGTTCGGTCAGTGGGTAACTCGCGACCCTCCGACACAGCCGAGGGCGTGGGCCGCGCAGCAGCTGTGGTCGGAAGCGGTCTCGATGTGCCGTACCCGTTGCGCCACCGGGATCTTTGGGAATGGGTCGGCCAAACCGGTGTACTCATCTCCGAACACGCTCCGGGCGTTACGCCCGAACCCTGGCACTTCCCGTTGCGAAATCGGATCATTGCCGCCCTCAGCGAGGTTCTGGTGGTCGTCGAGAGTCGCGAGAGCGGCGGCAGTCTCATCACGGCCCGTCTTGCGCTGGACCTCGGCGTGGAGGTCATGGTCGTTCCTGGTTCAACGCACAGCCGCGCCTCGGCCGGGACCAACCAGTTGATGTTCGACGGGGCGGGCATCGCTCGGTCTGCTGACGACGTGATCGGTTTCCTCGGTCTCGATCACTCTCGGCAGCAGTCCGTCGCGAGCGAAGTGCGGCCCGCACCGACCGGTGCACAGGTGGCTGTGCTCGAAGCCTGCGAGGAGCGGCCGAGCACCCTCGACATGATCGTGGCCGCCACCGGCTGCTCGGTGCTCGACGTTGCCTTGGCCGCAGCACGGCTCGAGCAAGCAGGCTGGTTGCTCGAGGCCGGCGGATGGTTCGAGCCTGCGACATCCCGGTTGAGGTGGTCGTGAGCGAATACCCTCGAACCCATGGCCGACCACGACCAGTGGCAACTCGCGGAGTTCGTCGGTGCTCACACCTCGTTGTCCGATCGTACGCTCGCGGCCTACGCAACCGACCTTCGCTTGTTCGCCGAGTGGGCGGCGCGTTCGAACATCGAGTCGCCAGCCCAAGTGAACCGTCGGCTCGTCCGTCGCTACATCGCCTCGTTGTCCACGCGCGACTATGCCCGCCGCAGTATCGCTCGCAAGGCCGCAGCGATGCGGCGCTACTTCGGATGGGCGCTCGCCGGCCACCTGGTGTCGGTCGACCCGACGATCGGGTTGCACGTCACGTCAGACTCCGGCCGGCTGCCGCGCGTACTCGATCGTCGCGACATCAACACGTTGCTCGATGGGCCGACACCCGAATCCGAACCTGTTTGGCGCAAGCGCCGCGACGATGCGGTCCTCGAGACGCTGTACGGCAGCGGTGTGCGAGTGTCGGAACTCTGCGAACTGACGCTCCCGCAGGTGCATCTCGACGAGCGCTACATCGTTGTGTGGGGCAAAGGCGCGAAGGAACGGCGAGTCCCACTCAGCGAGCCTGCGATCGATGCGCTGCAGGCGTGGCTGGCCATTCGACACGAGTGTGCGCCCACCGAGGCCGGCCCGGTGGTGTTCGTCAACGAACGAGGAAAGCAGTTGTCGCCGCGCGATGTACGTCGGGTACTCGATCGGCGCTCGCCGACCCCAACACATCCGCATGCGCTCCGCCACACCTTTGCCACGCACCTCCTCGACAACGGTGCCGACCTGCGTGCCGTTCAGGAGTTGCTGGGCCATTCCGATGTGGCGACGACGCAGCGTTACACTCACGTCAGCCGAGAACGGCTGCGGAACGCCTACCAGAAGAGCCACCCTCGCGCATGAGCATTGTTCCTGATGATCCAGACCTGGGGATGCATTGGAACCGCTGGTTGGTTCGCAAGAACGTGGCATCTCGCGATCACTTGATCGTGCACTATTCGCCGCTGGTGAAGTTCGTGGCCGGCCGAGTCGGCGCCGGCCTTCCCAACAGTGTCGATCCGGGTGACCTGGTGAGCTATGGAGTCTTCGGGCTCATCGACGCCATCGATCGATTCGACCTCGACCGTGGCGTGAAGTTCGAGACGTTCGCGGCCCCTCGCATTCGCGGTGCGATCTACGACGGTTTGAGGCAACTCGATTGGGTCCCTCGCTCCGTTCGTAGTCGTGCCCGTGAGGTGGAGCGAGCGTTCGCAGCCCTCGAGCACGAACACGGCAGGTCGCCGAGCGACGAGGAACTGGCCGCGCACCTCCGCATTGGAACCGAAGAGTTGGCTCGTTGGTTGGCATCGATCGCCGCCACGACCGTCGGCCCCCTCGACCGCGCCATCGATGCTGGGCACGAGCCACAGGCAGTTGATTCGGCGGGATTTACCTCACCCACAGTGGCGGTCGAAGAACAAGAACTGCGCGACATCATGAAGGCAGAGATCAAGAAACTCCCCGACCGAGAGAAATTGGTGCTGTCGCTGTATTACGACGAAGGACTCACGCTGTCGGAAATCGGGCAGGTGCTCGGCGTCACCGAATCTCGCGTCAGCCAGATCCACACGAAGTCGGTGCTGCACCTGCGCAGCCGCATGTCGGCAGCAGGGGTCGGCTGACCGTTCGGGTCAGCAGACTGTTTTCGGCCCACTGATTGCGGCTCCGCCGCCCTGAACGCTTCTGTTCATCAGGGAGGCCGCATGTCGGCTGGAATGACACATCATGGCGCTCACGCAACGCGCGCTTTGCTCGCCCATCGGATGAGACCGCTGTACGCCATCGCTGCGCTCACCGCTGCCACCTTGCCCTGTGCTGGGGTTGGGGTTGCCGCGCCTTGTTGGCAGCCGCCGGTCACTGCAGCGGTCGCCGACCCGTTTCGTGAGCCCGCCTGCCGGTGGTGTCCGGGCAATCGTGGCATCGAGTACGCCACTGCTTCGGGCGACATCGTCACGTCGGTGGCAGCCGGCACGGTGAGCTTTGCTGGAGCGATAGCGGGGATCCACTACGTTGTCGTCGAGATTGTGAATCGGTGGCGAATCACGTATGGAAACCTGGAGCACAGTGAGCTCAAGGTTGGCGAACTCGTCGTCGGAGGTATGGCCATCGGTACGGCTGCCGGCGCCTTCCACTTCGGCCTTCGCGTCGGCGACAGCTACACCGACCCCGCTCCACACATCGGTGAATGGCAGTTTCGTGTGCGATTGGTGCCCACCGATGGCGCCAAAGCTGCCCCCGGCCCGCCACCGACCTTGCGCTGCGAACAAGGTCAACCGAGGCCATTCGTGGGCGCCGTATCGGGTCGCGAACCGTCGCGTCGCCGATAGCGTTGCCCCTGGCTCACCGCTCGGTGTGCCTCCACTCATCACAGCCGGACGTTTCAACTGCGGTCACTCCAAATATTGGGGTGCCTGAACGTCCGGACAACCGCTACAAGGAGCAAGTCATGGCTGTCATCAGCATGCGTCAAATGTTGGAAGCCGGCGTTCACTTCGGGCACCAGACCCGTCGTTGGAACCCGAAGATGAAGCGATTCATTTTCGGTGAGCGCAACGGTATCTACATCATCGATCTCGAGCAGACGCTCACCCGCGTCGAGACGGCCTACGTCTTCGTGCGTGACCTCGTCGCCAACGGCGGAGACATCCTCTTCGTCGGCACCAAGAAGCAAGCACAAGACCCGGTGCAGAGTTACGCCGAAAAGGTCGGCATGCCTTACGTCAACGAGCGTTGGCTCGGCGGCATGCTCACCAACTTCGAGACCATCTCGAAGAGCATCAACAAAATGCTGGAGTACGAGCGCATGAAGGCCTCGGGTGAGTTCGACGCCATGATCAAGAAGGAAGCTCTGCTGCTTGACCGAGATCTCGTGAAGTTGCAGCGCAACCTGGGCGGTCTGCGTCACATGAAGAAGGCCCCGAAAGCCATCTTCGTCATCGATACGAAGAAAGAACACATCGCGGTCACCGAGGCCAACAAGCTCGGAATCCCGGTCGTGGCCATCGTCGACACGAACGTCGACCCCGACGTCATTCAGTTCCCCATCCCGGGCAACGATGATGCCATTCGCGCCAACATGCTGCTCGCCCGGGTCATTGCCGAGGCGGTCGAAGAAGGTCGCTACATCGCTTCTCGTCGTCCGCGCGCCGCGAGCGCTGACGCTGCTCCGGAGCCCAAGCCAGAGCGCTCGGCTGAAGAAGAAGCGGCGTTCGCCCAGGCCCAGGCGGAAGCCCGCAACGCAGCGGCGAAGGCTCAACAGGACCGCGAAGCCCGCCTGACGGCGAGCAAGACCAAGGCTGAGCCAGCCGACGATGCAGCAGACGACGCCGTGGAATCGGAAGTGCCAGCAGTCGAAGCACCCGTCGCTGAAGCACCCGTCGCTGAAGCGCCTGCGGTCGAAGAAGCGCCTGCGGTCGAAGAAGCGCCTGCGGTCGAGGAAGCCCCTGCAGTCGAGGAAGCCCCTGCAGTCGAGGAAGCCGCTGAAGAGCCCGTCGTCGAAGCACCAGCTGTCGACGAGACACCGGCTGCCGACGAGACACCGGCTGCCGACGAGTCCTGACACTCGCGGACCCCACACACGAACTACAACGCACGAACTACAACGCACGAACTACAACGCACGAACTACAGAGGACGAACCATGTCATTTACCGCGGCAGATGTGAAGGCGCTGCGTGACAGCACCGGCGCCGGCATGATGGATTGCAAGAAGGCGCTCGAAGAGACCGGCGGAGATATCGAGGCCGCCAAGCAATTGTTGCGTGAGAAGGGCTTGGCCGCCAGCGCCAAGCGCGACGACCGCGACAACAACCAGGGTGTCGTAGCGCTGAAGGTTGCAGGCGATATCGGTGCCATGGTGCTGTTGAAGAGTGAGACCGACTTCGTCGCAGGCTCCGAGCAGTTCAAGGCTGAAGCCGATGCGCTGGTCGACCTGGTCATCGCCAAAGGTGCTGACGCGGTCGCCGATCGTACGACCGAGCTCGACGAGCTGAAGATCACGCTGAAAGAGAAGATCGAACTCGGAACAGTGGTGCACATGGCCGCCGCTCCTGGCAACGTCATCGGCCACTACGAGCACATCCAGGGCGGTCGTGGCGTCAACGGCGTACTAGTCGAGGTCGCCGGCGGGTCCGATGAACTGGCGCACGATCTTGCGGTCCACATTGCGTTCGCTCGTCCGCAGTATCTGGCCCGTGAAGACGTGCCTGCCGACGTGGTCGAGGCCGAGCGTGCCACGCTTGAGACCCTCAGCCGCAACGAAGGCAAGCCCGAGGCTGCGCTGCCGAAAATCGTCGAAGGTCGCGTGAACGGATTCTTCAAAGACATCTGCCTGCTCGAGCAGCCATATGCCAAAGACGACAAGGTCTCGATCAAGCAGCTGATCGGATCGGCACAGATCATACGATTCTCTCAAACCGAAATCGGCTGATTCGGTCCAGATCGCACGCTCGCTGCGTTCCGGTTCGCCGCTCATCGCCGAAAGGCGACTACGGCTCTCCGCGCCCTGCGAGCGCACGATCTGATCCCGAATCAGACAACCCTTTCTCAATGACCCCCTGCATCTCCTGGTGCGGGGGTTAGCGTTCTCTGGGGCGAGGTGCCTGTCGTTGTCGAGTGGGCTCCGCAACGTGCCAGACTGACCGCTTGTGACTGACGAACGAACCGATCGACCAGCTACTCGTTGGAAGCGGATCGTGTTCAAGCCGTCCGGTGAAGCGCTGGCTGGGCCATCTGGCCGAGGGCTCGACGCCGCAACGCTCGACCACACTGCCATGGAAATCATGGATATTCGCGAAGACCTCGACGTCGACGTCGCGGTCGTGGTCGGCGGTGGCAACTTCTGGCGTGGCCGTACCGGCGCCATGTCAGGCATGGACGCCACCCAGAGCGACCACATCGGCATGCTCGGCACCGTCATGAACGCGCTCGCGTTGCAAGACTCACTCGAGCGTCGTCACCAGGAAGTTCGCGTGATGTCGGCGATCGAAATGCCCCGTATCGCTGAGCCATACATCAGGCGACGGGCCATGCGGCACCTCGAAAAGGGTCGGGTGGTCATCTTTGCGGCAGGCACCGGCAATCCGTTCTTCACCACCGACACCGCGGCTGCCTTGCGTGCCGCCGAGATGGAAGCGGGGGCCCTACTGAAGGGTACCCATTCAGGCGTCGACGGCATCTACACCGCTGATCCCCGCACCGACCCATCGGCGAAGAAGTTTGCGACCATCAGTTACATGGATGTGATGAACAAAGACCTCAAGGTGATGGATGCCACGGCAATTGCGTTCTGTCGCGACAACAAGATTCCCATCGTCGTGTTCGACATGTCGGCGGAAGGCGCATTGCGCTCGATCGTGCTCGGCGGCGAAGTTGGCACCGTCGTCACCGACTGAAGCGCCCAGGCGTCGCCGCCTACCGACTCTGACGACGTGGCACGTCTGAGACACTCATCATGGTTACGCTGGGCTTCGTGATCGAAGACACCCTGCTGGAAGCCACGGAAAAGATGGACAAGGCAGTCGAACACGTCCAACAACTGTTCTCGAGCGTTCGCACCGGGCGGGCCTCGCCGGCGCTGGTCGAGCGTCTCACGGCCGAGTACTACGGGTCGACGGTACCCATTCAACAAATGGCCACGGTGCAGGTCCCCGAAGCGCGGATGCTGCTCATCAAGCCGCACGACCGCGCGTCCCTGGGCGCCATCGAAAAGGCCATTCGCGAGAGTGACCTCGGTGTGAATCCGAGCAACGATGGTGTCGTCATTCGGCTGAACTTTCCACCGCTCACCGAAGAGCGTCGACGCGACTACGTCAAGGTGGTCAAGAACATGGCGGAAGACGGCCGCGTAGCCGTGCGCAACCTTCGCCGCGACTCACGCAAGGCGCTCGAGGCATTGGAGAAGGCTAGCGAAATCTCAGCAGATGAGCTGGAACGGGCTGAGAAGGAAATCGACAAACTCACGGGCGAACACGTTGACCGAATAGACGCTGCGCTCGTGCGCAAGGAAGCCGAATTGCTCGAAGTCTGAGCCGGGGGAGGGATATCTGATGACAGACGACCGATGGCGTGACCGCCGCGACGCAGATGATTTCAGCGAGTTTGGCTCGCTCTTCGATGACGCGGAACCGACGCAAGACCTGGACGAGATCGCGCCTGCGCGCCGCCCGGCAGCCGACACCGAGGAAGGCATCAGCTTCGGAGACAGCGACACCGGCTCGTTGCCGCACTGGACCGAACCGCCCACCGGTGAGGTGCCGCGTTTCGATGCTCGTCGCGCGGAGCCTGACCGTGAAGAACACCACGACGTCGACGTGTGGTCGTCGTTTTCGTCGGAGTCGCCGGTATGGAAAGACGATGAGCAGATCGAACCAGCAGTCGATCCACGACCTTCCGGGTCCACCGGAGCCACTTCAGGCCAACACCGGCGGGTCAGCGCGCCCGAACACCAAGTCACCGAGCAGCACCAGCGTGTCACCGGACAGCATGGACGAGTAAACGAAGCAGCCGCTGATTCGCCAGCGCGTGAACCCAGCCGCATCACCATCGGCACCGATCCGTCGGGCATGCCACGTCGCGAACCTGTTGGCGGTGCCCGTCGTCGGCCCGGTGTAGCGCCCTCGGCCGCCCGGTCGCGCCCCGGTCAGGCTGCGCCCCCCGCCGGTCGTGACATGCCGGCCGCCATTGCGGTCGGGTTGGTATTGGCCGCAGCGTTCATCGCTGCGCTGATGTGGCGCCCGTGGGCAGTCGCGGCACTGGTCACCGTGTTTCTTGGCCTCGCCGGAGTGGAGTTCTACGACAAGGTCTCCGAGAAGGGATACCGACCAGCGGTCGTTCCAGGTGTCGCAGGGTGCATCGCCATACCACTGGCGGCGTACTGGCTCGGCGAGTTCGCCATGCCCCTCGCCATCGCGTTTGGCTTCATGGCCGTCGCGGCAAGTTTCATCGGTGCCCGATCCATCGACGCGGGCCCCATGCCGAACGTCTCCATCACCATGCTCGGCATGGTGTGGATCGGTGTGCTCGGTTCGTTTGCCATGCTCATATTGCGCCTCTCCACGGCCAACGGCAGTGACCTGCCGACCACCGACACCTGGGGCACCGACACGTTGTTCTTGTTGGCCCTCGGCGTGGTCGCGAATGACGTTGGCGCCTTGTTCGTCGGCTCCGCGGCCGGGCGCACGCCGCTCCGGGCGTGGATCAGCCCGAACAAGACGGTGGAAGGACTCATCGGAGGCTCACTGATGACCATCATCGTGCTGGTCGTGGTGGGCATCGGCAAATGGAGCACCACGTGGACGTCCTACCAAGACCTGCTGCTCCTGGCCATCGTGATTTCGGTCCTCGCACCCATGGGAGACTTGGTCGAGAGCATGTTCAAGCGCAATCTCGACACCAAGGACTTCGGGTCCATCATCAAGGGGCACGGCGGTGTTCTCGATCGGTTCGACGGCTTCCTCTTTGCACTCCCAGGCGTGTACTACCTCACCCTGGTGCTGCAACCGTGGGCGAGCTGAACCACAGCGAGTTGCATCAGCGAGATACGCCCGTTCGGGTAGCGATCGCCGGGTCCACCGGCTCAATCGGTACCCAGACACTCGACGTCATTCGCGCTGAAGGCGCGCATCGCTACCAAGTGGTGGCCCTGGGCGTCGGCGCTTCGGCGGAAACCGTCATCGCTCAGGCGCGAGAGTTTCTGCCGCAGGTGGTGGCAGTCGCCGACCAGCGCGCCCGCCGGCAGGTTGCTTCAGCTCTTGCCGATCTGTCGTCCGTCGAAGTGGTCGCTGATCTGGTCGACATGGTCGAACCGGCCGACGTGATCATCAATGGCGTCGTCGGCTTCGCCGGGTTGCCGATCACCGTCGCCGCGCTCACGGCTGGCAAGCGCCTGGGGTTGGCCAACAAAGAGAGCCTCATCGCCGCCGGCGCGGTGGTGCAGCCATTGCGAGCGACGCCCGGCGCTGAACTGGTGCCGGTCGACAGCGAGCACTGTGCCATCCATCAATGTTTGCGGTCCTCGGTCGGCTTCGCAGACGGCCTCCATCGCGAGGTCGAGCGGCTCGTGCTCACCGCCAGCGGCGGGCCGTTCAGGGGGCGGTCTGCTGGCGAACTGGCACGGGTCACCGTTGACCAGGCGCTCGCCCACCCCACGTGGTCGATGGGGCCGAAGATCACCATCGATTCGAGCACGTTGATGAACAAGGGCCTCGAAGTGATCGAAGCTCACGAGCTGTTCGGCGTGACGTACGACAGTATCGAGGTGGTGGTTCATCCTCAATCGGTCGTGCATTCCATGGTGGAGTTCACCGACGGATCCACCATCGCTCAACTGAGTATGCCCGACATGCGATTGCCCATCGGGTACGCCCTCGGCTATCCGCACCGCATCACCACCGCCTACGGACGCATCGATTGGGCTGCACTTCGTCAACTCGACTTCGAACCGCCCGACCTCACGACATTCCGTTGCCTTGCCCTTGCGTACGCAGGAGGACGCGAGGGCGGCGACACGCCTGCCACACTCAGCGCCGCGAACGAAGTTGCCGTCGAGGCGTTTCTCGACGGGAAGCTGAACTGGGTACAGATCGCCGACGTCTGCGCTGCGGTACTTGATGCACATCATTCGTCGATACCAGATACCGTCGACGATGTGATCGAGGCCGACCGTGCCGCACGCAGCCGTGCAGCAGAAGTGATTCGTCGCCTCGCCCCTTGACTTCAAGGAGATCGATACCGATGAACAGTGCACACTCCCTATGACCACCACTACGACTGATCCTTCGTTCCCCCCTCCGGACATCGACGATCAACGCGACAAGCCCAAGCATGGGCGATTCGTCGGCGAGGTCATGGGCGGCGGAGCGGTGGTGGAGAAGGCCGACGACGAGCTCGTCGGAGGCGTTCGCGGTGCGCTCGGCGTTGCCGCCGTGGTCGCTCTCATCGGTGTGCTCGGCCTCTTCAGCATTTGGTGGCTGGTGTTCGCCGTCGGCCTGATCTTCGCCATCTTCATGCACGAACTCGGTCACTTCATGACCGCCCGATGGACAGGCATGAAGGCAACGCAGTTCTTCATCGGCTTCGGGCCGCGCGTATGGAGCTTCCGTCGCGGCGAAACTGAATACGGCGTGCGTGCCCTCCCGCTCGGTGCGTTCGTGCGCATCGTCGGCATGAACAACATGGAAGAGGTGGACCCGGCGGACGAGCAGCGCACGTACCGCGTCAAGAGCTACCCGAAACGGCTGTTGGTCATCTCGGCCGGCTCGATCATGCACATGCTGATCGCCATCGTCTTGTTGTTCATCGTGTACGTGGCAGACGGCGAATCGGTGCAGCGTGACGGTGCAGAGGTCGCGGCGGGCACCACCGAACAACCATCCGTCACCGGTGCAGCCCTGGCCGCCGGAATGCAGCCAGGCGACGTGGTACTGAACATCGACGGTGCAGCCGTCGCAGCACCCACAGATCTCGGTGCGGCCGTCCGCAGCCACGAGCCCGGTGACGTCGTCACGGTGACGGTGCTGCGTAACGGCGAAACGGTCGAACTTGCGGCCACGCTTGGATCGTCGCTGGCCGGCGGCGGAGACATCGTCGCAATCGACGGCATTGCGTACACCGACACCGATGATCTGCTGATCTTGGCCAACTCGTTGGAAGACGACGACGTGGTGGGAGTCGAGGTCCAACGCGGCGACGTCACCGACGTGGTACCCGGCCGTCTGGTGGTCGAGGGCAATCAAGTCACGGTCGTGGGTACCACACTTCTCGGCGTGTCCACCGGAGCGTTCTACGAAACCATCGAGCACTCGGTGCCCGCCGCTGCGGCGAACGCCGTGATCGACATCGGGCCGACGTCGTGGGAAATGACCAAGGGTGTGGTCAAGGTGCTCAACCCGGTCAACATCTTCACCCATGTGGCAGGAACGAACGATGACTTGTCCACTCGACCCACCACCCTCGTGGGCGTCACGAGCGTCAGTGACGACGTCGGCGAGTCGCAAGGTCTGATCGGCATCCTGTTCCTGCTCGCCGTGCTCAACGTGTTCGTCGGGGTGTTCAACATGTTCCCGCTGCTTCCGCTCGATGGCGGACATGCTGCGGTGGCCACATACGAACGGATTCGAGAACGAAACGGCGAGCGCTACTACGCAGACGCGGCCAAGCTGATGCCTTTCGCAATGGCAGTGGTGACGGTCTTGGGTTTCCTGTTCCTGAGCGGGCTCTACCTAGATATCACCTCGCCCATCTGAGCCATTCCGGCCAGATCGTCCGATTGCTGCGTTGCAGGTCACCGCTCATCGCCGAAAGGCGACTCGGGTTCCCTGCGCCTTGCACTCGAACGATCTGACTCGGAATCGCATTTTTCAGGAATTCACCTTTGTCGGGAGGGTCCGGCGCCTTCATGACGGGCGCTCAATCTGCTTCGGCGTTAGCGTCATCTCCATGGACGTGATGTTGTGGATGTGAGCGCTTGGACTACCGAACGGCGGGTCACCCGGCAGATCATGGTGGGGAACGTGCCCGTTGGTGGGGGAGCCCCCATCACGATTCAGTCGATGACGATCACGAAAACGGCCGACGTCGAGGGAACGCTGCAGCAGATCTATGCGTTGGCAGCCGCAGGCTGCGACATCGTCCGCTGCACCTGCAACGAGGGCGAAGCAGCCGAGGGCCTCGCACAAATCGTTCCACGGTCACCAATCCCTGTGATTGCCGACATCCACCACCAATACAAGATGGCCTTGGCAGCGATGGAGGCTGGCGTTCACGGTTTGCGCCTGAACCCCGGCAACATCCGCAAGCCCGAGCACATCAAGGCGGTGGCGAGCGAGGCGCGAGACCGGGGCATCCCGATTCGCATCGGTGTGAACGCAGGCTCTCTGGACCCTGCGCTGTACGAGAAGTACGGCGGCGCCACCCCCGAAGCAATGGTCGAGTCGGCAATGCAAGAGATCGCATACTTCCGTGAGGTCGACTTCGATTTGATGAAGATCTCGGTCAAGGCCTCAAGCGTGCCGCTGATGATCGAGGCGTACCGACAGTTGGCAGACGTGACCGACATTCCGTTGCACCTCGGCGTCACCGAAGCCGGTCCGCCTCCTGCGGGGCTCATCAAGGCCACGGCGGGAATTGCCACGCTGTTGATGGAAGGAATCGGCGACACCATTCGGTACTCGCTCACAGCCGATCCCGTAGAGGAAGCGCGAGCGGGTCGCCAACTGCTCGAAGCCCTCGGTCTACGGGAACGCAAGAACGTGGACCTCATTGCCTGCCCGTCATGCGGGCGCGCCGAGGTCGACGTGATCGACGTTGCCAAGCGTGCAATGGAAGCGTTCGGCGAACGGGAGCTGCCATTGCAGGTCGCCGTGATGGGTTGCGTCGTTAACGGGCCGGGCGAAGCGCGTGAAGCCGATCTGGGCATTGCCGCCGGAAACAAACGAGGCCACCTGTTCGTCAAGGGCCGCAATGTTGCCGTTGTTCCCGAGTCTGAAATGGTCGAGGCGTTGGTGGAATGGGCGGAATTCATCAACGAACATGGCACTGACGCGGCGATCGCACGAGCCGACACGGTGGTTGCCGAGCGCGAGGCCAGCCGCGATCGAAACGCCCTGCTCGCGTCGCAAGGCGATGATGCCAACCACGCCGCCGCAAAGATCGTCGAAATCCGAAAAACCGTGAGCTGAATTGTCGTGCCGCGATTCGTGCCGGCGCCATTCGCTAGAGAACGCCACGCGGCTGCCTTGATGATTGGGTTCTTTGGGGTGGAGTTGTGGGTGTGAGGATGCACACCATGGAACCTGCCGACATCATGCGCGCCACCGAAGACATCGCCCACATCGGGTCGGCGTTCTACTTCATTCCGGAGACCGTAGAGGTCGGCAAGGCCCACGGCCTCGGTGGGTTTCGTTTCTACTTCCTCGGTCGCGGGGGTGTGCTCGGCGATGTTGACGCCGACGTCGTGCGCTCGGCGTTCGGCTACTTTCAACCTGGCTTGGTGCGCAAGTTGTGGGACTCCTCTGTGGCGGTCATGGCTCCCCGCGATGGTGCCAGGCTCTACCTGTCGTGTGCCTATGACCTGGGTCGCAGGAAGTTCGCCGACGTGAGCGGGCTGGACGCGTTCGTGGACGCGTCCACCACGGTGATCCAATCAGTCGAGGGTGCTTCGCTGCCGCTCTTTGTTGCGATGCGGGCCGAACCGGTGCCAACCGACGCGCCGGCCGCAGCCATGCATCAGGCCATCGTGCTCCGAGAGTTGCGGGGCAGTGTTCACCTCCTGGCACACACCGCGGTCGGTCTCAACACCTCTCGCGCCCACTCCATCAGACGTCCGAACGACACCGCCTTCTTCGGGTACGAGGTAGCGCCCGATTTCGCTGATGCTGACCGTGAGTTGTGGGATCGTGCCGAATCGCTCACCGACGAGATCCTCACTCCTGCCTATGCCACGCTGTCAGAGGATCAGGCTCATGCGCTGATCGACGGTACCAGCGCCATGCACGCCGCCCTGTCCTGATCGATGACGGTCGGGGTCAGACCCCCACCGTCAGATGACGGTCGGGGTCAGACCCCCACCGTCAGATCTGTTCAGGTGAGGGAGGGGACGAC
>JBBREA010000030.1:0-29157 GCA_038203385.1 Acidimicrobiales bacterium | reverse complement strand
GCCTTCTTGGCAGGAGCCTTCTTCGCAGGAGCCTTCTTCGCAGGAGCCTTCTTCGCAGGAGCCTTCTTCGCAGGAGCCTTCTTCGCAGGAGCCTTCTTCGCAGGAGCCTTCTTCGCAGGAGCCTTCTTCGCAGGAGCTGCCTTGGCCGGAGCCTTCTTGGCCGGTGTATTCATTGGAGCCTCTTTCACTGGAGCCGTCGTTGTTGGAACTCTATTGGCCGGAGCAGTCTTGGACGGAGATGCCTTGGCCGCCCGGGTGAGCGCTTCGGGACTGGGTGCACCCTGCCGGCTGTACACGCGTCCCGGCGGTTCGGCCCAGGTGGCACCAGTGGCTTCGAACAGGCGCTCGATCTCGGCGACGTGGAGATCCACGAGATCCCACAGGTCTGGGACGAGATCGCGGTCGGACACGAGACCGAAGTCGAGCCGATCCTCGTAGCTGTGCACAGTGATGTTCAACCCCATGCCGTCGGCGACGATCGACACCGGGACGTAGTGGTCCAACTTGGCCCCCGCGTAATACAACGGTTCGCGAGGCCCGGGCACGTTCGAGATCACCACGTTGGCTGGCAACGTGATCCGATCCGAGAACAGAGTGACCAACCGCAACGCTGCGCCTGCAACCACCGGTGACGTGAGCGCCGTGGCTTGCATCAACGTGTCGGCTGGAACAAGGTCGAGTTGCGATTTCGCAGCTTCCATCGCAGCTTGGCACCGCCGCACCCGCTCGATCGGGTCGTCGCAGTCGGTGGGAATGACAGCGATGATGGACGACACCCGATTTGTCCACGGGTCGTCTTCCACGCCGGTGCGGATGGACACGGGCACCATCGCCCGCAACGGCTCGTCTGGCAGCACGTCGTGGCGAATCAGATACTCGCGAAGCGCTCCGGCACAGATTGCCATGACCACGTCGTTCACCGTGCCGCCGGTGGCATCTTTCAATGCCTTGATGTTGCTGAGTGGCACGGTGCGCATGGCGAACCGCCGGTGCGGACCGATCCGCTTGTTCCAGGGCGTCGGCGGTGCCGGGGTGACCGGCAGCACCACTCGTTTGAGTTGCCTGGATACCCGTTCGGACTCTTCCGACCTGCCGGCCGCAGAGGCGATTGCCTCACGCGACTTGTCGATCACACCGCTCACGCTGTCGAGGCCGGCTCCCGCCGCAACATTGCGAGCCAATCGAAGTTGCAATCGGGCTGCCTTGACGGGATTGGTGGCCAACGAAGAGGCGGTGCGCTTCAGCAACTCGCCCTTGGTCGGCATCTCGTCGGCCGCCCAGTCGACCGGCTGCACAGACCACTCGGTGTCCGCGCTCTCATCGGTGATGAGCTTCAGCAGCATGACTCCGGCGGCGCCGTCGACGGTGGCGTGATGAAACTTCGTGAGTAGCGCCCAGCGGTCGTCCCCGAGGCCCTCGATGACATAGGCCTCCCAGAGCGGGCGGTTTCGGTCCATTGGACGGCCGATGATGCGGGCCACCTGATCAGCCAACTGATCGACGCGGCCGGGTTTGGAGATACTGATCTGGCGAACGTGGTAGTCGAGGTCGAAATGTGGGTCGTCGATCCAGTAGGGGTGATCGAGGCCGAACGGCACCGAAACGATGCGCCGCCGCAACGGCGCCACGTGGCCGATGAGCGAGTGGAAACGGGCGCGCACCACTGCGTACGGGTCGAAGCCAGCCGACGGCCGTTGATACACGGCGAGACCCTCTACGTGGCCGTACGTCGTGGCCGACTCCATGTAGAGAAAGGTGGCGTCCAGCCCAGAGAGCTGCTTCATCGTCATGCTCCAGCCCGCCGCCCAAGATCGTCGATCACATGTGCGTGGAACATGGCTGAACAGTAGCTCGCCGTCTACGGCTGCGACTGCTGCGACTGCCGAGTCAGAAGCCGCCGATTCAGAAGCTGCCGTTTTGTTGCAGCAGTTCGAATTCCTGAACAGTCATGAGCACCTCGCGAGCCTTGGAACCCTCCGACGGCCCGACGACGCCACGTTGCTCCAGCAGATCCATGATGCGACCAGCGCGGGCGAAACCGACCTTGAGCTTGCGCTGCAGCATGGAGGTCGATCCGAGTTGACTGCGAACGATGAGCTCCATCGCCTGGCGCATCATCACCGTGTCTTCGTCTTCCTCGCCAGCCGAGAACGAATTGGCATCGGAGGTGACGTCAAGCGCATCGATACCACCGCCGAAACCACTGGTTCGCCGCACGCCGTCGGCCGAACCGGTTGCGTTGGCAAAGTCGCCACCGAACGATGGCTGCCCGCCGATCCCGCTGCCTTCCTCCTCGCCTTCGACGTTGGTGGAATACACAGGTTCTGGTGCCTGGGCACGCCAGTGCGCCACCACCTTCCGAACCTCGTCCTCGCTCACGAACGAACCCTGGATCCGGTTGGGCACCGACGAGTTTCCAGGCAACAGCAACATGTCGCCCTTGCCCACCAGCTTCTCGGCACCCGGCTGGTCGAGGATCACTCGGCTGTCGGTGAGCGACGAGACGGCAAAGGCCATGCGTGCTGGCACGTTGGCCTTGATGACGCCGGTGATCACGTTCACCGACGGACGCTGGGTGGCGATGATGAGGTGGATGCCGACTGCGCGGGCCTTTTGCGCGATACGGGTGATGGACTCTTCCACATCGCGGGCGGCGACCATCATGAGGTCGTTGAGCTCGTCGACCACCACCACGATGTACGGCATGTGCCGGTATGGCGAATCTTCCCGCGCCACACCCGGGGGCGGTTCGATGGTGCCCTTTGAAAACGCGGCGTTGTAACCCGTGATGTCACGGAAGCCCACCTCGGACAGCACGTCGTACCGGTTCTCCATCTCCTTGACCGCCCACCCGAGTGCGTTCGCAGCCTTCTTCGGATTCGTGACGGGCTGCGTGAGCAGATGCGGCAACCGCTGGTACTGACCCATCTCCACTTGCTTGGGGTCGATGAGAATCAAACGCACTTGATCCGGCGTGGTGCGCATGAGCAAAGAAGTGATGATGCAGTTGATGCCCGACGACTTGCCCGCTCCGGTTGCACCTGCGATGAGCAAGTGGGGGGTGGTGGCGAGATCGAGAAACACCGCCTTTCCAGCGATGTCTTTGCCCACTGCCACTTCCAGCGGATGCGTCGCAGCAGCTGCTTCGGCGGAGACCAACAGGTCGCCGAGCGCTACGAGTTGGCGTTGATGATTGGGCACCTCTACGCCGATTGCGGACCGACCAGGAATTGGCGCAAGAATGCGGACGTCGACCGCCGCCATCGCGTAAGCGATGTCTTTCTGCAAGCTGGTGATGCGGGCGACTTTCACGCCCGCACCAAGTTCCAGTTCGTACCGGGTGACCGTGGGACCAACGGTCATGCCGATCAGTTCGGTCTCCACCCCGTGTTGCGCGAGAGACTCTTGCAGAGTCTGACCACGACGTTCGATCTCGGCCATGTTCACCTTCTGCTCCCCGGCCTGTTCGAGGTAAGCGAGAGGCGGGAGCGACCACTCCCCCACTTGGAGCGCGTCGAGCGGCAGCGACGTTTGCGCAGACGGGCCGCTCACTGTTGGCGTACGGCGCTTCTTTCCTGGACCTGCGGCCAACGGGTCGCCCGCCACGAACAGCTGCTCATCGTCTTCGGCCCCGTTGTACAGGGCTACCCCACCAGCAGTCGAGGCACCGGTGGCGCGGTCGGCCTGGCCGCGATGACGCACTGACGCGGCAGCATCGTGTTCGCCGCTCAGCTCGCCGTCTGCTCGGTCGCTCGACAACGTCGACAGGTCAGAGATCGCCTTCTTGGCCGCACGGCCGAGCGGGCGCGCGACGACGCCGACGCTGCGACCGGTGTTCGACGCCATCGTCTTGAGCGACGTGCTGGTCACAAGCATCACTCCACCCAGAAACAAGCCGATCAGCACCACGACTGCGCCCGCCGACGCGATGAGCGCCTCGAGCGGGGTAGCCAACGCGAAGCCACTCCAACCGCCGGCCTCACTGATCCCGTCGACATCACGGTACGAATCGGGCGAACGGACGATGTGGAGCATGCCGAGTAGCGCCGCGCCGACCAAGCCCCACCCAACGACCAGTTTGGCTGGGCTCGACGATTGACCTTTGGTTACCAGGGCGACACCCGAGGCCACGAGCACGAACGGCACGATGAAGCGGCCCAACCCGAAGAACCAGCCGACGAAGGTGTCGACTCCTTCCCCGATGATGCCAGCCAGTCCGAAATAGATCGCAAGTGCCAAGAGCGCTCCGAGGGCGATGAGCCCAAGCCCTACGTACTCGTGCTCGCTCCCGTCGACCGACGTGCGCAACTGCGACCGAGTGCTCTGGGACGGTTTGGACGCACCGTTCCGAGATGCGGCGTTTCGAGACGTTGCGTTTCGAGACGTACCGGTGGACTTCGACGGCGTCCGCGAAGCGGTCTTCTTTGGCTGGTTCGAGGGGACCCGGCTAGTCATGGCACCTTCCAAGGTACCAATCTCGTGGTCAGCTCGCCTGGACCGCTTTGACTTCTCCGTCGGGTCCCAGCAAAACCAGCAACACGCCACCTTCGCTACTGGCCACGGTGGTGTCGTACAGCACCCCGCTGGTGGACCCGGTGATCGCGAAGTCGATCAGCACCGGGCACTCGAGATGGTCCGAGATGTCGTCGAAGATGGTGTCTGGATCGAAGTCCACTTGGTCGGCGTCGAAGGTTTGACTGTTCTCTTCCGCTTCACCGATTGGAGCGGGCTCGACGAACTCTCCAGCGACCAAGAACGCCTGCTCGGCGGTTCCTTCGTCTGACGCAACGATGATGCTCACCTGTTGCAGGTTGGCACTGATTTCGTAGTAGTCCTGCGGGCCCCCGTACCACGCTTCGACCGCTCTGATCGCTGCGTCGATGTCGCCGACCAACGGTTCCGGCAACCGTCCGTCTGGACACTTTGCGTCTTCCTTCACATCCACCGCGCCTGCCCCGCAGGCAACGAGCACAGCGGACGCGACGACTGACAGTGTGCAAGCCACGGCGATGCCGCGGAATCGACCACAGGTTGTCCTGTTCACGTCTCCATCACGACGGGAACGATCATTGGTCGCCGTTTGGTGCGCTCGCTCACGAACTTGCCAGCGGCCCGACGCACGTCACGTTCCAGCGCCTCGACGTCACGTTCGCCATTCTCGAGTGCGTGTTCGACAGCTCGCTGTACGGCTTCACACGCTTCGTCGAGCAGCGACTCGGCCTCGGGTGCGTACACCCACCCGCGGGTGATGATGTCCGGACCGACCAACACCTTGCCGGTCTGCATGTCGAGGGTGACGACCACGACCACGACACCTTCTTCGCCGAGCACGCGCCGATCGCGGATGACGCCTTGCCCAACGTCACCCACAATGCCGTCGACGTACACATATCCCGATGGAACGCGGCCGGTATGGGCGAGCCCGCTCCCGGTGAGTTCGATGACGTCACCGTCTTCGCACAACAGCACATTCGACTTCGGTATCCCCATGAGTTCGCCCAGCTTGGCATTGGCGACCATGTGACGGTACTCGCCGTGAATCGGCACGTACCACTCTGGTCGAACGAGCGAGAGATACGTCTTGATCTCATCGGCCTGCGCGTGACCAGTGGCGTGCACATCCATCACACCGGAATGCACGACCTCAGCACCCTTGCGAAGCAACCCGTCGATGACCTTGTTGACGTTGCCTTCGTTTCCGGGAATCGCGTGGCTCGACAGGATCACCGTGTCGTGCTCGCCCAACTTGATGAACCGATTTTCACCCCTGGCCAACAGTGACAGTGCCGCCATGGGTTCGCCCTGGGATCCCGTGGAGATCACGCAGACCTGGCCCGGCTCGTAGTTGGCGATGTCGTCGATGTCGATGATCGACGATGCGGGGATGTTGAGCACGCCGAGGTCGATGCCGAGCCGCACGTTCTTCTTCATGCTCAAGCCGAGGGTGGCGACCTTGCGGCCCGAGTCGACCGCAGCGTCAGCGATCTGCTGGATGCGGTGCAGGTGGCTGGCGAAGCTGGCGGTGATGATGCGCCGGTCGCGATGTTGGCTGAACAACGAGCGGAGCACCGCACCGACGGTGGTTTCGCTTGGTGCGTAACCAGCTTCTTCGGCATTGGTGGAGTCGGCGAGAAGCAAGCGCACGCCGTCGCCAGCGGTGAGCTGACCGAGGCGACCGAGGTCCGTACGACGCCCATCCACCGGAGTCAGGTCGAGCTTCCAGTCGCCGGAGTGCAGCACGAGACCCTGGGCAGTGTTCACGGCGATCGCATGAGCATGCGGCACCGAGTGCGTGACCGGGATGAACTCCACCTCGAACGGGCCGATCTTCACCGTGGCGCCGTCGGCCACCTCGATCATCTTGACGCGTCCCAGCAGGCCACCCTCTTCGATGCGATTGCGAGCAAGCCCGAGCGTGAGCGCCGCGCCGTACATGGGGATGGGCTTGTTTCGAGCGGCACCGATGCCATCGTCGCGAAGCAGATATTGGATGCCGCCGACATGGTCTTCGTGGCCGTGGGTTGCCACGATGCCAACGATCGCATTGGCATGCTCGCGGAGATAGGTGAAGTCGGGCAAGACCAAGTCGATGCCGTGCATGTCGGCGTCGGGGAACATCAACCCGCAGTCGATGAGCAGAAGCGCACGTCGGTCCGCAGCGCCTTGCTCGATCACCATGCAGTTACGGCCGATCTCACCGAGCCCACCCAAGAAGATGATGCGTACCGGCTCTTCGCTGCGTTGGGCCCTGGCCGGAGAGTGCGCCGGAGATTGCGCCGGGGATTGCGCCGGAGAGTGGGATTGGTTTGCGGACCTAGGCATGAGAACCTTCATTCGTTGTGGGCCGGGACGCGTGCAACGCAGCCCAAACCTCTGGAGCCCGCGCGTCGACCCAATCGGGTGCGTCGCCGATCGGCAATCGACATTGGCCGACGCCCCAGCCTAGGTGCCGAAGCATTGCCTTGACGGGGATCGGATTGGGGGCGAGGTCACCCGTTTCGAACTCGAAACTGGGCAGCATTCGGGCGTTGGCCCTCCGAGCCGCAGCGATGTCCCCACGTTCGAACGCGTCGAGCATTTCCACGTGATCGAAGCTGGTCCATTGGGTGGCGACGCCGATCACACCAACTGCCCCCACAGCGAGCAGCGGTAGCGTCATGCAGTCATCGCCGGAGTAGACGACGAAGTGGTCGGGCGTGACAGTGACGAGACGTGCGGTTTCGCCCGGGTTGCCGGCTGCGTCTTTCAAACCCACGATGTTCGGTACGTCGTGGGCGAGCCGAGCGAGCACGTCGAAAGACACCTTGCGGCCTGTGCGGGCGGGGATGTCGTACACGATCTGAGGCAGCCCGCAGGCCTCGGCGATCGCACGGAAGTGGGCCTCGATTCCCGCCTGCGACGGGCGGTTGTAGAACGGGCACAGGGTCAAGATTCCGTGGACGCCAAGCTTTTCGGCCTGCAAGCTGAGTTCCACCGAGTGTGCGGTGTTGTAGCCCACCGTGCCGGCGATGACCGGCACGTCGACCGCTTCGACGACGGCGGCGAACATTCCGAGTTTCTCGTCGTCGGTCAAGGTGGGAGCTTCGCCCGTGGTGCCGCAGATCACGAGGCCGTCGTGGCCTTCTGACACCAAGTGGCGAGCAAGCTGCTGGGCGACGTCGAAGTCAACGGCACCGGCGGCATCGAACGGGGTGACCATCGCCGACATGAGTCGTCCAAACGGTGTCGCTTGCATCGGATCAGACTGTATCCACCTCGGCACTCGGCCCGACATACCGTTCCACGGTGCTGATCCTCCGGCGTTCTCGGGCGTTCCCCGCACATGAGATCCCGGCGCGACATCTACAGTCCTTCCATGGGCTTCACCGCCGAGGAACTCGAGACCGCAATCGCGCATGGCGATATCCACACTGTGATCGTTGGCTTCACCGACCACTACGGGAGGTTGATGGGCAAACGCTTCGACGCTGAGTTCTTCGTCGACAGCGTCGTACGCGACGGCACGCATGGTTGCAGTTACCTCTTGGCGGTCGACATGGAGATGGAGCCGGTGGCGGGCTACGAGTTCGCCAGCTGGCAGCAGGGGTTCGGGGACGTCCATCTCGTTCCAGACATGGCCACGCTGCGCCGCGCAGCGTGGGCCGAGTCCACTGCCGTCGTGTTGTGTGACGTGCACGCCAACTCGTCGCACGAACCCGTTGCGGTGGCTCCCCGCCGGATTCTGCGAGGTCAGATCGAACGCCTGTCAGCCCTCGGCCTTCAGGCACAGGCCGCTTCTGAGCTGGAGTTCTACTTATTCGAGGACGACTACCGCAGTGCTCGCGCCAGTGGCTACAACGACCTGCGACCGGCCGGGTGGTACTCGGAGGACTACCACCTCCTGCAAGGCGGGCGCGTCGAGGAGTACGTCGGCTCCGCGCGCCGCATGCTGAAAGCAACCGGCATTCCTGTCGAGAATTCCAAGGGCGAAACAGGGCGCGGCCAACATGAGCTGAACATCCGCTACTCCGAGGCGCTCGACATGGCCGACCGCCACACGTTGATGAAACACAGCATGAAAGAACTCGCCGATCGCCACGGCATCAGCCTCACCTTCATGGCCAAGCCGTTCCATCAAGACGCAGGTAGCAGCTCGCACATTCACCTGTCGTTGTGGGACCCGACAACCGAAACCAACGTCTTTGCCGGCGGTTCCGGAGCGGCCCCATCCAGCGGGATGAGTGACGTGTTCCGGTGGTTCCTCGCCGGCTGGATGGCATACACACCCGACTTCATGGTGTGCTACGCCCCCACGGTCAACTCGTACAAGCGATATGTCGATGCGTCGTGGGCGCCCACCCGGATCGCGTGGTCTGACGACAACCGAACCGTCGGGTTCCGGGTCGTCGGCAGTGGCCCATCGTTGCGGATCGAGTGCCGTCTTCCGGGCGCTGATTGCAACCCGTACCTTGCCTACGCAGCGTCGTTGGCGAGTGGACTGGCTGGAATCGAGCAGCAGTTGGAACCGCCGGAACCGTTCAGCGGCGACGCATACGCTGCGCTACAACTCCCCCAGGTAGCGCGCACGCTGACCGAAGCTGTCGAGGCCTTTGCCGGCAGCCAGACCGCCCGATCAGCGTTCGGCGATGACGTGGTGGACCATTACGTCCATTTCCATCGCACCGAAGTGGAAGCATTCAACACTGCGGTCACCGACTGGGAACGGCAGCGGTACTTCGAGCGCATCTGAGGCGCTTCCATCCGGTTCGATGAGCCGCCGTCGCTCCGCCGATAACGTCCCGGCATGCGTCTCGAAGGCAAGGTCGCCATCATCACCGGCACGGCCGCCGGTATCGGCCGTGCAACGGCGATCAAGTTCGCCGTGGAGGGCGCGGTCATCGTTGGCGGCGACGTCTCAACCGTCGGCAACGAGGAGACCCGAGATCTCGTCGAACAAAGCGGTGGGAAGATGATCATCGACACCGTCGATGTGACCGACAACGCCTCCGTCGCTTCGCTGTTCGCCCGCGCCGAGTCCGAGTTCGGTCGAGTTGACATCGTGTTCAACAACGCCGGCGTGATGCTTCCCGACGACGGCGATGTGTTCGACACGACAGACGAAACCATCGATGCGACGTTGGCGATCAACGTCAAAGGTGTGCTGATCGGTTGTCGGCACGCCATCCCGGCACTGCGGCGCTCTGGCGGCGGATCGATCATCAACACGGCGTCATTCGTTGCCTCGGTCGGTGCGGCCACACCGCAGATCGCGTACACCGCGTCAAAGGGTGCCGTGTTGGCGCTCACTCGCGAACTAGCGGTGGTGCATGCAAGGGAGAACATCCGGGTCAATGCGCTGTCGCCGGGGCCGCTTCGCACCGAGATGTTGATGCGATTCCTCGACACCGACGAAAAGCGCACACGACGCCTCATCCACGTGCCGATGGGCCGGTTCGGCGAGGCAGCCGAGATGGCGAACGTGGCCGCGTTCTTGGCCTCAGATGAAGCGAGCTATGTCACCGGCGCGAACATGCTGGTCGACGGTGGCCTCACCGCCGCGTACGTCACACCTGAGTGACCACGGCTCAGTTGAGCTGGCCGTGCAGGAGGACTCTCTTGAACGCAAACAAATACGGGCATTGATCACCGACACGTCGGATCAACTCGGCTCGGTAGTCGTCGACGAACGGCGCGTGGAGTTCGCCGGGTAGCACCTTGAAGAAGCGTGTCATCGACGTGCCCTTTGTCCACTCCACCACCGACGCGGTCGATGGCATCACGTGCGGGTACACCTGTAGTCGCACGTTCGGCTCGGTGAAGCCGAGCGTGTACAGCAGCTCGGCGTACGCCTCTGGGGCGAGGACGTTGTCGGCCACCGGGTCAGACGGCGGTACGCCATTCATCGCTGACAGATACGGCTCGGTATGTGCCACCGACACACTCGCCAGATGCGACGCGTGGTCGCTGTTGGCCGGAACCTGCACTGCCAATTGTCCACCAGGCCGAAGGCCAGCCACCCAGCGAGCGAGCACCGATTCGTGGTCCGGCACCCATTGCAGCGAGGCGTTTGCCAGCACCAGGTCGTGGTCGGCCGCCGACGACCAGGTCGCGATTTCGTCGGCAGCAAACACCAGGCCGGAGCGAGCGTGTCGTTGCGCCTCGGCCAACATCGCTGGCGAGTTGTCGATGCCGAGCATCGCCTCCACGCCGAGTTGTGTCGCTGCCTCGCTGGTCAGCTCACCGGTGCCACAACCCAGATCGACCGCTCGCTCGATGCGGCCGGGCCGGATCATTGCAACAAGATCCCAGAACGGCTGCGAACGCTGGGCCTTGAATCGTTCGTACTGCTGCGGATCCCAGCCGTCTCCTGCCATGCCAACAGCGTAGCAACTTGTATTGCACTTGTCTATATGCGCCGCAAGAGTGAGCTCGCTACGGTGACGCGATGGAACATCTGCCGATTCATCACATGATCACTGGCGGACCACGCCCCGTCGCCCCCTTCTCACACGCCGTGGAGGCTGACGGCTGGGTGTTCGTCACCGGTCAGATGCCCACCGACCCATCTGCTCCCGACGCTCCACTACCGACCGGCATCACCGCCCAGACCGACCGGGTGATGCAGAACCTGGTGTTGGTGCTGGCAGGGATCGACCTGGCGCTCGCAAACGTCACGTTCGCCCGGGTCTATCTCACCGAGTTCGAGCGCGACTTCGCCGCGATGAACGTCGCCTACCAAGCATTCTGGGAACCCGGCAAGTTGCCAGCGCGCACTTGTATTGGCGTCACAGGGCTGGCGGTTGGAGCTCTCGTAGAAATCGATCTGGTTGCCCGACGCCCGTAACAGGCGGCCGGCAAGGTTTGCTAGGCGCCGGCCACCGGCTGGGCTTTGCGCAACTCGGCGGCTTCAGAACCGTCGGCATCACCCAGTTCGAACTTGATGTACTCCGAGCCGGTGTCTTCCCAGTCTTCGAACTGAATGACACTCATTTCTTCGAAACGCCGGCGCAACCACTGGTCGTTGCGATCGAGCAACCCCAGCTTCTTACAGTTCGGAACGATCTTCGAAAAGAGCATCTGTTGGAAGATCTCGCGGGTGGGGTCGTTGATCATGAGCGGGATCACGTCGCGCGGGTTGACCCCGTGGCGTTCCCACACTTCCTGCGACAGGAAGCGGTCACGCATACGGATCGCCGCTTCGAACGCGAACTCTTGGCGATCCTTCATCTCGTGATCGGTCATGCCGTCATAGACCTCTTTGAGGCTGAGCACGCCGAACGCCACGTGGCGGGCCTCGTCGCTCATCACGTAGCGGAGCAACTTTTTCAACAGCGGCTCTTCGGTCATCTGATGCAGGAAGCCGAAGGCAGCCAGCGCCAGCCCCTCGACCATGATCTGCATGCCGAGATACGTCATGTCCCAACGTGAGTCTTCGATGATGTCGTCGAGCAACATGCGCAAGTGCGGGTTGACTGCGAACCCTCCACCCATCTTCTCGTCGATATAGCGGTGGAACACTTCCACGTGCCGCGCTTCGTCCATCGTCTGGGTCGACGCGTACAACTTGGCGTCGTACCACGGCACGGTTTCCACGATTTTGGCGGTGCACAGCAGAGCGCCTTGTTCGCCATGCAGGAACTGGGACAGCAGCCAGCGCCGCTGGTCGATACCGAAGTTGAGCCACTCTTTGTCGCCCCACTTCTGGACTGGTGTGCCTACATAGTGCTCAGGGGTGAAACCGGACGACATAGCCGCCTGGTCGGCAGATATGACCCGTTCCAAATCGACGTCGATGGTCCAGTCGAGATCGAGCGTGGCGTTCCACTGGCCCGTCTTGGCCTTCTCGTACAGCTTGCGCAACTGCGGGCGAGCGAGCGAGTAGTCCCACGTGAAGATCGCCGGAGCGTTGTCTGTCACGCGATGGTGGATTTCGTTCGGGTCAGTCGGTGGCACCGAGAGGATCGCCTCGATGTCGTTGATCTCGGCTCGACCGATGATGGTTTCGTGGCTTGCGTGGGTGGCAGACATGACTGACTCCTAGTGTGACGAGACGGGTGACAGGGGTGGTTCGGCTGAGGGTTCGGTGAGCACTCGAACAACCGGACGCAAGAAGCCCCGAGCTTGTTCGGTGTGCCCGAAATCCACGTCGGCGCTGGGCGCCAGGAAGTAGGAGATGGTGAGCCGAGAGAGCACATCGATGAGTCGCTGTGCCGTCGGAGCGGGGACGAACCGGGTGACGTACGGCGTCAAGGTGACGTTGGCCATACGGACGATCCGGGGGAAGCCCTCGACGGTGAGCTGACCGAGCGTTTCCCCAGGTTCGCTGGCGAGCATCGCTGCGAGTTGGTCGTCGGCACGCAGTTCGAGCGTGGCCGCCACCACCGCACGGACGACCACGTCGAGCAGATCCACGGCACCCTCGACCTGTGCGGTGAGCACGCTGAAGAAATTGTCGAGTCGCCGCACCCGCAGCGCTTCGAACACGACGTCTCGACCACCAGGGAAAACGCGGTACAGCGTTGCCCTCGACACCCCACTTTCAGCAACGACGTCGTCGATCGTGACTTTCGTGAAACCCCATTGATTGACACAGCGCTCCACCGCATCGAGGATGCGCGTCTCAAGGGATGCGTCGGTCACGAGTGAGACGATAAGACAGAAACCGTCTCATTGTCAAGCGCGTAGGTGACTCAGATCACACGAGAAAGGAGTGGTTTGTGTCTGACACAAACCACTCCTTGCGGCGTTACCTGTCGCCTTCCAGGGATCTTGGTGAGCCGGTTATCTTGCAGGGCAGGTTCAGGTGCAAGCACGAGGTGACCTCCCGTTCGAGCTTGTCTTGCTGCCAGGCATTCCAGAAGTCGGCGTGGCCGGACAAGATGCTCCCCGATGACAACGACAGGTCTTCCGGCAGGACGGCCCGGAATGTCACTGCCAACTGGAGCTGCGGAATGTGCACCGGGTGAGTGTCAGGGCAAGCACCGGCAGCGCTGTAGGCCACGTGGCGCGCCGGCTCGGAGTCGATGGGGCTGCGGAGGTGCTCCCCATCCCAACAATCCTCGAAGGTGATCATCAGTCGCAGCGTCGTACCTGCTGTGCAGTCCGGCGGCGTGGCCGACCGAACCGAACCGGTGTCGCAACTCCACGCCACCACGGACAGCGGCTGTGGGTCGATGGCGGTGTGATCTCCCGCGACGGCCATGAAGTCGGCCGGGTACGGCACGACGACGCTCGGGTCGACTCCCTCGGCGACGCGATAGTAGGCGGTTGACATCAGTGGCTTGATCGGTTCGAAGTCAGCGTCGAGCAGCACCGGCGTCCAGTACGACGCCGTGTCGAGTCGTTGCTCGCACGTCGTCTCGCCGCCCACCAACTCGTCGTACGTCGACGACGCGTGCACCCCCACCGCGCCGAAGAACTGGTGCAGGTGGCTCGAACCTGCAGCGCCCGGGTGGACGATCGGGTCATCAGCAAGGAAGCGGTCGAACCCGCAGTCGACCGCGAACTGTCCCTCGGCGCCCTGCGGCCCGACACGGACGCTGTCTGGCGCAGTGAACGGCTCGACGGGAGCCGCAGTCTCCCCACCGCTCGCTCCACAGCCAACCAGCACGGTCGCCAAGACGACAGCACACCCCGATAGGGCAACGCCTGACGAGAGGTGTCTGACCCCCTTCGTCATTCTTCGTTCTCCGGGCACGTTACGGGAGTTCAGGAATCTCGATGGCGGCGAGGTCGACCGTGGGGGGCATGCCGACGGCGGCGGTGGGCGACGCGGTTGCGGCGTCGGGCATGTTGTCATGGGTGCCGATCTCTGGCAGCGGCGCCTCGCGCCAGTCGACCTCATCCGGAAGGTCAGATTGCTCACCGATCCATCGCGCCACATTCAAGTCGCCGGCGGTCCAGTCGCCCCCGTTGCTCTCGCCATCGCACGGTGCAAGCACCTGTAGATCGGTCGGCGCAGTGGTGGTGAACTCGTTGGCGCCGAAGCAGTTGCGGAATGTCGAAATGTCGCCGCCGGCCGAGGCCACCGCAATATCTGCCTCGCGGCTGTTCGTGACCACGTTGCCAAACACTCGATTGCCGATCGAGTCCCACAGCAGCGCTCCGTCGGGAACGACAGCGATCTCGTTCTTCTGCGCCGAGCACGGTGTGGCCCACTCGTCTTCGGTCGGCAGATCGTCGTTCGGGAACTCTTCGAGGAACGGTACGAGGCCGATGCCGGTGCGGTTGTGGTTGTCTACCCGGTTTCGCTCGATCACGTTGTTGATGCCGCCGGCGACGAGGATCCCGTTGCCTTGTGCGAGCAGGGCGACGTCGATGGCGGGAGTGTCGGTTTGGTTGTTGTCGTAGACCAAGTTGCCGACGATCGTGGTTTCCCGTTCCGGGTAGCACAGTTCGTAGCTGCCCGAGTTGGGCACCACGCCAGCCCGGTTGTTGTGGAACGTGGAGTTGATGATGAGCAAGTTTCCGCCCGAGTTCGTTCCCGAATAGCCGAGACCGTTGTTGTTGGATTCGACGTTTCGCATGACGGCATCGCACGGGTAGCACTGGCCGATGTACACGCCGGCGTCGCGGCTGCCGACGGTGTGCGAGTTCTCGATGAGTCCGTTCGTGGAGTCGAACGCGTAGATGCCGTAATCGCCGGTGCGGTAGGTCGTGATGTACGACGCCCGGTAGCCGGTCGCTCCCACCCAGAACACACCGTTGTTGGTGTAGTTGATGGTGGTGAGGTTCTCGACGGCGACGTCTTGGGCACCGAGCACCCGGATTGCGTTGTCGAGTTCGAATTCTCCGTCGAGGATGACCGAGTCGCGATCGAGTCCGCGGATGGTCAACTCGTCGGTGCCTACGTCGACAGCTTCGTTGTACGTGCCGGGCGCGATGAGGATGAGGTCACCGGGAGCCGCAGCGTCGACGGCTTTTTGGATGGAGTCGAAGTCCGCAGGGACGTCGAGCACACCGTCGGCAGACGCGCTGGTCGTAGGTACCGCTTCTGTGGCAGTGGCCTCGGGCGCCTCGACGTTGGTGGTCTCGGACGACTCCTCGTTCGTCGTGGCAGGTGCTGCAGTGGTGTCGGCCGGCTCGGTCTGCGTCGTCGACGCTCCATTGGTGTTTGCAGCGCCGGTGTCTGCAGACTCGTCGTCGCCACCGCAAGCGGCGAGAGTGATTGCGAGTGCAGCGACTGCTGCGATCAGTCGATGTTTCATCTCTGATGGTCCCCTAATTCGTGTCGTTGGAAATCGAAGGTTCGTCCGCCCGCCAATGGTTGCAGGCTCACGCTCACGCCTCGACGATGATCGTGCCGACCATACCTACTTCAGTGTTGCCGTGAATGGTGCAGAAGTAGTGATAGTTCCCTGGCTCGGTGAAGACGTGCGAGAACACGTCACCGGGTTGGAATGCTGTTACCTCGATACCCCACGCCCCGTCGGCCTCGAAGCCCTCATCAGCGCTCTCGACGTTCAAGATGTTGTGATCATTTCGGCCGTTGTTCTCCCACAGCACTTCGTCGCCCACCTGAATGATGAGTTGCTCAGGTCGAAACGAGTTGTCGAGCGCGATCACCGGCACCACCACGCCGGTCGGCGTTGCTGCGACGACCGGATCGGTGCCCACCGCCACGGTTGCTGCCGATGCCGACTCGGGTGCGGTCGCTGCGGATGACTCCGACTCGGCAGGCACCGTGGTTCCAGACCGATACTCCGCTGCGAGGGCCGCAGCGCGTTCAGCCCGAGACACCTGGTCCGGAGCGTCGTCACCGCAAGCCGTCATCGCAATGAGGCCCGCAGTGATCGTGATGCCAACACGGCGATTCATTTGCACCACAGGAGTGTGCCGTGTGACGAGCACACCTGGTCCCGCAGAATCAGCGCGAATGCCGTCGGGCCAAAGCAGTCACTCGTCGCCAGGTAGGGCATAGTCGGCGAACTGGTCACGCAACGTCTTCTTCGAGAACTTGCCCACGCTGGTCTTGGGCACCTCGGGGATGAACACCACGTCGTCAGGGACCTGCCATTTGGCCACCTTGATGGAAATGAAGTCGATCACCTCTTCTTTGGTGAGCGTCTCACCGGCCACCAGAACCACACACGCCAGCGGCCGCTCGGACCAGCGGGCATGGGGCACCCCGATGACGGCCGCTTCGGCAATCTTGGGATGGGCCATCAACTCATTCTCGATCTCCACCGAGGAGATCCACTCACCGCCGGACTTGATGAGATCCTTCGTACGATCGACCAGACGGATTCGGCCACGCGAATCGACAGAGGCGACGTCTCCGGTACGCAACCATCCATCAGCGGTGAAGCTGTCGCCGGCCCGATCGTCGTTGTAGTACGAGGAGGCGATCCAAGGTCCGCGGCACTGCAGTTCGCCGCTCGTCACTCCGTCCCAGACGATGGATTCCTGCGTGTCGGGGTCGACCACACGCATGTCCACGCCGTACACGGTGCGCCCGGCCATGGTTCGCAGGTCTGCCTTCTCGTCAATCGACAGACCCACTTCGTCACTGTCGATGTTCATGGCTGATGCGACCGGGCTGGTCTCGGTCATGCCCCACGCCTGCATGATTGGCAACCCGACCACCTCGCGGTACCCCTCGGACAGTGCACGCGGCACTGCCGAGCCACCGCAGGGAATGGTGCGCAAGGAACTGGTGTCGCGGCCCTTCAACTCGGGCAGCACCTGCATCCAGATCGTTGGCACGCCAGCCGCGACGGTGACCCCTTCTTCCACGATCAGATTCGCGATCGCCTTGCCAGACAGGTCCGGCCCCGGCATGACCAAGCCTGCGCCAGATGCAACAGCGGCGTGAGCCAAGCCCCATGCATTGGCGTGGAACATCGGCACCACTGGCAAAATGACGTCACTTTCGCGTGCGCCCAACGAATCGACCGTGAGCACACCCATGGTGTGCAGGTAGGTGCTGCGGTGGGAGTACACCACGCCCTTGGGGTTGCCTGTCGTGCCGCTGGTGTAACACATGCTCGCAGCACGATTTTCGTCGACATCGTGGAACTCTGCGGGCTCGGCTGCCGCCAGCAATGCTTCGTAATCGAGGAGCTCGTGACCATTCAGATTGTCGGGAATGGCGCCGACGCCGTCGTCCATCACGACGAGATGCTTCACGCGTTCGAACGTCTCGAGCCGAGGTGCGAGCAGCGCCAAGAGTGATCGGTCGACGAAGATCACCTCGTCGTCGGCGTGATTCACGATGTACGTGAGCTGGTCCGGGAACAACCGCAAGTTGAGCGTGTGCAAGACGCGTCCCGAACACGGAACAGCGAAGTACAACTCGAGGTGGCGGGCGGTGTTCCAGGCGAACGTGGCGACGCGACCGGATTCGGAAATTTCGAGTTGATCAAGCACGCTTGCGACACGGCGCGTGCGATCGGCCCACTCGCCATAGGTGGTACGTTCCCGGCCCGCTCCGGTGGCGGTGACCACGCCTTTGTGCGGGAAATACCGCTCTGCCCGATTGAAGATATGGGCAATGGTGAGTGGTACGTCCTGCATCAGTCCCTGCATGGTCGAGACCGTAGCTTTCAAACATGAACCGTGCACGGTCGGCGCGAGCACGACCCACGCGATCCACGGCTACGGTTGCCGCCCAAGTGAGCACTCCCGAACCCCCACCTTCTGAAGACAATGGTCCCACCCGGCCAGTCGACAATATCGAGGCAGTCGGCCACGCAAGTGAGACCGTCACCGCGGACCCGCCGGTCCCCGCATGGGGGCTCATCGCGGTGGCGGCGTTCGTCGCCTTGGTCGTGTGCGGATACGTCGCAACCGGTGTGGCGCCGACGTGGGCGAACTCCAACCCAGAGGGTCTGATCGCACTCAATGCACGCATTCGCCATCTCTTGCTGGTCGTCGGGGGCGGAATCTCCTGGTGGTCATATGCGCTGATCGCTGGCCTCCGGCTCGCTCTCGCGTTCGTGGTGTGCCATTTGATCGGTCGGGCGTATGGAGATCGGGTGCTGGACTGGTTTGGTCAGTACCTCGGTTTCACACCCGAGACCATCGTCACGATGCAGGCGGGATTCGACAAGGTCGATTGGCTCATCGTGCCGTGGTTCAGCGGGTCGAACATCGTCGCGGCGATCACCGGTATCCGACGCACGCATCCAATGCGCCTGGCGGTGCTGCTCACCATCGGCATTGTCGGGCGGCTGGCGTTGTACTGGTACATCGGCAAAGCATTCGAAGATCAGATCGGCACGGTGCTCGACTTCATCGGCAAGTACCAGTGGCCGCTCACTGCGTTGTCGATCGGTCTCGTCGTGCTCACGGTGGGCGGGAACTTGCGACGCGGCCGCAGCTTCAAGCTGTAGTCGAGGGTCGGCTGGACCTGACCCCAATCGTCATGCGGCTGCCTGGTTCGGGCCAGCTTGAATGATGGGCGTGTCAGCTGAGTCGCGCCCGTGGAGAACAATTCCACGTGACGCCGACGCATTTCCGCTTGGTAGCGCTGGATGGGCGGTCGAGGCGCGCGGCGCAGCGCTCGTGGTCGCGGTAGCGGCTGCCGCCGCCGTTCTTGCGAGCGTGTTCCAGCGCAGCGCCGAGTGGGTGCTGGAACAACTCCACGGAGCAGGTGAACCGATCTCGGCGGCGAGGGCCGCAGCTTGGTGGGTCGTTCTGGTAAGTGTTGCCGGGACCCTGCTGTACGCCGCGTTCGCAGCACGCGCCGCCCGGAAGTTCGGCTCTGGGCAGACCGGCTTGCACCACATCGCGGCGGCTGCCAGGGGCGAAAGCGATGGCCCGTCGATTCGCTCGACCGCGGTTCGCTCGTCTGGCACCTGGGCGGTGAGCGCTGGACTGGTGGCGATCGGGCGCGAGTCGGCCATCATCGAGCTTGGTGGCGGGTTGGGCACCGTCGCTGGGCGTCATGGGCGTTTCTCACCGAGCCTCGCCACCGCTGGCATCGTCGCCGCGTTCGCCACCGCCTACCACGCTCCGATCGCTGGAGTGCTGTACGTCGAGGAACACCTTGGCGTGCGTCGCCATTGGAGAAGCGTCGGCTATGCCGCGGTCGGAGCGCTCGTAGGTCACATTGTGGCCGTTCGTCTACTCGACGGTCACGCCATCTTCCCCCGTACCAATGGTTCCCGCACGGGCATGATCGTGCTCGGTCTGGTGGCACTGGTTCCAGCGGTCGTTGGAGCTCGGCTGTTCTTCGAATTGCGGAGCCGAATCACTGTCGAGCGTCTCACGAAGCGGCTCGGGCATGAGCGTGCGCTGGTCGCGGTGTTCGCAGCCGTGGGCACCATCTGTGTCGTCGCGGATCGGACATCAGCGGGCAACGGCATGGAGGCCGTTCGAATCGCCGCCGAGCATCCTGCCGTGCGCATCGGGCTGAGCATGGCGCTGGTGCGCCTCATTGCGACGACGGCGTCGCTCGGCACTGGCGCCGCCGGTGGGGCGATCGCCCCGAGCATTGCGATCGCAGGCGGCTGGGCGCTGGTGACGTTCGAGATGGTCGAACGGATTGGTGTCGAGCTTCCGGGCAGCCGATGGGACGGCGTGGTGGTGGCCATGATCGTCGGAGTCGCGGTGGGGATCAGGTCTCCGCTCACCGCAATCTTCCTGGTTCCAGAGATGATCGGCGACCTGTCGCTCATCGTGATCGCGGCGCCGACCGTGGGCGCGGCGGTGTTGCTGGACCACCTGGCCAGCCGTGCCATCGAGTCGTGGAGAGACCTGCTACCGGGCGGCGTGTACGACGAGGATGCGTGAGAACCTCGTCGATCGGCTCGCCCGGTCAGAAGCCCTGGTCAGAACCCGAGGTACTGGTCGAGACCGATCACGACACCTGGGTGCTCGGCGATCTTCTTGCAGGCCAGCACGACCCCAGGCATGAAGCTGTCGCGGTCATAGCTGTCTTGGCGAATGGTGAGTGACTGACCCAAGGCGCCAAGCAGCACTTCTTGATGAGCGGTCATGCCGTGCATGCGAACACTGTGGACTCGAATGCCCGACTCGTCTACTCCGCCACGGGCGCCAGCGAGCACTTCGTCGGTGGTGGGATCCGTCGCCCAGGCAGCCCCGCCTCGGGCAGCACCCATTCGAGCCGCTGTGGTCATCGCTGTGCCAGACGGCGCGTCGACCTTGGAGTTGTGGTGGTACTCGATGATCTCGGCGGTGTCGAAAAACGGCGCCGCAAGTTCTGCGAAGCGCATCATGAGTACTGCGGAAATCGCAAAGTTCGGAGCGATGAGGCAGTTCGCCTTGCCGTCACCGAAAGCGACCCGAATCTTGTCGAGGTCGTCGTCGGAGAAGCCCGTGGTGCCGACGACGGCGTGGATGCCGTGCATCGCCAACCAGGGAAGCGTGGTGCGCGCTCCCTCGGCCACCGTGAAGTCGACCACCACATCGCACTCGGCGTCTGCGAACGCCCTCAGTTCGGCGGCGGCAACCACGAGTCCTTCGATGAGATCACCTGCAGCACGAACGTCGACAGCGGCCACAAGCTCGAGGCCATCTGCAGCGTGGACCGCCGCACACACTGTGGAGCCCATGCGGCCCGCTGCTCCGTTGACGCCTACCCGGACGACTTGTGTCATGGCGGCACCGTAGCCGGACTGCTACTCCTCGACGATCACCGCAGTGACCATGCCGAACATTCCTTGCGTTCCTTCGGCGTGATTGAGAATGTGGCAATGCCAGGCCCACACGCCGGGGTCTGTGAACTTGTAGATCACCGTGAATCGCTCACCAGGAGCGACGTTGATCGTGTCGGAGGGCATCGGCACCTCGAGTGGAACGCCATCCTTGGCGATGATCCAACCGATCGGCTGGTGCAGGTGCATCGGGTGAGCCATCAGACCCTCGTTGTAGTAGTGCACCAGCATCGTCTCGCCGACCTTCGCGGTGTACGCCTGGGTGGCGGGGAAACTCTTGCCGTTCAAGGAGAGGCCGATGGTGCCCGCATCGTTGAGCACCATGGTCACCTGTTGGTCCACCTGGGTATAGCCCTCTGCGACCAGCTTTTCAGGTATCGGCATCTCGCCGATCAGAAACGCGCCCGCCAATCCGTTGGGAACCTGCACTTGAGCGTTGTGGTGAGAGTGGTACATGCCCACCGCTGGTTCCCGCGCCGTGAACGCATAGGTGAACGACTCGCCGGGAGGAATCGGAGACTGCGTGTACGGGTCCACCCCGTCCATCGAGTTCGGTACGAGGACACCGTGCATGTGAATCGTCGTCGATTCCGGCAACTCGTTGTGGAGGACGATTTCGACGTTGTCGCCAACGTCGACCTGCATCTCCGGCCCGGGCACCATGCCGTTGTACGCCCACGCCTTCACGATCTTGCCGGGCTCGGTCTCCCAGTCGACGATTGATGCCGTCAACTCGAACTGCTTGGTACCGTCAGCCAGGATCGTGGGTTCGAGCGGCTGTCCACCGAACTCGGTCTTCTCTTCGTTGACGAAGCGGAGCGCGCGTTCTTCCATGGCGGCGTCCATCTCTTCCCACGTCATGTCAGCGCCCATGTCTGCGGATTCGCTGCCCGCCGGCACCTCTCCATCGACGACCATCAACATGCCAACCATGCCTGATCCCTCGTGTCCGACGATGGTGCAGAGGAAGTCTTTGTCACCGGCCTGCACGTTCGACAGTTCGATCGTTGCAGTCTCACCAGGCTGCAGGTCACCAGTGGACTCTCCCGATTCACGGAACACCAGGTTGTGCGCCATGGTGCCATTGTTCGTGACGCGCAACGTGACGTTCGAGCCTGCGGAAACGGTGGGCATGGCCGGGGTGATGGCGAACTCGGTCAAGCTGATGTCCACGACGACTTGTTCGGCACCAGGCGCGGCCGCCGCAGTTCCTTCGCCGTCGGAGGTCATGAGCACGTAACCAGCGAACACAAGGGCAGCGCCGGCCAACAGAAACGCAAGGAAGGAGAAGAACATCGAGTCCGAATTGCGCGGTTCAGCGGTCGGCTCGACGTAGGCGTCGGGGGCGTGCTCGGGGCCAGAATCGCCGTCGGCGCGAAGGTCTACATCGGTCATACGTCTTGCCTAGCAGCCACAGACAGCACGGATAGGGCCGTTGTCCCCTACCAACCAGAGACCTAAGGCCCGATCCCTTACCACAGGGGCCCTTCGGCCCTATGCAAGGCGCGACAGTCGGGAGACGCTCGTGAAGTGGACCCAGGTGACGATCGCGAGCATGGCCGTGACGACGACCAGTGGGCGCAGTTCGGCTGGCATCCACACGACTGGGTAGACCAGGGGTGGCTCACGCTCAACGGCGCATCGTGTGCTCAGTTGGTTTCCACGGCGTCGGTCGGCCGCATCGCCTTCACCCATTGCGCCTTGCCCGTGGTGGTGCCCGTGGCGTTGGGCACACCCAGCGAACCGCTCATCTTCGAGGTGGGCGATGGCGCACTGCTGAACGCCGCCCGACGCGCACAGGTGGTGTGCTTCCAGACCGACTCTGGCGGTGTTGGAGCCGATTCGTGGAGCGTTGCGATCGTCGGACACCTCTCGGTGTATGCCGAGACCTCTGATCTCCCTGGCGAGACAGCGACGCTCATCGAACTCCGGGCTGAACTCGTCACCGGTCGCCGTCGAGAACCCGCGACCATTTGAGAATCGCCACACCCGACCGGGTCAGCCGGTCCGAGTTCAGTCGGTGTGGGTTCAGTCGTGGGTTCAGTCGTGGGTTCAGTCGGTGTGGGCGCGATCGGTGTGGCGCCGGCGCTCCGCCTGCCGTGCTGCGTACACGGCCGCCTCCGTACGGCGATGCATGCCGAGCTTGGCGAGCAGATTGCTCACATAGTTCTTGACAGTCTTCTCGGCTAGAAACATGTCAGCGGCAATCTGCCGATTGGTTTTGCCCTCTGCCAAGTACTCGAGAATCCGCCGCTCTTGCGGGCTGAGGGTCGCCAACCTCGGATCTTCTTCAGGTCCGCGGCGCACCCGCTCGAGCACCTTGGCAGTGAGCCGTGGGTCGAGCAACGACCGCCCGGCGCCCACCTGCCGCACGGCGTCAACGATGTCGTGCCCTCGCACTTGCTTGAGGATGTACCCAGCAGCGCCGGCGATGATCGCATCGAACAACGCTTCGTCATCGTCGAACGAGGTGAGCATGAGGCAGGCAAGGGTGGGTTGCATCGCCAACAGATCTCGGCACAGTTCCACGCCGTTGCCATCGGGAAGCCGAACATCGAGCACCGCCACATCCGGTTCGAGAGCCGGAACCCGGCGGAGAGCTTCCTCGACGTTTCCTGCCTCGCCCACCACCTCGAAGTCGTCTTCCGCTTCGAGGAGTTCGCGCACGCCGCGACGGACCACCTCGTGGTCGTCGACGAGAAAGATCCGAATGTTCACTCAGCGAGTCTCGCATATGAGGCGCACCGCCTGGCTGCCACTGACTCCGGCTCGCCGTCTTGGCCTACGATCATGGACATGGTGTCCCACGCTGATCCGGGTCAGTTGCGGCGACTCTTGGCCAGTGTTCTTGCAGTCGGGTCCGAACTGGATGTTCACGCAGTGCTCGACACGATCGTACGGACCTCCACGGAACTCGTGGGTGCGAAGTACGGCGCGTTGGGTGTGCTCGACGAGACGCGAACCCGCCTGGTCGACTTCCTCACCGTCGGCATCGACGCTCAGCAGCACGCCACGATCGGTTCCCTTCCCGAAGGGCACGGCATTCTCGGCCTCCTGATCGTTGAGCCGAAGCCTCTGCGACTCCCCAACCTCACACTCCATCCCGACAGCTTCGGATTCCCGCCGGGTCATCCGAAAATGACCTCGTTTCTCGGCGTGCCGATTGCCGTGCGCGGGGAAGTGTTCGGCAACTTGTACCTCTGCGACAAGATCGACGGTACGCCGTTCGACGAGGCCGATGTCGAGCTCGCCGTAGGCCTCGCTTCGGCCGCCGGAGTCGCCATTCAGAATGCGCGGCTCCACGCCAAAGTGGCCGAGTACGCCACCATTGCCGACCGAGAGCGCATCGCGCGCGACCTGCATGACACCGTCATTCAACGACTGTTCGCCATAGGTCTGAGCCTGCAAACGACCATTCGGCTGATTGAAGATCCCAGTGCCCGAGAGCGGCTCTCACAAGCCGTCGACGATCTAGACACCACGGTGCGCGACATACGCGCCGCGATTTTCGAGCTACGCACGGCGGAGGCGACTGGATTCTCGCTGCGGCACCGCGTACTCGATGTCTGCGCCGATTACGCGAGACCGCTCGGCTTCGAGCCGGTTGTGCGATTCGTGGGACCTGTCGACACCGCGGTCACCGAATCGCTCGGCGACGACATCGTCGCGGTCGTGCGCGAATCGCTCAGTAATGTGGCCAAGCATGCCGTTGCGAGTTCGGTCGAGGTGCTCGTGCATGCCGGGGGCGACGGCGTCACGGTGTTGATCATCGACGATGGGGTGGGATCAGCCGCCGATGGTCCGCCTGGTCGCGGGCGGGTCAACCTGGCTCATCGCGCAGCCCAACACGGCGGCTCGTTCGCCACCCGCAACGGCGAGAGTGGCGGAACGAGCGCTGTTTGGGCAGTGCCGTTGACGACGGCCAACTGACCTCACCAGCTGACACATCACCGGCTCAGCCTGCGGAGCGCGGAGAAGCGGTGATCTACACGGGGCCGAGCGTGACCGTGATCGGCGCAGCGGCACCGTACACGCGCTCGATCACTCGACGGGTGTCGTCCAACGACACCGCAGACCAACGGTCGAGCTGGTCTTCTATTCCCACCAGTCGGCCGAGCAGGGTGAGTTGGCCCCCCATGCGAGACATGCGTGCACCCGAATCTTCGAGGCCCATTTCGTACGACCCGGTGAGGTATCCCTGAGCAATTGCGAGTTCGTCCTGGGTGATGCCACCCTCGATGAGCCGGTCGAGTTCGTAGCGCACGATCGAGGCCACCTCACCTGCATGTTCCGGCATAGACCCGGCGTAGACCGACCAAGCTCCCACATCTTCGTAAGAGGCCGAGGTCGAGAACACCGAATAGGCGAGCCCGCGGCGTTCACGAATCTCATCGAACAACCGGCTCGACAAACCACCGCCCAAGACGTGGTTCACCACGTCGAGTGCTTCGCGCCCGGCGTCGGTTCGATGCAGCGACCGCCCACCGACCAAGAGGTGTGTCTGTTCGGTCTCGTCGGCGAGAGCAATGCTCGATCCCATCGGCCCAGCCGGCTGGGCTGCAATACTGCCGTCCCCTTCCGGCATCGAGTCGAACGCTTTCGCGATTCGGTCGATGACGTCGTCGGCATCAACGGCGCCTGCGATGGACACCACCGTGTTCTCGGTGCGGTACCGGTTCGTGAACCACTCGCGCACAGTGTGCTGATCGATTGCGGTGACGGTGTCTCGATCGCCTGCGGTCTCCCAACCCAGAGCATGACCTGGGAACATCGCCTTCGCAAACGCTTGATGGATCACGTCATCGGGGCTCTCGTCGTCCATCGCCATCTCGTCGAGGATGACGTGTCGCTCGCTCTCCACGTCGGTGGCACGGATTGCGGGCGCCGTGAGGAGATCGCCGAGCAACTCGATGCCTACGTCGGCGTGACGTGCAGGAAGGCGGCAGTAGTACGCCGTGTACTCCTTGGCCGTGTAGGCGTTGATGTCGCCTCCGACGCGATCGATCGCTTGGGAGATCTCGATCGCAGAACGCGACGCTGTGCCCTTGAAGAGTAGGTGTTCGAGGAAGTGGGCGAGGCCTGCGTACTCAGCTGGGTCGTGGCGCCCGCCCACCCGCACGAACGCTCCGATCGAGACCGTTCTCGTGTGCGCCATGGACTCCACGGCGACCGTGAGGCCCGACGACAGTTGGACAATCTGTTCCGTCATGTGACGCCCTATTCAATCAGCAACACCAGGCCTCAGGCACAGCGCGCAGGGCCCACCACGCCCGGAATGCGCAACCATCCCGCCACCCGCCTGAATCGGCAGGGTGCGGGACGGTTGTCAGTTCACTGCTGGCGGGTGGCGCCAGCCGTTCGGTATTTGCTCAGCGATGGCGACGACGGCCACCACGGCCACCGTCACGGCTGCCACCGTCGTCGTCGGGGCGACGCTCGGAAGCCGGGCCAAGGTCGCCGATTTCTCCGGCGAGTTCAGCATCGAAGGAATCCTCGAACGATACGACCTCGACGTCGCTGACGACGCTGGCGGCAGGTGTTGACCGCTCGCTGCGCTCACGAGGAGCCCGGTCACCACGATCATTGTTGCGATCGTTACGTCCGCCGCGATCGTTGTTGCGGCTCTCGCGTGGCTCGGCTGCGGCCTCGGTCGACGTGTCGTCGCCTTCGGCTGCTGCTGGCGCCTCGCCCGCGAGGGTGAGGCTGACCTTGCCACGGTCGTCGATTTCTTCGACCATGACTTCGATTTCCTGGCCGAGTTCGAGCACGTCTTCCACTGCGTTGATCCGCTTGCCGCGGCCCAGCTTCGAGATGTGCACCAGGCCGTCGCGGCCGGGCAGGATGTTGACGAACGCGCCAAACTTGGTCATGTTGACGACGCGGCCCATGTAGACCTTGCCGATCTCTGCCTTGGGCGGGTCCACGATGGCCAACACGGCGGCCATGGCTTCTTCCATGCGCCATGCTTCGACTGCACCGATGGTGACGAAGCCTTGGGCGCCGTCGTCATCGACGCTGATGTCAGCACCGGTCTCTTGCTGAATGGTGTTGATGACCTTGCCCTTTGGCCCGATGACTTCACCGATCTTGTCCATCGGGATGATGATGGTCTTGATCTTCGGAGCGGTCTCGGCGACCTCGTCACGGCTCTTGCTGATGGCTGCGTTCATCACTTCGAGGATCTCGAGGCGAGCAACCTTGGCTTGAGCAAGTGCAGCGGTGAGCACGTCGGCGGGGATGCCGTCGATCTTGGTGTCGAGCTGCAGCGCGGTGATGGCGTCGGCGGTGCCGGCGACCTTGAAGTCCATGTCGCCGAAGGCATCTTCTGCACCGAGGATGTCGGTGAGAGTGATGTACTTGTCGCCCTCTTTCACCAGACCCATGGCGATACCGGCAACAGCGCCGCGTGTCGGCACGCCAGCGTCCATGAGCGAAAGGCTCGATGCGCAGACCGAAGCCATCGACGTGGAACCGTTGGACGCCATGACCTCGGAGACGAGGCGCAGCGTGTACGCGAAGTCTTCCTGGCTCGGGACGACGGGCAGCACCGCACGGCCGGCGAGCGCGCCGTGACCGATCTCGCGGCGCTTCGGCGAGCCGACTCGACCCGTCTCACCATTGGCCCACGGCGGCATGTTGTAGTGGTGGAGGAACCGCTTGGTGTCGTTGGGCGACAACGAGTCGATCATCTGGTTCATGCGGGGCATGGCCATGGTGAGCACGTTGAGCACTTGAGTCTCGCCACGCTGGAACAGGCCGGAACCATGAGCAGCTGGGAGCACGCCAACTTCGGCCGAGATCGGACGCAGGTCGGCGACGCCTCGGCCATCGAGGCGAAGGCCTTCTTCGACCACGCGGCGACGGACGAGCTTCTTGGTGAGGCTGCGGACGGCTTCCTTGACGGCCTTGTCCTGACCGGCGAAGTCGGCGCCCTCGGCGCAGAGTTCGGCAACGGCCTTCGCAGACGCGGCGTCGGTGGCGGCGTTGCGCTCGGACTTGCCGGCGATCTTCACGGCCTCGGCGATCTCGCTCGAGACGAGACCCTCGACGGCTGCGAACACCTCGGGGGTGTAATCGAGCACTGCGGTGAACGTGAGCTGCTTGATCGGCCCGTGGGTGGCGATGACGCTGGCAACGAGTTGACGCTGGAGTGCGATCGATTCCTTGATCCACACCTTGCATGCCTCGAGGCCGCTGGCCAGAACCGCCTCGTCGACCTTCGGGGCACCTTCGTCGTAGTACGAGAAGCTCTTCTCGGTGCCACCAGCTTCGACCATCATCACGGCGACATCGCCGTTGTCCAGTTCGCGCCCGGCGACGACGAGTTCGAAGGTGCCGGCGTCCGCTTCTGCGTACGTGGGATGCGGGATCCATTCACCGTCGATCGAGTACGCCATGCGCACGGCGCCGAGCGGACCATCAAACGGAATACCGGAGATCATCAGGGCCGCTGAAGCGGCGTTGATCGAGAGCACGTCGTGCGGATTCTGCATGTCGGTACCGATGACCGTGGTGACTACCTGCGTCTCGTTGCGGAATCCTTCGGGAAACGACGGACGCAACGGACGGTCTGTCAGGCGGCAAGTGAGGATTGCTTCCTCACTCGGGCGCCCTTCCCGGCGGAAGAACGAGCCGGGGATCTTGCCGGCAGCATAGGCACGCTCTTCGACGTCGACCGTGAGCGGGAAGAAGTCCATGCCCGGGCGAACGTCTTTGGCAGCGTTCGCCGTGGTCAGCACTTGCGCGCCACCAATGCTGGCAACGACTGCTCCTTGACTCTGCGGAGCGAACCGGCCGGTCTCGAAGGTGAGCGTCTTCTCAGTGCCAGAAACGGCACCGGATACGCGAATAGGGTCAGCCACGAATGGCTCCTTTCAGCGACGACGACGACCTTCGCCATCATCACACTCTGGAGCAGTGGGCCGGTTCCCAGTTGGCAACCCCGCTCAACTGCACTGTTTCGAACCGGCATCATGAAGGCTCAGTGTTCGACGGACAGTGCTTCTGTCACGGAGTAGGCAACCGGCAACCAACCGCTACCGCTCATTGTAAGAAGCGC